>NZ_JBITNB010000020.1:0-61089 GCF_054373195.1 Paenibacillus sp. CMAA1364 | reverse complement strand
TATTGTTTTAATGGCCGGAATAAGAATATATCACGTACAGATTATGATTGCAAGTCTTTTTTATTCTTTTTATAAAATGATACTTTCTTCACCTTTTATTATAGAAGAAACACCGATATTGCCTTCACTAGGAAGGACCACATCGGTGTCTCCATATGCCCAACTTCATATCCTTACTGTGATTAACGGTCCTTCAAAGGACGCATATGTGGAAATAATAGAACATCACGGATGGAAGCTGAATTCGTTAGAAGCATTACCAGACGATCAATCCCGATTCCAAGCCCACCTGTAGGTGGCATTCCATACTCTAGTGCCTGGATGAAGTCATCGTCCATATCGTGTGCTTCATCATTTCCTTGTTCACGTTCTAATAATTGAGATTCGAATCGTTGACGTTGATCAATAGGGTCATTCAATTCTGTAAATGCATTGGCATGTTCCCTAGCAACGATGAATAACTCGAAACGATCAGTAAACCTTGGATCTTCTGCATTTCGCTTCGCTAGAGGTGAAATCTCCACAGGATGACCCATGATGAAGGTTGGTTGGATCAAGGTCTCTTCAACAAACTCTTCAAAGAAAGCATTTAAGATATGCCCGAACTTGTTATGTGCTTCTACAGGCACTTTATGTTCTTTTGCCAGATTACGCGCTTCCTCGTCTGTCATATGAACGCCAAAGTCTACACCCGTTACTTCCTTAACTGCATCTACCATCGTGACACGACGCCAAGTTGGAGCTAAGTCTATTTCTTGACCTTGATAATCAATCTTAGTCTTACCTAGAACCTCCTGCGCAATATGTGCAACCATGTTCTCGGTTAGATTCATAATATCTTGATAATCTGCGTAAGCCTCATATAGCTCGATCATCGTAAATTCCGGGTTATGACGTGTAGACACCCCTTCATTACGATAAACACGTCCGATCTCATATACCTTCTCAAGTCCACCGACGATAAGACGTTTTAGATGCAGTTCTATCGCAATGCGCATATACATGTCCATATCTAAAGCGTTGTGATGTGTTAAAAATGGCTTAGCAGCCGCACCACCTGCGATAGTATGTAGTGTTGGTGTCTCTACTTCTAAATATCCGAGGGAATCTAGATAGCGACGCATTGATTGGATAATCCGTGAACGCGAGACAAACGTCTGCTGTACTTCAGGATTCATCATTAAGTCAACATAGCGTTGACGATAACGAAGTTCTACGTCTTTTAGACCATGATATTTATCAGGCAATGGATATAAAGATTTCGTAAGTATCTCTAAGTCATCTACCTTAATGGTTGTCTCACCTGTCTTTGTTTTAAACATTTTACCCGTTACCCCTATAATATCACCGAGGTCAAACAAACGAAAAGCATCAAACTTCGTTTCAGGTACCGAGTCTTGACGCACATAAATCTGTATTTTACCACTTAGATCTTGAATTTGAGCAAAAATAGCTTTACCCATACCACGCTTAGCCATGATACGACCCGCCACACTCACTTGCACCACTTCTTCTTCTAATTCTTCATTCGTGAATAAATCGTATTTAGCGACTAACTCACCAGCGTGGTGTGTTCTAGTATACTTTTTGCCAAATGGATCTAGTCCCATCCCTCGTAGCTCGTCCAATTTATTGCGACGAATCTGGAGCATCTCACTAAGTTCATTCTCTTGATTCACTATTTCTTCCGACATCCAATTTCATCTCCCTCATCTTCATTACACGAACTGACATGACATATATCTTTAAAAAAAAGCTCCCCATGACAGGAAGCCTTCTCAAACAATCCTCTTTTTATTAAATCTTATTTCCTAATATCAATGATTTCGTATTGGACAACACCCGCTGGAACGTTCACATCAACCACTGAACCCTTGGGCTTACCAAGAATAGCCTTACCCACTGGGCTTTCGTTAGATATTCTGTTATTCAGAGGATCTGACTCTGCAGTCCCTACGATAAGATACTCTAAGGTATCCCCGAATTCTAGATCCTTAACGATAACTGTAGCTCCGACACCAACAACATCCGTATTAATATCATCACTGTTAATAATACGTGCATTGCGCAACATTTTCTCAAGTGTAATGATTCTTCCCTCGATAAATGCTTGTTCATTCTTAGCATCTTCATACTCTGCGTTCTCGCTGATGTCACCATAACCAATAGCAATCTTTATCCGTTCAGCAATCTCACGACGCTTCACAGACTTAAGTTGTTCTAGCTCATCCTCTAGTCTTTTAAGACCTTCCTGTGTAAGAATAACCTCTTTATCGCTCATTAAACCGATTCTCCTGTCAATTAAATAGTATAAAATGTCCATATACTTATAAGTGTTACTATATGCATAATCTGAGGACGCAGAACATCCTCTGCTGCCAAAATTGTAGCTTAATTAGAATTTATACTGCAAAAGTATATGGCAACCATTTCAAAAAGTCAATGAAGTTTCCTCGGCTTACAGGTTATATTCAATTAACTGACGCTGTCACAGCTACTAAATCGTCGTCATTATCTTCTTGGTTTAGTGTTGCAACAAAGTCCTCCAGGATTCTCACCATTTCATCTCGTCTGGTTTCTTCCATAATTCCATCCTTTATTCGAGCGGACCCTCGTAAGCCTTTCAAATACCAAGATAAATGCTTACGCATTTCCTTAACAGCTATCCCTTCCCCTCTCATAGCGATTAAACGGTCCATGTGCAGGATGGCAATTCTAATCTTCTCTTCTGC
Source organism: Paenibacillus sp. CMAA1364 (assembly GCF_054373195.1). Classification (NCBI taxonomy): domain Bacteria; kingdom Bacillati; phylum Bacillota; class Bacilli; order Caryophanales; family Paenibacillaceae; genus Paenibacillus; species Paenibacillus sp. CMAA1364. Next base: position 58,357 of record NZ_JBITNB010000020.1, on the reverse strand, counting down.
TGTTGGGTCTGCGACCAGTTCCCCAGTCTGTAAATACTGTATCGTACGATATAACATCCATGGGTTGCCTAGTGCGCCTCGACCAATCATAACGCCATCACAGCCAGTTAACTCCAACATTCGACGTGCGTCTTCAGGCGTTACGATATCTCCATTTCCGATCACAGGGATAGATACTGCTTGCTTCACATCTCTAATAATGTCCCAGTTCGCATGACCTGTGTACAACTGCTCTCTCGTTCTACCATGGATACTGACCGCTTTACCGCCAGCACGTTCTACGGCTTGAGCATTCTCTATAGCATATATATGTTCACTATCCCATCCCGTACGCATCTTCACGGTTACAGGCTTATCTACGGCATCAACTACTGCAGCTACCATTTCATATATCTTTTTGGGATCTAGAAGCCAGCGTGCTCCTGCATCGACTTTGGTCACTTTGGGTGCTGGACATCCCATATTAATATCAATGATATCAGCGTTCGTCTCACGATCTACGACTTTAGCCGCTTCTACCAGTGAATTACGGTCCCCACCAAAAATTTGTAGGCTCAGCGGCTTCTCGCGATCATCAACGAAGAGCATTTCCTGTGTCCGCTTATTACCATGAACGATTGCTTTGCCGCTGACCATCTCAGCACATACTAACCCTGTGCCGAATTCTTTGGCAATTAATCGAAAGGCAGGATTACATACACCCGCCATAGGAGCAAGCACGACTTGATTCTTCATTTCTATATCGCCAATTTTTAGCATGTTAGATCCCCTAAGAGTTTTTATTGTGTTACTTCTAGATTTACTTCTTAAAAACTCACTTCGAAAGCATATGCTCTGAGTTTTTATTGTGTTACTTCTAGATTTACTTCTTAAAAACTCACCTCGAAAGCATAGGCTCTGAGTTTTTATTGTGTTACTTCTAGATTTTTACGTTATTCGTCAGATCCTCAACCGTAATTCCTAAGGAATCTGCAATTTTATTTAAAATTTGAACTTCCACGTGCCGATTGCCACGTTCAATTTCTCCTAATATAACAAGCGATACACCCATCTCAGATGCCAGTTGTTGCTGCGTGTAACCTTTTAACTTTCTGAAGGCACGGATCCGGGAAGCCAATTGTAAGTTCTCCATAGCAGTATCCCTTCCTTTCCATCTAGCCTCTCAAGTGCTGACTTAATGACAGTATATAAACCAGTGGATTCCTCCATCGAAACAATATCATTTAATGGAACAAGAACAAATGCACGTTCTGCCATGCGAGGGTGTGGCAGAATAAGATCCGTTGTAGATTCAATTAACCCTTCCATCCACAGTAGATCTAGATCAACTGTCCGAGGACCCCAATGAATATGACGTACACGTCCTAATTCACGTTCTATCCCTTGCATCACCTGCAAAAGTGAATGTGGTTCTAAATCCGTCTCGACCGTGATTGCCATATTGAGGAAGCTAGGTTGGTCTACATAACCTACAGGCTCCGTCTCATATAGATGCGACGATCGCAGGACGTTGATTCGAGAATGTGCGTGCAGTCGCTCTATGGCTTCCATTAGCGTACCCTCTCGATCTCCCAAATTAGCGCCTAAAGCAATATAAGCCTCTGATCGCTCAGAGGTGAAATGTGATTTCATGATGGGCTCTCACTTCCTTGTTCTGAACAGCTCCACCGTTACACCTTGAAAGTGAATATCAAACGGAGGATGCGGTTTGGTCACTTTGACCGTCAATGCACAGATACTAGTATAAGTGTCTAATAACGATGATGCAATCACTTCTCCTAAAGCTTCGATTAATTGGAAGGATCTGTTCTCAACGATGTCTTTGACACTTTTATGTACTTCAGCATAATTAACCGTCTTCGTTAAGTCATCCGTTTCCCCCGCTTCGCGCAGATCTATTTCCATCTCTAAATCAATATAGTAACGTTGACCAAGCTTTCTCTCTTCTTCAAATACACCGTGATATCCGTAGTACTCCATTCGATGCATAACCATTTTATCCATCTACTTCATCGCCCCTATCCTACAATTTATGTACTATATTGGATCCTGCCGATCCATACAACATGGCGTCGCACATTTGAACGGTTCGTTTTATAGCAGCTACATCATGTACACGAACAATCTGACAACCTTGTGCAATACCAAAGGCGACAGTAGCTGCTGTGCCTTCAACAATATCATCCACAGGTAAATCTAGTGCGGTGCGAATGAACTTCTTACGTGATGTTGCAAGCAACACCGGATATCCAAGATTAGATAGTGTATCAAGCCCCATCATCACTTGTATATTGTCATCATAATCTTTTGCAAAACCTATACCGGGGTCAACCATAATATTGTCTTTATGTACACCTGCTTGAAGAGCTAAATCGATACTATCTTGTAGATCTTGAATAACATTCTCGATCAAGTTGGTGTATTTCTGGTCATGGCGGTTATGCATCAGAATGATAGGAACTGCAAGTTCTGCCACCGTTGATAACATCTCTGGATCCCCAACTCCCCTCCAAATATCATTGATGATATGGGCTCCAGCTTGAATGGCTTGTCGAGCAACGCAAGCTTTATACGTATCCACCGATATTGGAATATGTGGGGCGGCTTGATGAATGGCTTTAATGACAGGAATAACACGAGCCAATTCCTCCTTCATCCCCACTTGCGTTGACCCAGGTCTAGTAGACTCTCCGCCTATATCAATTAGATCTGCTCCGTCCGCTATCATCTGAAGCGCATGTTGAACAGCCAGTTCTGTATTCATGTATTGTCCGCCATCCGAGAATGAATCGGGTGTAACATTCAATATACCCATGATTAATGTCGACTGACCTAATCTTAATTGCGTTGGTCCACAGGAATACGTACGGTCATAAATGGTTGTTCTCATAGATGAATTCCTGCCTTCTGTCGATAAAGTTGTAAAAGCTTGCGTGTTATCGGACCAACCTTACCGTCCCGGATGGTGATGCAAGTACCGTTTTCTAATAGAAGTGACGTTACTGGAATTAGCTCTTGAATCGAACTAGTCATCCATATCTCATCCGCATTTGCTAAGTCTGCCCAAGAATACCAGCCTTCCTCGCAATCTAGACCCTCGTGCTGAGCTAATTGCAATACGAGTTCCCTTGTAATTCCGGGTAGTATGCCGGTATTTATATGTGGTGTATAAATCGTTTCTTCCCGCACAAAAAACACATTGCTTACGATCCCCTCAGCGATAACTCCCTCGGCATTCAACATCAGCCCTTCGGCTTGATACTGGGTTGCTGATGGATAACTCATCAATTCCCGCTTCGCTATAATGTTATTCATGTAATGCAATGACTTCAGACGTATGGGTCCCTCAGGTGTATTGCGAGGCGTAGAAAGTCTTTGCAATCCTTTGCCATGAATATATAGATCCGGGTCGGGTTTTGGAAGTTCTTTTACCATAAGGATATGTGTAGGGTTACTGTATTCCTTGGCTGGCAACCCCAGCATATCTTCACCCGCACTGATCGTGTATCGAATATAAGCCTCTTGTAATCCGTTAGCCTTCATCACATCCGCAATCCAAGTAGCAGTTGCATCTATATCTTTGTCATACTGAATCCCAAGGTACCTACATCCCTCAGATATCCTTGTTAAGTGTCGATCTAATAAAAAGGGGATGCCATGGTAAGTACGAAATGTCTCAAAAAGACCCATACCATAGAGCAGTCCATGATCCATCACAGATACCCGTGCATCTATATCTCGAACAATATCGAAATTCATGCCAATGAAGTTCATGCCTTCTGTACAGATGATTGCTCTAAGAAGTTACGTAGTATCTGTAATCCATGATCTGTAATGATTGACTCCGGATGGAATTGAACACCTTCAATAGCGTATTCTTTATGACGTAACCCCATAATTTCTCCTTCTTCAGTCTCAGCAGTAATCTCTAAACAATCTGGTAAGCTCTCCCGCTCTACGATTAACGAATGATATCTAGTTGCCGTAAAAGGTGAGGGTAATCCTGCAAATACGGATGTTCCACCATGAAGTATGGGTGAGGTCTTGCCATGCATTAAACGCTCTGCACGTATGACCTTGCCGCCAAAGGCTTGTCCTATCGCTTGATGCCCTAAGCACACACCAAATATCGGAATGATTCCTTTAAAGTGTTCAATCGTCTCCAGACTAATCCCTGCCTCGTTCGGTGTACAAGGCCCCGGAGATAATAGGATATAATCTGGTGCCAGCTCTCTAATGCCTGCAATATCAATCTCATCATTGCGATAGACCTTTACCTCTTGACCCAATTCACCTAAATACTGAACCAAGTTATAAGTAAAGGAGTCGTAGTTATCCAGCACTAATATCATTTCATATCCCCCTTATACATGCTTTACAGCTGTTTCCTCTTCACTACATAATACGGCCTTGATCATCGCCTTTGCCTTGTTATGGCATTCCCGATATTCCCGATATGGATCGGAGTCTACCACGATACCCGCTCCAGCTTGAATATATCCCTTACCATCTTGTATGGCCAATGTACGTATAATAATATTTAATTCCATATTACCATTATAGTCAATCCATCCCATAGACCCTGTATACGGACCACGACGCACAGGCTCAAGTTCCTCAATGATCTCCATCGTTCGGATTTTGGGCGCACCTGTGATCGTTCCCCCAGGAAATAGAGCCGCAATCACTTCATATACACCCTTACCTGACGCTACCTTTCCCTCTACCTGGGATACAAGATGCATCACATGAGAGTAATATTCGATCGTCATGAACTCGGGGACATGCACAGAACCATATGCAGCTATACGTCCGATGTCATTACGTTCCAGATCGACTAACATGATATGCTCGGCACGTTCCTTCTCATTCATCATAAGCTCGGAAGCCATCGCTTCATCCTCAATAACCGTATTGCCCCTTCGTCTTGTTCCAGCAATGGGTCGAGCACTTACCTTGTCCTTCTCCAATTTCACGAGCAATTCAGGAGATCCGCTAACTAACGAGAAGTCAGGTGATCTAAGCATTCCCATATAGGGAGATGGATTTAACAAACGAAGCCATTCATATATTTGCTCAGGTGAAGAGTGTAATTCAACCTCCTGGCGAAGGGACAGATTCACTTGGAAGACATCACCTTGCCTAATATATTCTTGAATGCGTAGGACAGCCTTTTCAAAGGACTCTTGGGAGAATCCCGATAACATGCCTGGCCACAGCTGCTGAGCAGACTTATCTAACGATTGACTCTGTTCCATTTCCTCAAATACCTTCAATTGTTCCAATCGCTGATTGCGTTCTACCGCTCCATGGCTATCTTGTTCGGTGTTGCACGCAATAAAGGAATGCCAACTATTCATCATCGCCGCCGCTCTAAGCTCAGCTTTCTTATACAATGCAGCCAGCGAGGCGTAGTCGCTACCTGCGTTTTCCTTACTTATTGGCAAATGTACCGCGCACGTAACTATTTGCTCGTGATGATCATAAATCCATACTTCATCCATTCTCATCCATATATAATCGGGAATGGATGGGTTATCTTCTGCCACTGTTGGGAGCCTCTCCAGAGTACGAGCAACATCGTATCCAATAAAGCCGACACAACCTCCTACAAAAGGTGGACATTGCTCATGGTCCATCCGGGGGGAATGATATGGTGCCATCCATTGCTTGATAAGTTGAAGCGGATCTCCGGACACTTTGTCATTCTCACCGGAACAAAGATGTAAGATATTTGCGTCCGTATCCTTACCCGTGATAACTGACTCAGGTCTAATACCCAAATAGGTATACCGTCCACCCTTGCCACTCTCTAGCACAACAGCATAAGGCGATGCCGATTCCCAGGCACTTGTCCATGTCAATGGCAGAGCTTGACACTTCATCTGAACAAGATAAGGTAGCATACTCCACCCTTCCGTCGACCACTGCTCCCATTGCACCAATGGAGTTATTACATTTGAAGCCACCTTATCATCTCCTAAAAGTTCTTTTTATAGCGTTACATCATGCTTTACTTCGTAAAAAGGACTTGCATCGAAAGCATATGCTTAGCTTTTTTGAATTTAGTTCAACCTACATATGACACTTCTTAAAAAGCTTGCTTCGGAAGCATATGCTTAGTCCTTTTTATAGCGTTACATCATGCTTTTTATCATTATTGTATCTAATCTATTGATATTATCAATAGAAAACCCCTATTGGCAATATAGCGCAATAGGGGTTTAGCTGATTCGTACACTCTAAGGGATTAGATTAGCCCTCGAAATTGTAAAGCGGTGTACTTAGGTAGCGTTCACCATTACTAGGAATAATAACAACGATACGTTTTCCTTTTCCTAATTGTTTCGCAACTTTAAGTGCAGCAGCTACAGCAGCGCCTGAAGAAATCCCGGATAGAATACCCTCTTCTGTAGCTACGCGACGTGCATATTCAAAGGCTTCTTCATTCTCGATATGAATGATCTCATCATATATATCTTGATTAAGGATTTCCGGGATAAAGTTAGCACCTAATCCTTGAATTTTGTGTGGTCCTGGCTTACCGCCTGCTAAGATTGGTGAAGCAGCTGGCTCTACAGCATAGATCTTAATATCCGGGTATTGTTGCTTCAGAACTTCTCCAGCGCCCGTAATTGTACCGCCTGTTCCGATTCCTGCAACAAAGGCATCCAAAGTGCCCCCGATAGACTCAATCGCTTCCACAATCTCTGGTCCTGTAGTCTCACGGTGAATCTTCACGTTCGCTAAGTTCTTAAATTGCTCTGCCATGAAATAGCTAGGGTTCTCCTTCACGATATCCTCAGCTTTACTAACAGCACCATTCATACCTTCGGATCCTGGCGTTAGGATAAGCTCTGCACCATAAGCGCGCAATAGATTGCGGCGCTCTAAGCTCATAGTCTCAGGCATTACAATAACTGACTTATATCCTTTAGCTGCGGCTACCATAGCCAACCCAATTCCTGTGTTACCACTTGTAGCTTCAACAATAGTGCCACCTGGCTTAAGACTACCATCTCGCTCTGCTTCTTCTACAATACTGATTGCAATACGATCCTTCACACTGGAACCTGGATTCTGATACTCTAATTTGAGGTAGATCTCAGCACTGTCTTCAGATACTAAACGATTTAAGCGAACTAGCGGTGTTCCTCCAATTAACTCTGTTACATTATTTACGACTTTTGCCATGGATAAGCCCTCCCGAGGATATTTTTAGATGTTTCTGTACCATTCAAGTCATTAGATTTTTATGTTTTATGTCTTTTTTGTTAATCCGAGTAATTCAGTAGGTATTTAGTAACATCATATTATCAAACTATTTAGTCCCTTGTCAACACACTATATAAAAAATACTTTACTAACAGTTATCATAAACTGTAAAGCAAAGTATTCCACAAAAGAACACAGTTATTAACTGTTGTATTAAACATGTTTAGGTTGAAGGAATATACACCAACATCCTAGCTTGGTATTTCTCCCTTAAGATATCTTCTAACTGGGTAAGGGGCATGGCTTTATTTAAAGCAAGCTGTTTGGCAATGGATTGGCGGATGAATTCTATCTCCTCTTGCTCTTCCACAATCGTATCGATTAGCTGAATAATGACATAATCATCATCCCATTGAAATGGACCTGCAATGTCATTCATGTTCATTGTACCAGCTGCACTGAGCATCTCTTGCGGCAAAAATGGATCGTTCGATTCCACTGCCCCTATTCTCCCGCCTATGTCACGACTGCTAGCATCTATTGAGAATTGGCTTGCCATCTCATTGAAGTCTGCTCCTTGATCGAGCTCATTCAATATTTCATCAGCATCCTTCTGGCTTGTTACTTTAATAACAGCTAGTTGAAACTGTTTACGCGCTTCGAACTGGTCTTTATTCTCCTCATAATACTGCTCTATCTCTTCATCCGTAATCACAATATCTGATATGGCGATACGCTCTAACGTTAACCTATATCTCATCTCCATCATAACATCTTCAGGTGAAAGACTTAGTTGTGTCTCCATCTCATGATAATAGGATTCTTCAGAATCATAACCCATGATATCTTTCTTCAACTTCCTCAAGACTTCATCTGATGAGATATCAATATCTAATGCCTTCGCTTCTTCATACACCGCTTTACGGTTCAACATATGAACCAATACATCATAACCATGCTTACGTTTTAGTTCTACTAGCCATTCTTGCTCAGAAATCGACTCTTGCTTAAAAAGGGCTACGGCATCATTTGTTCGTCGCTGTGATGTATCTGTTTTATGAAGTCCGCGAATCACAATCAACGATCCCATGATGAGGACACTAATTCCTAACATCACAATGACGCCTAGTAGCCATCTTTCTCTTGTATTCATTCTCATCATCTCTAAAGAGCGAGTTGTTGCATAATTTGTTGAAGCTCTACTTTATTAAAAGAAAATGCTTCATTACAGAAATGACATACGACTTCAGCCTGCCCATCTTCTGCAATGATCTGTTCAATCTCGCTTTGTCCTAGACTAATAAGTGTCTTTTCCACGCGATCCTTCGAACATTGACATTGGAAACGTATATCCATTTCTTCTAGAATCTCTGCATCTGGTAGCAATCGATGAAGCATTTCCTCCAAATCCAACCCTTGGTCCATTAGTGAGGTAATTGGGGGAAATGTGCTTACGGCTTTTTCAACCACTGTAATCTCGTCATCATGAAGACCAGGCATAAGTTGGATAATGAAACCTCCAGCTTCCATGACCTCATTATTTGTACCTACCAATACCCCTAACCCCACAGCAGAGGGCGTCTGTTCTGATGCAGCGAAATAATAAGTCATATCTTCTGCAATCTCACCTGAAATGATCGGGGTACTACCTGTATAACATTCCTTCAGTCCCTGATCCTTGATTACGTGAATAAACCCAGTAGTTCCAACTGCGCCTGCGACATCAAGCTTACCCAAGCTATTACTGGGTAGATGAACATGTGGATGTGTTACATAACCTCTAATATCACCTATTGCATTAGCTTCAACGACAATATGACCGATCGGTCCATCGCCTTTGACCTGAATATTTAATTTTTCCTTGCCTTTGAGCATAGCACCCATCATCGCTCCAGCTGTTAATGTTCTACCCATAGCAGCTGTAGCTGTTGGCCATGTATCATGTCTTGATCGAAGTTCATCTACAAGGTTGGTCGTTTGCACCATGAATACGCGAACACGACCATTCATAGCTGTTCCTCGGATCAAGCGATCCTTTCTGTTATCCATGTTGTCATAACCCCCTAGTTAGTCGTTATCATAACCCTATTCTTTTTAAGCATCTAATAAGTCTCATTGGTTCTTATAGTAAATAATACGCAATCCTTCAAGGGTAAGCATTTCTTCTACCTCATGTATTGATGTCGTCTCACTGGCGATCAATTCCGCCATGCCTCCTGTAGCAATAACCTTTAGATTTGGCGCGTTCATCTCGATCTTTATTCTTGCTATAATGCCATCCACTTGACCAGCATAGCCAAATATAATACCTGATTGCATGGCATGTATCGTATTACGGCCGATCACCTTTTTAGGTTTCTCAAGCTCTATCCGTGGCAATTTCGATGCCCTTTGATACAGCGCTTCGGTTGAGATACCTATCCCAGGGACGATGGCACCTCCAAGGTAATTACTCTCCTGATCTATACAATCAAATGTGGTGGCCGTACCGAAATCAACTACAACCAATGGCCCCTTATATTTATTAACAGCAGCTACGGCATTGACGATGCGGTCAGCACCCACTTCTCTAGGGTTCTCATAACGTAAGTTCAAGCCCGTCTTAATTCCTGGACCAACGACTAATGGTACGATATTCATATACTTCTGACACATATCCTCAAACACATGAACCAATGGCGGTACAACAGAGGATACAATTACACCTTCTATTTCATCAATTGAAATAGTAGACATTCTGAATAGATTAAAAATCATCACACCTAACTCATCCACTGTAGATTGACGTAATGTACTCAGACGGAAATGGTGTGCTAACTCCATATTCTTGTAGATGCCTAATACGATGTTCGTATTGCCTATGTCAACAACAAGAATCATGACCCTTGACCCTCCTTCTTGGCATTGAGATCAAGACTAATATCTAAACTGTTGAAGGAATATGTTAGTTGGCCTACCGAGATAATATCTATGCCACAAGAAGCCATTCCATGAATAGTCTCTAGTGATACATTCCCAGAAGCCTCAATCTTGATGTGTGGTGCTGTGGAACGAATGGCTTTTACAGCCTTTTTCATAAGCGTGGTACTCATATTGTCCAACATAATAATATCAGCCCCAGCTTCAATCGCCTCGTTCACTTGTTCAAAATTCTCTGTTTCCACTTCTATGGTCATGGTGTGTGGAATATGTGCTCTTGCACGGCTCACTGCTTGCGCTATACTACCTGCACCTTTTATATGGTTATCCTTAATCATCACAGCATCATATAGCCCAAATCGATGGTTCGCACCACCTCCAACCCGTACGGCATACTTCTCTAGCATGCGGTGACCTGGCGTTGTCTTACGTGTATCTACAAGACGAGTTGGTAACCCTTGAAGAGCCTTCACGAAGGCTTGTGTCTTCGTAGCTATACCGGACAGTCGTTGCAATAGGTTTAGAGCAATTCGCTCACCTGTAAGAATGCTATGTGTACTTCCTTCTACCTCTGCAAGTATGGTTCCTTTGCTAATCCATTCCCCTTCATTCACATGGGCTACGAATGAAAGCGATGGGTCTACAATCTGAAATACGAGTTCTACCAACGGAATACCTGCTATAATACCATCTTCTTTGGCATGAATAATCCCTTTAGACAGATGTCCTTGAGGTATTGTTGAAAGTGAGGTAATGTCGCCTGAACCTACATCTTCTCTTAACCATTGACGAATCGAATCCACTAGGCTTTCATTGTATCCATTAAACATCATCACTATGCTCCTCCACAATCTCATGCTTATGTCTTTGTATTAGATGCTTCTGCCAATTCTGATCATCACGATCTGGATAATCAGACCGATAATGTGCGCCTCGGCTTTCTTTACGTGCTAGAGCAGCCTGGGTAATTAGTAGTGAACATGTAAGCATATTTGCAAACTCAAATTCTTCCCTTTTGAATAATTTCGATTGGAGAACGGGTAAATGACGATGCAGCTCTTCTAGCCCCTTCACCAGCAACTCCTCCGTGCGACGTAGTCCTGCATTTCGCACCATGGCCTTTTGGAGTTTCAACCGCCGTTCTTTCATTGGTTCTGTATTCGTGTCCACTCGATTATATTCTACCACGAGCGGAACGCTAGACCAATTCAGTGCAGGCAACTCCTTTACTCTACTTACAATCTGATGACCAAACACCAGTGCTTCTGTTAATGAATTACTTGCTAGACGATTGGCACCATGTACCCCTGTAGAAGAGGATTCCCCGCATGCAAACAGTCTAGATATGTTACTCTCTCCACATAGGTCAGTCTGAACTCCGCCCATTATATAATGAGCAGCAGGAGCTACAGGTATCCAATCTGTTGTCATATCCAATCCATATTTCATACACGTCTCCATAATGTTAGGAAATCGACGTTTAATGAATTCTGGTGCCTCATGGGTCATATCCAAATATACAAACGTTGATTGTGTCTCTTCCATTTCGCTAACAATTGCCCTTGCTACAATATCGCGTGGAGCGAGTTCAAGCATCTCATGATATTTGAACATAAACGGCTCGCCTTTAATATTTCGTAGAATCGCACCTTCGCCACGTACAGCTTCCGATATAAGAAACCGTGGAGCCTCAGGATAACATAAGGCAGTAGGATGAAATTGAAGAAACTCCATATCCCTAATCTTAGCTCCTGCACGGTACGCCATAGCAATACCGTCGGAAGTGGCTACTTCGGGATTAGTCGTGTATCGGTATAATTGACCCGATCCACCGGAACATAGAATGGTTGCATCTGCTTGTACAAAGACACGCTTGCCTTCTGGTGTCTGTACTAATACACCTACACATACCTCTTCATCGGTGATGATATCTAGCGCGAAATGATAATCCCACACCTGAATGTTTGGACTTTTTTTCACTTGCTCAGATAAGGCTCTGACAATCTCGGAACCTGTTGCATCTCCATTCGCATGTAGAATACGTCTATGACTATGAGCACCTTCTTGTGTAAGTGCTAATTCGCCATCATCCTCATCAAAGGTCGTACCAAGCTTCATAAGCTCTCTAACGCCAATTGAGCCTTGGTTCACAAGGATATCGACTGCTGAAGATGAACAAAGACCAGCCCCCGCAAGCAGCGTGTCCTGCCGATGGGAAGCTGGTGAATCATCCTCTGAAATAACCGCTGCAATTCCACCTTGTGCATAACGTGTGTTGCTTTCCTCTAGAGGACCCTTGGTAATTATGATTACTTGTTGATTCTCAGCTAACTTAATCGCTGTGAATAACCCGGAAATACCAGATCCGATGACAATAACATCCGTACTTACCTTAGGTAAACTTTCTAGATTGAAATCTACCAAATATCGTGGAATCATAGTGTTGTTCACCTATCTTAAGAGAAGGAGTAGCGCATGCTACTTAACCTGTAACATGCGCTCTAGGGAAACTCTGGCCTTTTCAGCAACTGCTGGAGGTACATAGATTTGAGGCTTCATGGTCTCCAGACACTTCACAAGCTTTTTCAGATTGTTCACTTTCATATTAGGACATACTAGGAACTTCGTAGCAAAGTGAAAGGTCTTATCTGGACTATCCAATCGAAGCTGATAACCTGTGCCATCCTCCGTACCAACAATAAATTGCTTCACATCGGACGTTCTGCAGTATTCTAGAATAGCTGTCGTACTGCCTACGAAATCACCTAATTCTACGACTTCAGGTCGGCATTCTGGATGTACGACAAAAAGAGCATCAGGATATTTAGCTTTCATCTCATAAACATCTTTCACGGTCAACATATCATGTGTATTACAATAACCTTCCCAAATAATTAACTTCTTGTCTGTATGTTGTTGAACATAATGGCCTAAATTCTTATCTGGAACCCAAATAATCTCATCGGAATCCACAGATTGAATGACTCTCACGGCATTCGCTGAAGTACAACAAATATCCGTCTCTGCCTTGATCTCTGCAGAAGAGTTAATATAAGTAACGACCTTTGCATTGGGATGCTGTGCCTTTAACTTACGAAGGCCCTCCACATTCACCATATCTGCCATAGGGCAACCTGCCCGTTCATCAGGTATCAATACCGTCTTATTCGGTGCAAGTATCTTTGCACTTTCGCCCATGAAATGGACACCACAGAAAACAATGACTTCAGCATCGGTTTCTGCAGCCTTTTGTGCAAGAAGAAAGGAATCCCCTCTAAAGTCAGCTACCTCTTGGATTTCATCTCGTTGATAATAATGAGCTAAGATAATCGCATTACGTTCTTTCTTTAGTTCCATAAGTCTTTCTGTTAATTCTTTATTCTGTTGCGCCTTACGTTCTAATGCGAGAGCTTCCACGTTTCTTCCCCCCAATTATATATCTATATAAATATCATCATTTGGCTAATTGACGTTATTTTTTATCTTTTATGTTATACCTAATCATTGTAAGAAGCTAGGGTTGTTCATCAACTAATTTACACAAGGTTCATCGCGCTGTCAATCAACGTCCTTAGCTAAATGTGTATGTAAAAGAAACGTTTGTATGCTCATTATGAATGTTTGCCTTCTATAGCACCCAATTTCCTTATAAATAGTGTTCAACAATACCTATTTATGACGCAAAATAAGAAGCCCCCTTCACACAACAGTGTGAGGCGGGCTTCCTGAATATTATCTATTCTGCGTCTTAAATCTTATTTACTCTCAGGTGGTATTCCACCGCCATTACCTGAATCGCTTGGATCTTCCTCATCACTCTTAGGAAGAATACGAACGGTAACATCACCTACGGTTTCAACAATGGGAGTGCCCTCAGGTTCAGAAGGAGTATCGGTGGATACTGTCTCCTTGGCCGGAGCTTCCGTAATGAATCCTTCATCAATCAGTTGTTTAATCTGATCAATCTCCAATGTTTCTCTTTCCAATAGCGTATTCGCAATAAGATGCATTTCCTTAGTATGCTTAATCAGTAGATCTTTACAACGTTCATAACAATAATTAGTAAAGTTCTGCATTTCCTGATCGATTTCATACGCAATAGAATCACTATAGTTCTGCTCATGTCCAATATCTCTTCCTAGGAATACTTGACCTTGGGATGAACCGAACTGCATTGGACCTAACTTTTCACTCATTCCGTATTCCATAATCATACTACGAACGATAGCTGTTGCTTGTTGGAAGTCACTGTAAGCACCTGTACCAATTTCACCAATAAATACTTCTTCTGCCACACGCCCAGCAAGTAAACCCGTGACTCTATCAAACAATTCTTGTTTCGTAACAAGCATCCGATCTTCCTTCGGAAGCATAATTACGTAACCACCTGCGCGTCCACGAGGAATGATGGTAACCTTATGAACCATATCAGCATGCTCCAAGAAGTAACCAGCGATGGTATGCCCTGCTTCGTGATAAGCAACAATTCGTTTCTCACGATCGCTGATGACACGACTACGCTTCTCTGTACCCACAATGACGCGATCAATCGCTTCATCCACTTCATCCATAGATATATCTTTACGGTTACGGCGTGCTGCAATTAATGCCGATTCATTCAATAAATTCTCTAAATCCGCACCTGTAAATCCAGTAGTACGTTTAGCAATAACATCTAATCTCACATCATCTGTCATTGGCTTATTACGCGCATGTACTTTCAATACAGCTTCACGACCTCTAACATCTGGACGATCAACCGTGATTTGGCGGTCAAAACGCCCTGGACGAAGTAACGCAGGGTCTAATATATCTGCACGGTTCGTTGCTGCAACAATAATAATACCTTCATTGCCTCCGAAACCGTCCATTTCTACAAGCAATTGGTTTAGTGTTTGTTCGCGTTCATCATGTCCACCACCAAGACCAGCACCACGCTGACGACCTACAGCATCAATCTCATCAATAAAGATGATACATGGAGCATTCTTCTTGGCATTCTCGAATAAATCGCGAACACGTGAAGCACCGACACCAACGAACATCTCTACAAAGTCAGAACCTGAGATACTGAAGAATGGAACACCTGCTTCTCCAGCTACTGCACGGGCTAACAATGTCTTACCTGTACCTGGAGGGCCGACTAACAGTACCCCTTTTGGAATACGTGCCCCTACAGCTGCGAATTTACGAGGATCCTTCAAGAAGTCAACAATCTCAACGAGTTCCTGCTTCTCCTCATCAGCACCTGCAACATCCTCAAATGAGACCTTCTTCTTCTCTTCATTATATAACCGGGCTTTGCTCTTACCAAAGTTCATGACCTTGCCGCCGCCACCCTGCGATTGATTAAAGATAAAGAAGAAGAGGACGAACATTAGAATTAAGGGAATGAAGGAGGACAATAAAGTCAACCAAACACTTTGACCTTCCATTGGCTTCAATTCAAGACTAAAACCATTCTTCTCACTTAATTGAATGACTTCTTCCAAAGCGAAATCATTGTCCGGAATATAAGTCGTAAAGGTCTCAGACTTGCCGTTTACAGCCTTCTTATATTTACCAGTCACAAGATAGGCATAACCATCAAATTGAGCCTTCATTTCTTCAATGTTATTTTGTTTTATCTGCTGACGTATTTCGTTATATTTAGGGGCGTCAGCAGCCTCCTGGTTATTACTGAGAAATTGAACAATACCCACCACGACTAAGAATAGAATCAAATAAAAACCAGAATTACGGATGAACCGATTCATCCCGAACCTCCTCTCAAGACACTTAAGTTATTTTACCATAGTGAAACAGTCTATCTCAATTGAGGTTAAGTCAAAAAGACTATACCTTAGGATTACTGTACTAACTGTTGTATATTTCTGGCTTCAATACTCCTACATAAGGTAGATTTCGGTATTTCTCCGCATAATCTAACCCATAACCTACAACAAAGGCATCTGGTAATATAAAGCCAGTATAATCTGCTTGTAAATTTACCGTACGACCAACAGGTTTGTCAAATAGTGTAACGACACAAGTTGATTTGGCCTTCCGATTATTTAATAACTCAATTAAATAACTAAGGGTAAGCCCACTATCTATAATATCTTCTACAATCAGGACGTCTCGCCCCTCTACAGATACGTCAAGATCCTTAATGATTTTGACTACACCTGAAGATTGGGTGGATGCACCGTAACTTGATACCGCCATGAAATCAATCTCCAATGGCACGGTAATATGTTTGATCACATCTGCCATAAACACAAAAGCACCCTTTAACACACAGATAACTAGTGGATTACGACCTGCATACTCCTCACTTAACTTAGCTCCGAGTTCTGCCACTTTCTCCTTGATTTGTTCTTCACTAATGAGTACTTCTAGTATATCTTTCTGCAACTGACTGAACCTCCTATGTTTCGCTATGAGACCATTCATACCTTTACTATTAACCCATTTCCAACGTCTTTGTATCTTCGAGTGATAAATGAAGAATCGATGTGGTCTGTTGTTCAATAGGTGCATGTTCGGAGCGCCGTATCCCTGGTATCCAAATGATGTTGTTATTGGCATCCACAATCATTGGAATCTTCGAACGAACCGATGGAGGTATTTTATCATTTATGAAAATATCCTTCACCTTTTTACTACCGTTCAAGCCCATAACTCTTATAGTATCCCCATCGCGTCTCGAGCGCAAATATAAAGGAAATATTAATTGATCCACATCAAAGATGGCTTGATCTTCACCTAATGTTGATCTTGACCATAACATTGTATGTTTGGGCTCGATAGACATTCTTAGAACTTTTCCAATCTCCTTCACCATATGTTCAGGAACAGCTGTACTTAATTCATATGTATAGCTCAATCTTTCCATATGTGTCACAGGTTGAAATGTAATGGCATCATATTCGCGTATGCATTCGGTTCCTCCGCCAAGATGTCTGATCCAGGTCGTTGAATGATTGCTCATGATGCCTTCTCGAAGAGACTCAATCTTGTTGTAGTCAATTACTTCTGAGTCGATTGACATATAATTTAATATTAGTTTAATCAACCGCCGTTGTAAAGCGACATGTACCCTTACGAAGGCTGATGCCTCTAAGGTTAATATTCCGCCATTCATTCGCACTAATTCTCTAAACATTTGTTCGGCAGCTAACTCTAAATAATCATCTTCAACAACCATCATACTTGCTAATTGGTTAAGCGATTGTGATATCTGCCCATTATATTTCCCCAAATAGGGCAGTATATCCAGACGAATTTCATTGCGTCTATACTTCGTCTGTAGATTACTTTGGTCAACGGCATAGGAATAATCCTCTTCTTCACAAAGAACTATAAGGTCTGTTTTGTATATACGTAAAAGTGGACGAATAAGTTCCATATTATTTATAGTCCTTTTATACTTCATACCCGAAAGTCCAGATGGACCACTTCCTCGCAATAAATGAAGCAACACTGTCTCTGCTTGATCGTCTGCATGATGTCCTAGAGCAATAGCCTGCGCACCATATTTCTTAGCTATCTTAGCTAGGTACTCGTATCGCTTATCTCTAGCAGCTTCCTGAGTGCCCTTACCTGATTCTTCCATATAGGCAGGAACATCAATGGATTCCATCACAAAGGGAACAGCAATTCTATCCGCCATTTCCTGTACCATGATCGCTTCAAGATCTGATTCCACCCGGAAGCCATGATTCACATGAGCACATATTAAATTCAGAGGGGTATGCTTCTGGGATATCTCATGCATAATATGCAAAAGAGCCACAGAATCCGGACCACCGGAGACTGCGACTATGATCGTATCATCAGAATTCCATAGACTATGTTCCTTCGCAAGTTTTAGCACATGCTCTACCATGGTATGCATCATCATATCTAGTTACTCCTTTTCTGCGTTATCCACTTACAGTGCTAGGTCTACCTTTATACTTATAACCAAATAGCTACGTAGACTACACCACACAGCAACAGCAGAGACATCGTAAAGGCAACACTTAACCATCTTGGCGTCTTGATGGATGGACCACTCAATTTAACTGGCTTATAGACTTGTTCTCTCCAACACCGCAATGCTTGATCAGAGCCCTGAAATTCACCTTGAATAGCCTTTGTCAACCACGATGCGTACGGCTTAAGTCGATGACTACGGTCTACAAGTGAAATAAGATCTGACTTACTGCGTGTCTGAGGAAGGTGCTGTGAAGCTACATTTTTTAAACCTTCTTCGTGTATAAGATGAATACAAAGAATGGCAACTGAGAACAAGTCATAACTTTCATCACTAATTCTGCTTCCAGCATTCCAATATCCCCGGTCATACCATTCCGTAAATTGCTTCACACTACGACCTACAGAGCTAACTCCACCATAATCAATTAGATCTACTTCCCCGTACTCTGAAACCATGACATTCTCAGGCTTCAAATCTCCAAAGACGAATCCTAGTTGATGGATTTCATGAAGTTTTGCCAAAAGTCTCAAACCGACGATACCTATCCACTCTTTGCCACGCGTCTGAATGAACCAATGTAGTGGTCGCCCCTCTACATAACGCATTACATAAAATGGAGTATCACGTTTGGCAACAGAATAATCGTCCACATCTAGCAGATATGGACGATGTGTTATACCTTCTTCGATATCCTTTTGTTTACGTTGTGCCTGCAATGAACTTAGAACATTAATCTCGGATTGCAGTTCAAGTGTATCGTTGCCCATCTTCAGCGCATAGAGTTCCTTATGACCTGCCTTTTGAACGAGATAAACAGTTCCATTCGCACCACTTCCGAGTACACGCTGGATGATAAAGCGGTTGCTCCGCCATTTACCTACGATTACTGTAC
The DNA here is from genome assembly GCF_054373195.1 of Paenibacillus sp. CMAA1364. Lineage (NCBI taxonomy): Bacteria > Bacillati > Bacillota > Bacilli > Caryophanales > Paenibacillaceae > Paenibacillus > Paenibacillus sp. CMAA1364. The sequence goes on along the minus strand of NZ_JBITNB010000020.1, from coordinate 39,368 downwards.
CGGGTGAGTATTCGACTCTAGACGACGTTACCACCTAGTATCCCTTCCTCCTCATGGGAATTTTTCCGCCATGTTTCATGTTTGTCTAGTGTACCATACCGGAAGAAATCAATCACCTTCATGATCGCGGGCCCTGTGGGTGTAACACCTTTCATCTGAATTCGATGAAACAGGGACTTCACGTTACTAATATCGGATGTCCAATTCATATTCATAACAGCATCTTCCTCATTATGCCTTCCTGGATAATGAAAAATAGCTAATTCACTAAATCCTTCTCTAGCCTGTAAGCTTAACATCAAGTCACGAATGGCATCTTCCACCGCAGAGAGTTTGGGCTTCATGCTAGCACTAGCATCAATAAGTAGGGCTACTTGTAAAGGTGTAGTCTCTGTTAGCTCATCTACGACTTGAACAACCTGCGAACGACGCTGTGGTGGAAGATCCTCTATCGTAGTGTCTCCCAATATTTGCTTCAATTCTTTATTGACTGCTTGTTGAATGGTTTGTACGACTGTCTTACGAGTCATCATTTGCATCGTATGGGCTAATTTCTGTGTCCCCACAATACGGCTAATTCCTCCCCCAGCTTTAGCGATATCGGAAATTTCTATACTACCAAGATCACCGATCGTCCCATAATCTATCACACCTGCAACGTTCACTGTGATTCCTGCTTCCATCGCAAGTGCTGCAGCTAGTATAGGACTCACGCCCATATTTGAACATCCATCGGTAATTAGCATAATCTGTTTCATGATCATACACCCTCTCCATGGTTATCTACCTCTCTCTATCATTTCCATAAATGAGAGATTTCAAACCAAAGGTTACAAGTGAAGCGAAGTCATGTCATAAGAATTACTCTAGATAATAAGTTACGTAACACTTCTAGACTAACTAACCGTTCGTGGTCTTTCCAATCTTTCTAATCCAGGAACATGTAAGCTTGCCCACTGTGGTTGGTAACGTTCCACCTTTCCTACGACAACGGTCATGTCATCCACCACTTGATTATGCTGATAACGAATAACCTTTTCCAGTAAGCAATCTGCAATATATTGAGGGTCATGGCTATCAATCTCCTGAATGATTCTCTTCATCCAAATCTCTTTATTTACAGTATAGCCTGGCGCATCATATAGACCATCTGTCATCATAATGACAATATCGCCAGCTTGAAGCTGAATGGTAACCAAATCAACTTCTATTTCTTGAATAATACCGATAGGCAAATTACTAGAAGAAACAAGAATAACCTCATGACCCCTTTTTATAAAGCTTGGCGTTGACCCAATTTTCATAAATGTTGTCTCTGCTGTGAATTGATCGATTAATGCCATGTCCACGGTAGCATATATCTCATCAGGCGATCTAAGAAGTAATATAGAATTGACGGATTTAATCGCTAACTTCTCATCCATTCCCGATTGAAGAAGTTGTTCTAATATATTTAGGGCAGTACTGCTCTCTTCCCGTGCTCGTTCTCCGTTGCCCATACCGTCGCTCAAAGCAACTGCAAACGTACCATTACCGATCTCAACTGTACTAAAGCTATCACCAGAGAATGCATCACCACCTTTTGCAGCGCAAGCAACCCCAGTTGTGATCTCAAAGGCTTTGGCTGAACCAAATACAACTGTTGCTAGACCATCACGATTGGGAGATGCCGTCTCCTTCATGACAGCGATATGCTCATCTAGAATATTGGAGAGTAGTGGGGCAATGATCTTGCGGCATTCGTCATAACCTTTCATATATGCATGAACAATCTCAATTTCAACATGTCCTGAATCGAGATTGATAATGTCAATACCATGTATAGATAATCCCATCTTCTCTAGTACATCTCTTATTTCCTCTTCTTGCTTGTACATAGCCTGTCCTTCACGTTTGATCTCTCTTGCTAAATCGTCCATTACTTGTGAGACACCTGATAATTGTTCAGCTACTAGATGCCTGCTGTCGTATATTTGACGTTTCCACTGCATATCATGTTGATAGAGCTGATACTGTTTCTTCATCACTTCAAGGACATCACTTGTCCGATGACACATGCGATTCCAATGCGTCGGTAGCTTATCGGGTGAGATATCTACTTGCTCTTCAATCATATTCATCATGTCTGTCATATATTTATACGTCTGATAGAATTTAGTATCCCAACAGTGTTGGTTCTTGAAGCATCCTGCACATGTTCCCTCAGAGACAGCATTCATGAAATGATCCATTTCGTCTGTACCCTTATTCACTTCTGATGTACCTGATATTTGCCCAAAGCTTTGAGATAACTGTCTAAATACTTGTGAGAATTGTGTTACCCGATCTGCTGTCAAATCACGTACACGCTTTGCATATTCATGCTGAGACTTGGTATGGTCTTGTGTTCCAGGGACATATTTAGAGATGACTCCAATCATACTCTTAGGCGTTAACATAAAAAGAATGATAGCTGCGCATGTCTCCCAAGTAGACGTCATCACATGTTCTGGTCCAATGAAATAAATAGATAGAATAGATGAGCCCAATAACATACCTAGAGCAACCATCGCTCGTCGACCTTCCTTTAGCATTCCTGCAAGCATACCTGAAAATGCAAGCAGACTCATTTGATATATAGCGGTAATATCAGCGAGACTAAGAATTAGTCCTGTGATCACTCCAACTGATGCACCTAGAGATGCGCCACCTACAAGTGCAAACAACAATACCAAATAGCGAGATAGAATATGCTCGAGCGACAACGAGTAGACACTCCAACCCACAGCGCCTGTCATAACAGATGCTAATAGAATAATTAAGCAGAGCACTTCCTCATTCTTTAACTGATAGTTCTTGCTACGATAGGTAAAAACAGGAACGGCCTGAATAAACACCATTGTGAGTACAAAGCTCAATACTGCATTTAAAGTCATCATAAGTAACGTATACCATGTTAGTGAAGGCCCTAATAGAACGTGGAATACATTGACGCAGAACGTAGCTACAAAAACCATCATTGGTGCATAAGATATTTCAGCATGTTCAAAGGATTGTAGCCCTTTATAAATTAAGAAAAAAATGAAAATTTCTGCTGCAATTAACAACGGCATGGGAAATGGTGCAAATAAGCTACCCGCGATAATCCCCACCGTAACCATTGGCAAATAATCTTTCCTAATAAAGGTGATGACGGCAAAGTAGGCTAATGCAAATGGGGACAGTTCATCCAATATCATGGCTTTTCCTAGTAAAAATCCCATAATGGTCAGTAATAACATCCACTTCTTCGTTACAATAACATAACCAATTCTTCCAATCACACGCCCCTGTGTGAATCGTGTTCTCCCGGATTTCGCTTGAGAAGCTGAATCAGATCTTTCGGCAACCTGAATTTGAGGAAAATTAACGATGTTTCTATTCTCCAAGATTGTAACACCACCCTTATCATGTTTATTAGTAACATTATAGGGTGTGTCTGCCGTGAGAATTTGTCATAACAGAGGACAAGCTACTAAGAAATTTACGACAAAAAAGCCATGTCTCTGCATTACACACAGACAGGCCCCAACCGCTTAACACATAACGCTTTGAAGCTATCACTCACTTTATTAACTCGTTAGTAAACAAGAGAAATATATTGTTTTTAACTAGCGATTGAACATGAGATTACTGGAAATCAGTTGGATGTTGTCGCTAACTATTGCTAAGCGACAAAAAAACCGTAGAGGCTTAAATAGCCTTCTACGGTTATCTTATAGTTATAACAATTACACGCGCTTCGCTCCACGTCCACCTCGTTTGGATTCCGTGTTCTTCTTAATTGAAGATGCGCGTTCTTCGCTATCTTTTAGGAAACGTGACACTTTATCCTCGAATGTAGCTTTGTTAACCGGAGGCTTAAACGAACGCCCACCGCGATCACGATCACGATTGAACCCACCGCCACCTTCTCTGCCGCCGCCACCGCCACTAAATCGTTCTCCACCGCCGCCGCCTTCTCTGCCACCTGTACTACCGGTGCGTTCAGGTCTTGGACTTCTTGCTGGTCTTGATTCAACTGGCTTATCAACAGTTTGTTTGATGGATAGTCCGATCTTACCGTCCTTATCGACGTTGATGACCTTTACTGTCACTACATCGTGTATCTTCAAATGATCGTTGACATCCTTAACATAATTATCAGCGATTTCTGAGATGTGAACGAGACCTGTGATTCCTCCAGACAGATCCACAAACGCTCCAAAGTGCGTTATGCCTGTCACCTTACCTTCTAACTTAGTGCCTACTTCGATTGCCATAGAATAAAATGATCCTCCCTTAAAAATATACAGCGAAATTTATAAATCTTGGCTGTGGTGATTTGATTATACATAATGCGCAAAGCAAGGTCAATATGGTAATGACCTACATTCACAACTATATTACGGGCTTGATACGTCTGGGCGAATCGGTGTCTCTTCCGGTCTAAATAGACCATAATCCTTACGCGCCAGTTGCCCAATATATTCTGGGTCTTGTAGTCGATTAACTTCATGCTCCAATTGGGATACAGTCTTATCTAACTCCGCCTGTACTTGTCCCTTTTCAACCAATTGTGTGTCCATGTCAGCAATCTGAGACATTTGATTCACAAGAGTATAGCCTGCCCAGCTTAGAAAAAGGACCATAAAGCCTATCCATATGGCTAAACGTCTACGCCCGCCTACATATTTATTTGATTGTTGCTGTCTTGATGTCTGCGAAGCATATTTGCCCATGAATAAACCCTCCTTTACGACCATCGATTCCAAAGATTAACGCTAGCTCTCTTGATCTTCTTCATCCAGGGTTGGTTATCCAACTTCGATAGTACAGGTCGTGATATCCATTTAAGTACATACCACAATGGATATAAACAACGCCATACAATGCCCATGATGAACACGCATACTGTCCATATTACACGAATAACTGCTACGACTAAACGATATAATGTCCTAACCGGTATCCATAGTGTAACCATGATTAATCGCTCTATTACACGTAATACAAATTGAATTACCTTTATTAACATTACCACAAATCGTTGCGTTGTAACACTTAAGATTAAAAAATAGCACCAAACTCCTAGAAACAAGCCAATAAAGACATAAAATCGTAGTTCTCCTTGGTTGCTAATATAGAGCATTCGAAAGATAAATATAGCCATCCCACACCAATACATGAAATCCATGAGATGGATTGTCCACTTGGGACAACGGAACTGAATGGACAACACCCGATAGCTGTCATAGACCAGTCCCATTGATGCCCCTGAGAATAACATCCATAACAATGTTATCCACTGAGCATGCGGGTTCATCTAAATAACTTGCCTAACATTCGTTTATTCTTATTTGGGTGGGAACCGGGTTCCAAGTACACCAACGAATGCACGACCCCATCAATCGATAGCAGCCCATGTTCTAGATTCAGATTATGAATATGTAAATTCTGACCTTTAATCGTTAGATGGCCAAGTTCAGTCTGTAATATAAATACCTCACTATCGAAACGCTCTACATTTATAACGCCTGTCATATGAAGTTGCTTACGATTCTGCATTTGGAGATCATGGCCCTTTTGTTTACTTTGTTCAATCATAGCATGTACCCCTCCTTATACAGATAACTTATGACAGGCTATAGGCGATTAGAACTTTCGTTGTAAATTATGCCTATCCCTTACGTATGCCTATTGTTCCTTGACACAAAAAAAGAGCGCCCTCCACAATGAAGGTGCGCTCTTCCATTCTTAGTATAACTATTGCCAATCTAACGTGTTTTCTTTTGCGATTGGCTCTTCCTTAATCAAGGTGTAGAGGGTTGATGCCTCTTCTTTGCGGGTGCTCTCGGCAAGCCTTTCAACTCGAACCGTAACCAGCTTCTGACCAAATTGGACCGTAATTTCATCGCCCACTTTAACCGCGCTGCTAGGTTTAGACTCCCGACCATTAATGAGAACCCGACCTTGCTCCGAAATATCCTTAGCTACCGTGCGCCGTTTAATTAACCTTGATACTTTCAGGAATTTATCAATTCTCATACTTATTTTACAGCATCCTTAAGTTTGTTACCTGCTTTGAATGCTGGAACAGTAGACTCTTGAATCTCAATTGCAGCACCCGTCTGTGGGTTACGACCTGTACGGCCCGCACGCTTACGTGTTTCAAAAGTACCGAAACCAATCAATTGTACCTTGTCTCCACTTGCTAAAGCTTCAGTAACTTCATTCAAAAAGCCATTTAGTACCGCTTCAACATCCTTCTTCGTCAAACCACTCTTGTCTGAAATGTTGTTAATAAGGTCTGTCTTGTTCATCATTAATTACCTCCTAAAGATATCTTTAACTATTTATTAGACCACAATGATGGCCTATCATCTACAAATCCTTATAGATGCTCGGAATTGCTCTATATGGGTATTCTTGATAAAGTCTGGTATTCCTGCTTTTGTCATGTAGTTTTTTATATTTTCAGTGAAGTTTTTGTGGTTAATTGACGGTTTTTGTTTTGGCTAGAGCCCATATCTCTTCCATTTCCTCTACTGTACTATCATGAACTGATCGTCCTTGTTGTGCTAAATAAGCCTCTATAAAGTGGAATCGTTGCGTGAATTTTTGATTAGTAGTAGATAGCGCTGCTTCAGGATCCGAATGAATAAATCGTGCTGCATTCGAAACAGCAAACAATAAGTCTCCCAGCTCAGACACTTGATCTTCATGGCTTTGATCCTGTTGAATCGCTTCACGCAACTCATCTAATTCCTCTTCAATCTTGGCAAAGACACCGTCAATATTATCCCAATCGAACCCTACCTTTGCTGCTTTCTTCTGCAATTTATACGCCTTCATCAATGCTGGTAAGTCACGTGGTATGCCATCTAATACAGATAACCTCTGTGCATCTAATCCTTTTCTCTTGTTCTCTTCTTCCTTCATCTTATCCCAATGCGTAATTGCAGATTCAGCATCTTGTGCGGTCACATCACCAAACACATGTGGGTGTCGATATATTAATTTATCATTAATACCTTGAATGACATCATACACATTAAAGGAGCCGTTCTCTTCTTCCATCTGGGAGTGTAGTAGAATTTGTAACAATAGATCTCCCAATTCTTCTTGCATATGTTCTGGGTCATCTTCATCTATCGTCTCAAGCACCTCATAAGTCTCTTCGATCAGATTCTTACGTATGGATTCATGTGTCTGTTCCTGATCCCAAGGACAACCACCTGGGCTCCTAAGAATACCAACAATTTCATGCAATCGCTCAAAGGTGCGTTGTCTAAGCTGATCCTCGGTATTTCTAGGAACATAGACCAATGATAGATTGCCAAATCCCTCTACACGATCTAATTCGTATAAAGGTACGTGCAGAATGCACTCCTGTCCCTCCACACCTAGCGCATGACCCACGATGACGTTATAGTCATCTGGATAGACCTCCATAAGACTTAGCTTCACCTCGGAAGCTGTAAATGCGTCATATACTTGTCCAATTAGCGTATGTAACTGTGGCTGTATTAGGTTCCTATGTAGACTCATAGCATCTAATAGCTGGAACCCTTCAATGGGATCGAAGCCTAGTCTTGTAAATGCCTCGTCCAAGAAGCTTTCCCCACCTAACACCTCTACTTCAATGCCATGTATAGAACCATATTCACGAAGCAATTGTACCGTTGATTCTGCCACCATAGGATGACCTGGAACGGCATATACAATTTGTGTTCCTTCTTCTCCACTGCGAGCTAAATCGACTAATTGATTCGTAATAGCATGATAAACATCGGGAAAAGAGTCATATCTCTCGTATACTTCATCAAAGGATTGAAATGACACATTCCATTCTTCAAAAGATTCAATAACAGGATGCTCCTTCGTTCTAACATATACCGTTGATGCGTTCTGTAATAGCTTCATAATGCCTACTGTGATTCTATCCGGGTTCCCTGACCCTAATCCTACAACCGTTATGGTGGAGCTCATGACTCATCCTCCGCTCTATTCTAATATACCCAATATCGTATAGCTTACTTCGTTTAGCGGATAATGTGAAATGTTCTGAGTAACTTAACTAACCTATGCCCTACCTTAGGAAGCATCATCAGTTCATCTTCGTTAACCATTCTCGTGAGAACGACAAGCACAACAAATGTTATCAAACCTGCCAATACCCCGCCTAGACTCTCCATAGCTGCAATAAATCGGTCTGATTCTATTCCTTGTGCTGACAATATTCTATATATCACCCACCGAGCACTTCCTGCGGCACTGGCTAGACCAGTTATGACTATGGCTGGTCGAAGCAGAGTTGCACTCATGCTAAGATGTAATCCGCTACTCCTGGTCAGTAGCATTATATTTAAGGTTGCCGCAATGAAGTGTGCCACTACGGATGCAACAGCCGCTCCTGTGATACCATACTGTGGTATGAGCCATAGATTAAGCAATGTCTTTGCCACCGCACCGATAAGTAGATGCACCGCGGGAGCCTTAACTATACCCATACCTTGCAGAAGTGCTGCAGAAATTAGACTTACCGTGCTAAAAGCTGCTGTTAAGGCGATCCACCTCATGGTAATAGTACCTACAGCATCCTGATATAGCAGAATATTAACTGGGTTAGCCAACACACATAGACCAATAGAAGCTGCAAGACTGATCAACCAGAACCAGCGAAGTGATAAACGAATTTGATGCTTCACAAGCATACTATCACCTTGAACTCTAGCCTCTGCTAATGCCGGTATGAATAACACCGATAGCGACATCGCAAGCATCGTAACTAGTTGTACCAAAGGAATACCGCGATTATAGATGCCCAGCTGTACCATAGCGCCTGTCTCGCTAAGTCCCTCCATCTTCAGTAGTCGAGGTAGTGTAAATGTATCGACTAAGTTCATTAGAGGAACCGCCAATGAGGCTAGGCAGATCGGGATTGCATACACCAATATTCTTCTCAAAAGATGCCAGGAACTCTCACGCTTTAATGATAAAGAACGCATCTCTTCTACTTTTATCTTCCTTCTGTCTGGTCTCTTGGTTACATACCTGCGCCAGTATATAAGCATCACTAGAAGCCCAGCAGCTCCGCCTGCAGCTGATCCGAATATGGCCCCTGCCGCTATAGTCTGCGTTGTGGATTGGTTCGCTGTCATGTACAGCAGTAGAACAATCATTACCATCACACGTACAGTTTGTTCGATAACCTGGGATACTGCGGTAGGCACCATATTCTGATGACCCTGAAAGAATCCGCGTAGCAAGGACATCATGGGCACGAATAAGAAGGCAACTGAGACATACCTGATAGCGAGTGTCACATGAGAATTATCTATGAGACGAGCAATCAGCGGGGATCCCACATAGGTACATATCCCAAGTACAATACCAAATGAGCCTATAAATAATGACGATACCCGAAGCACTCTATCGCTCTCGATGCTATTTCCAACGGCTTCATTCTCTGCAACAAACTTAGAAATTGCGATAGGAAATCCCCCCATCGAAATGGTAATCAGAAGTAAATAAAACGGATAAATGGTGTTGTAAATACCAAATACCTCATCACCGGCCAAATTCTGTAGAGGAATCTTCTGGAGTGTTCCTAGTAGCTTGGATAGAACACTTGCTATCGTTAGAATAAAGGCACCACGTAACATTCTGGAAGCTGTGTCGTTCTGAGTCATCAGTTCTTACCTACTTTTATATCCTATTTAGAGATCATATACTCCATTATAACTGAAACCAACACACACAAAAACCCCTATACATCTATTCCACACCGTGGAGTAAATGTACAGGGGTTAAGCGAATCTTGGCTCTATTGTTCCATTTGTTTGCCTAGAAATGAAGCAGCTGTCTCAGCCATCTTCACTTCAATCTGTCCCATCTTCACGGATTCATCTTTATTCATGAGAATAACCGATCCAATCGGGTCGCCCCCCGATATAATGGGTGCAATAACATAAGATGATAGAGCTTCCGGGTTCTCTTTTCCAATTTCATACTGACCTTGGTTTGTTTCTATTATCGTCTTTCTGCCATCCATACAATTCTCAAGAAGTATTCCAACTTGCTTGTCCAAATATTCCTTCTTGGAGCCCCCTGCTACCGTAATAAAAGTATCACGATCAGAAATAATCGTTATATGGCCAGTCCCCTCGAATAATGATTCGGCATATTCTTTGGCGAAATTACCAAGTTCACTAATAGGAGAGTATTTCTTTAATATCACTTCACCATCACGGTCAACAAAGATCTCAAGCGGGTCTCCTTCGCGGATTCGGAGTGTGCGTCTAATTTCTTTTGGAATAACAACTCTGCCTAGATCATCAATACGTCGTACAATTCCAGTAGCTTTCATTTCACATGTTGCCCCACTTTCATAAGAAGATTTTTCAACTACTGTTCTAACATGAAAAAAGGTGAATCCGATGAATCAATGTGATATCTGACCATAGTATTCAACCTTTTCCATATCCTTATACATGTACTTTGATGTTGTTATGCAGATTGTTACTCATTCTTGCAGTATGACAGGGCTTCCTATTTCTTATCGGTTGCTGGTACATCGGTTGCTGGAGCATCCGTCCCCGTGTTATTATCTTGTTTAACCTCAGGAGTAGTCTCTTTATCCGTTGTACTCTTAGGAGATGCTGGCAAATTCACCTTCGTAATGATCCCTGGTAAATCCTTCTCCATGAACTCATCAATCTTGTTAGACCCAAGCAAATTCTTAATGGCATCCTTCTGTTCTTGTGTTAACTGTTCAAATGTTGTCTCTTTACGTGATTCAACCCTTAACACATGGTATCCGTAATCGGTCTCCACCGGTTCACTAATTGTATTCAATGGAAGCGTCAATGCACTCTCTTTGAAGGCTTGTACCCATTTACCTACTGGCGTATCTGCATACAGACCACCATTCTCAACTGACCCTGGATCTTCTGAGTATTCATCTGACATCTTAGCGAAGTCAGCTCCTTTATCCAATTGAGCCTTCACATCTTTTGCTATTTTGAGAGCTTCCTCTTTAGATCGCTCTTTACCTTCTGCATCTTGTAATGAAATCAGAATATGTCTAACCGAAGCTAGCGTGTAATCCTGTTTCGTAGCGTCATACTGTGCCTTGATATCTGTATCTTTTATTTTCAGGTTCATATCTTCCATAGAAATCATGACCTTCTCAAGGTAGCTCTTCAAATCTGCCTCTGATAATCCTTGTTCTTTCAACATTTTCTTGAAGCCTTCTTCGTCACCAACCATGCCCTTCATATTCGCAAGTTGGTCTTTGGCTGTCTGTACACCCAATGTCTTAGCTTCTTTATTCGCATTTTCACTTAAATATTCAAATGCGACTTGTTGATTAACAAGATATGTCTTGAACTCGTCCATCTCTGCGAGTTGGGCATATTGAGGTGTAAGGAACATGAGTACCTTTTTCTCCATATTGTATTCATCTAAAGTCACTTCTCCACCCTTATATGTGGCTACAGCTTCTTCTGTATTCTTACCACAAGCAGACAATAAAGTTAGTGCTAACGCTGTAACTAGTGTGATCGACACTAGCTTCTTTAATCTTTTATTTAACAACATTTTGTACTTCCCCCTTTAATTTAAACGGCTCTTGGATCTCTTCAAGAAAACGTTCTAAAAGTTCCAATAGCTGTTTTTCCTCAAGCCCCTTACCCTTGACCTTAATGGTCATAACAGACTCTTGTTCAAATTGTACACGTCTTTCGAATGAATTTCCAATTCGTACGAGCTCAGCCCGATTCACTATTTTCTCTTGACCTGCATAGAACTTAAGCGTGACATCATCTCCGCGTTTCACAATGGATTCGATCCCAAACATTTTACCGTATAATTTCATTCTCGCCACAGCAAGCAGATTGACAACAGCTTCTGGCAACTCACCGAAGCGATCCATCAATTCATCTTCAAGCTCCGCTACCTCATCAAAAGATGATGTTGCAGCAACCTTTTTATAGATTTCAATCTTTTGGATGCTATCGTATATATAATCACCTGGTAAATAGGCATCGATGCTAATATCTATGAGTGTATTCCATACCTTCTCCGGCGCAACTTCCTCACCTAACATCGTTACTTTGCGCTTCTGTATTTCCTCAGCAAGCATTTGGGAATATAGATCGAAGCCGACCGAAGCAATGAAACCATGTTGTTCCGCTCCAAGTAAATTACCTGCACCTCGGATGGATAGATCTCGCATTGCAATTTTAAACCCTGACCCAAGCTCTGTGAACTCTTTAATCGACTGCAAACGTTTCTCGGCAACTTCCGTTAATATTTTATCTCTTTGATACGTGAAGTACGCATATGCAATACGATTAGATCGACCTACCCGTCCTCGTAGCTGATACAGTTGGGATAATCCCATCTTATCTGCATCATGTACAATTAACGTATTCACATTAGGTATATCCACACCTGTTTCAATGATGCTCGTACTAACTAACACATCATATTCACCATCTAAGAAATCAAGGATTGTCTTTTCGAGCTCAGACTCATTCATTTGACCGTGGCCCACACCCACTCTGGCGTCAGGAACAAGCGCAGAGATCTGGCTAGCCATTTCCTGTATCCCTTGTACTCGGTTGTAGAGATAATACACCTGTCCTCCGCGAGCAAGCTCCCGCTCGACCGCTTCACGTACAAGTGTCTGGCTATGTTCCACAACGTATGTCTGAACAGGGAATCGATTCTCAGGTGGTGTCTCAATGACCGATAAATCCCGAACTCCAAGCATGGACATATGGAGCGTTCGGGGAATAGGTGTAGCTGTCAAGGTGAGTACATCCACATTGGTCTTTAGCTTCTTCAGCTTCTCCTTATGTGTCACACCGAATCGTTGCTCCTCGTCCACAATAACAAGCCCCAAGTCTTTAAAGATGAGGTCTTGTGACAATAACCGATGTGTCCCGATGATAATATCAACCGTTCCCTGACGTATGCCTTTGATCGCTTCATTCTGTTCCTTGCGAGAACGGAAGCGACTTAGCACTTGAATATTAAGAGGATGGCCGGAGAATCTCTCCTTAAATGTCTCATAATGCTGCTGCGCTAAAATTGTGGTCGGTACTAAGACAGCAACCTGCTTACCTTCGATAGCAGATTTAAATGCGGCACGAATAGCCACTTCTGTCTTACCATATCCCACATCTCCACACAGCAATCGATCCATTGGTCGAGCCTGTTCCATATCCGCTTTGATCTCCTCAATCGCTCTCATCTGATCGCGAGTCTCATCATAAGGGAACATCTCTTCAAATTCCTGCTGTTCTTGCGTATCCTTTTCAAAGGCGTACCCTTGGGTAGATTGACGCTCTGCATATAATTTAATGAGATCATCTGCAATATCTTGTACCGTAGAACGCACCTTATTCTTAACGCGAATCCAGTCGTTTCCACCGAGCTTATATACCTTTGGTTCCTTATCCTCTGATCCAACATATTTCTGAATGAGATCTACTTGCTCAATAGGAACCGACAGCTTGTCGCCACCCGCATACATGATGTGCAGATAATCCTTATGAATACCATTGATATCCAAAGTGCCAATTCCCATATATTTACCTATACCGTGATTCTGATGTACGACGTAGTCACCGACCTTCAGTTCGGTATAGCTCTTAATACGTTCCGCATTATCCACACTTTTACTTAACTTGCGGACCTTACGTTGCTTCTGAGAGAACATCTCCCCTTCGGTAATGACCGCCAATTGAATCGATGGCAACTCAAATCCAGTCTGTAAGTTCCCCTGTAGCATCATCGGTTCATGAATACCATAATCGATAAGGACTCGCCGCATCCGCTCCATACGTTCTTCATTACTTGCAAGCATCATGACACGAACACCAGACTTCTCCCAGCGCTCCATTTCAGATTTAAGAACATTCATCTGACCATGGTAATCCTGCATTCCTCGACTAGCAATATTCAGGATATTCTGTGGCTGGATATGCGGGATTTGCCGTAAAAAGATAGATAGGAATAACGTCTGATACTTCCGATTATATATAATGCCATCATTCTCGACAGATAGCAGTAATTGAGGTAGCATCTTGCCATTCTGCATTAGATGTAAGTTCCATTCAGACTCATCTCGCTCTAGTTGCTTAGCTGTTTCTATCAATCTAGTAGGTTCATCAAGAACGAGTATGGTATCATCTGGTAGGAAATCAAACAAATGACACCTTTCTGGATACAGCACAGATATGTATTTATAAATTTCAGGAAAATACACATGTTCCCGCAACATATCAATCTCGCGCTTCATTTCCTCTTTGAGACGAAGTTTAGCTTGGCGATCTGTCATTTTATCAAGCTGTGCAACCAACAGTAAATCCAAGGCATCGGCTGCTTGTTCTAATCTTGTATGATCCGCAATGATCTCCTTACATGGTGTTATTACAATCTTGTTCACCTTGTCTATAGAGCGCTGATCCACAGGATCGAATGTACGAATAGAATCAACTTCATCATCAAATAACTCCACACGATAAGCGAGTGATGTCGTCATTGGATAAAAGTCGATAATACCGCCACGAATGCTCATCTCTCCCTTATTCTCCACACGCTCAACACGTTCATATCCCATTTCTACCATACGCATCAGGAAAGAATCTAATTGAATCGTTCCTCCGTGCTGGATATAGATCTGAGCATTAGCCATCACTTCAGGTGAAGGAAGAAGCCTTCTCACCCCTGCAAAAGGAGCTACGACAACCCCTTTGAACCCTTGAGCACATTTCATCAATACATCTATGCGTTGTGCAAGCGTCTCCGGGCTTGATACCGCGGTCTCCGCTGCAACTAATTCATGTGCGGAATAGAGTAGTACTTGATCAGATGAGAGGATTTCCTGTAGGTCATCCGCAATTTTTTGTGCAGAGAACATATTATGTGTAATGATTAACATTGGTCTCTCAACTTCCGCATATATCGAGGCCATCATGACCTGCCTAGCTGACCCAGATAATCCTGAAATAAGCTGTTCTTTCATACCAATGGAAATGCCAGAAACAATCGATTGTAAATCAGGGTCTTTAGAAAAGGATTTTATTAGTGCATCTAACAAAGGTGGCACCTCTCTTATACTTACTTTTTATAACTCGATTTAACAAACCATACATTATACTTCTTACCGTCAAAAGAAGCCTCAGCAAACTGCTAAGGCCCTGTAACGATGATGTGATCCTCGTCAAGACACGAAAGTAAATGATACAACAAGCTCTTGTTCATTCATTGAAGCGGATTACTTAATAAGCTTAATTCTGGATGGCTTGAGAGTGCCTCATTGCAGTAGTCACAAGTGACCTTCACGGTCATATTGCCGCTCAAGTCATATGCTATGATTTCTTGGCGTTCTAAGGTGGTCAAGGAATGCAACCCCAGCTGTAGTTCACTTACACTCGCTGAGTTGATGGTTCCAAGTACCATTTGACAGTGTGGGCAGATGTACTTAATAGCCATGTTTATGCCTCCTGATAGTCATTTATACCCTTATTATGCCCTATCATCCACTGATTTAGCCTCTTGAGCATTTATCACATTACCCGTTATACTTGGCCATCGTCTGTTCAAAGGAGTGCGACAGACTATATTCTATGGCGTCACAGCTATGATCTATCATCTGAGCCACATCTTCCTTTTCCTTTTTAGCGAAAGAAGATAGCACATAATCTACAACTGCAAAGCCAGGATCTGGTCGAGAAATGCCTAGACGAATCCGGTTAAACGTTTGTGTACCTGTATGTTGGATAATAGATTTAATACCATTATGTCCGCCTGCGCTTCCTTGATACCGTAACCGAACTTTACCCACCACTGTATCCAAATCATCATAGACAACGATTAGATCCTCAAGAGTAGCTTTATAATAATTCATAAATGCATGAACAGACTCACCGGAGAGGTTCATATATGTGGTTGGCTTGATAAGAACAACCTTTGTCCCATCAATATGTCCTTCACCCATCAATGCTTTACATTTACTTGGTCCAAAAGAGATTCCATGACGTGCTGCTAAGGCATCTACTGCCATGAAGCCTACATTATGTCGTGTCTTATCATACGACGAGCCTGGATTCCCAAGTCCTACAATCCACTTCATAAGGTTATATATCCTCCATCAGACTATATTGATATTACATAACAATGCACGATAAGGGTTATATCTTCTCCGTGGAGAAGATATAACCCTTTGCTTATGTTCTTTAATGCTACTCAATCTCAAACAACTTACTAATGGATAACTCTTCATGTACGCGGATGATAGCTTCACCCATCAAAGGTGCTACGGATAACACTCTAATCTTATTGCTTGGGTTTGGATGTTGAATTGGAATAGTATCTGTTACGATAACTTCCTTCAATGGTGAGTTCTCAAGTCGTTCCATAGCTGGTCCTGACAATACCGCATGTGTACAGCATGCATACACTTCCTTGACTCCACCCTCCATCAAAGCGTTAGCACCAAGTACAATTGTACCCGCTGTATCGATAATATCATCGATTAGAATGGCTGTTTTACCTTCAATGTGTCCAATGATATTCATGACTTCACTGACATTCGGCTCCGGGCGACGCTTGTCAATAATCGCAAGCGGTGCATTGAGGAAGTCAGCTAGCTTTCTTGCACGTACTACCCCACCATGATCTGGAGAGACTACAACAGGGTTCTCAATCTGTAAGGAGCGGAAGTATTGGGCTATAATTGGCACACCCAACATATGATCTACAGGGATATCGAAGAATCCCTGGATCTGCATCGCATGCAAGTCCATCGTAATGACACGATGTGCCCCAGCCTTCTCAATGAGATTGGCTACCAGCTTGGCAGTAATAGGATCACGAGAACGAGCCTTTCGATCTTGACGAGCATATCCATAGTATGGAATGACGACATTAATACTCTTTGCAGAAGCGCGTTTCAATGCATCAACCATGACCAATAGCTCCATCAGGTTGTCATTCACTGGACCACAAGTAGACTGCACAATATAGACGTGACAGCCTCGTACACTTTCATTCAATTTGACTTGAATTTCTCCATCACTGAAGCTTGTTGTATGGGAATCCCCCATTGGAATACCGATATAATCGGCAATTTGGTTAGCAAGCTTGGGGTTAGAGTTACAAGTAAAGATTTTGAGTTTGGAATCACAATAAGTCATAAAGTAAAAACCCTCCGTGCGGATTCATTGAATTCTTGTTCATTATTTATGTTTACTCTTCTTATCTTTGGCCTGGGTACGAATCTTCTCTGCATATCCTGGTTTATTCACTTGCCGTTGTCTAGCGATCGCCATATCATTCTCATCAACGGAATGGGTTATGGTTGAACCTGCTACAATGAAGGCACCTTTACCAATGGTGACCGGCGCTATAAGATTCACGTTGCTGCCAATAAAGGCGTCATCCTCAATCTCGGTTACAAACTTATTATACCCATCATAATTAACTGTTATTGCTCCACAACCGACATTTACATTCTTGCCTACTATAGCGTCGCCAATATAACTTAAATGGGATACTTTAGAACCATTATCAATGACAGCATTCTTTAATTCTACGAAATCGCCGATTTTAACATTCTCACCAAGCTTAGAGCCTGGTCTAAGATAAGCAAATGGTCCCACTGTTGAACACATACCTATTTCAGCATGATCTAGAACAGAATGTTTAACCTCAACACGATTCGCAATAATAGAGGAGTCAATATCACTGTTTGGTCCGATAATACAATCTTCACCAATGACAGTATATCCTTTAATGATGGTTCCTGGATAGACAATCGTGTCTGTACCAATGATAACATCTGCGCCAATGACTGTTGATGATGGATCAATAAGCGTCACACCATTTAACAAATGACCTTTGGCGATTCTTTCTCTCATCAGTTGTTCTGCTTGAGAGAGCGCTAGACGATCATTTACACCGATAGATTCGGATGCATCATCTGTGCAATAACCAAGAACCGTCTCGTTCGCATTCACTAGAATACCAATGACATCTGTCAGATAATATTCTTGCTGTGTATTCTGATTCGTCACTTTTTCAAGTGCATCGAACAATTTAACATTGTCAAAACAATACGTACCCGCATTAATTTCCTGAACCGCATCTTCTTCTGGTAGACAATCCTTCTGTTCTACAATTCGTAGCACATTACCATCTTCTCCACGAATAACACGTCCATAACCCATGGGATTATCCATATTCGCAGTTAATACCGTAGCGGCTGCTTGGTTACTCTCATGTAGCTGCATCAACTGTTCTAATGTCTGCGATGTAACTAACGGTGTGTCACCACAAATAACAATGGTAGAGCCTTTCTCATCACGAAGCAAGGATGCGACCTGTTTAACAGCATGCCCTGTGCCTAACTGTTGCTCTTGAAGCACATATTCTGCGTCATCTCCAATAAACGATTGCACATCTTTTGCACCGTGGCCAACAATCACAACGACTCTCTCGCTGTTAACCTTCTTAACGGTATCAAGTACATGTCCAACCATTGGTTTACCACACACAGGATGAAGTACTTTGTATAATTTGGATTTCATCCTTTTGCCCTGACCTGCGGCAAGAACTATAGCCATTCTTTTCAAGGGTCATAACCTCCCGCTGTTGAACTCACTACTGAATATATCTCATTCTAGGTAAAAAGAAAAGAGAGCCCGTCATATGGCTCTCTTTTCTTCAAATCTGAATAGTAAAACTTAAGCGCCTTCTTCAATGACTTCTTCCTCTTCAATAGCCGCACGTTCATATTCTGCTAGTACAGCAGATTGAATCTTCTCCCGCGTAGCGGAAGAGATAGGGTGGGCAATATCGCGGAATTCTCCATCAGGAGTACGTTTGCTCGGCATAGCAACAAACATTCCGTTGTTACCATCAATAACCCGAATGTCATGAACAACAAATTCGTTATCAATGGTAATGGATGCGATCGCTTTCATTCTTCCTTCAGAGTTTACCCGACGAAGTCTGACATCCGTAATTTGCATGTGTGTGTTCACCACCTTTTTCCATTCAGAGACTTGGTGTATAATTCCACACAGCAAACGAAAATCCTTTATTTTTATAAGAAAAATATCCTAAAAACAGGAATATGTGAAATAAAAATATCTTTCGACAGTTTTCTTCTTTTTTCGTTCCGAAATACACTATATTTCACCTATGAAAATACAAAATTTTCAAGGACGTCCAGCAAACTATTCATCGAAATAATTACCGGGTATGACTACGATCTGTTTACTTTTGAAATCTACGGCTGTTAATTTGGCAATAGACACATAATCATGAAGCAATCGTTCTTCCATTTCTACAGTGCCTAGTTCAACTAAAACACCAACTCCAGCTACTTCCGCATCAAATTCAGCTAATAAATCTACCATACCCTGGATGGTTCCGCCGGCTTTCATGAAATCATCAACAATAAGTACTCTCGATTTATTCTTTAATGCACGACGTGATAATGACATCGTATGAATGCTCTTGTGTGATCCTGAGACATAATTAATACTTACAGCCGAACCTTCAGTCACCTGATGATCTCGACGAACAAGCACCACGGGCAGATTAAGCTGTGTTCCTGTAGCATAGGCCAATGGAATGCCTTTGGTCTCAACGGTCATGACACAATCGATCTCTTTGCCTGCAAATGCTGTTGCAAAGATCTTACCCGCTTCATTCATAAGAGATGGCTCACCTAGTAAATCAGAAATATATAAGTATCCACCTGGTAAGACCCGATCCTTCTGTTCGAGCTGTGCACATAAATTATGCGCATAGGCTAGAGCATGTTCCTTCTTCACCTTAGGGATGAATCGAACCCCACCTGTAGCCCCTGCGAATGTTAGTAGATCTCCCATACCTTCATCCTCAAACACCTCTTTAATAATAGCCAGATCCTCACTAATAGAAGATTTAGCCGCTCCATAACGATCTGCAAACGTTGTAAGAGAGATTAATATATGTGGTCTGTTTAACAGATATTGTGTCATTTCTACTAATCGTGCACTTCGTTTTAGTTTTTTCACAGAATACTCCTCGCCAAATCCGAATATTATTTATAAAATATACCACTAACATACGTCTTTACACAAGAGTTGTTCGACTTATGTTAAGAGACGTACAGCGTATACCTCACGACAAAACCCTCGTAAGCCATTATATATTCTGGATACTTTGGATTGCTTGGAGACTAGCCCGAAGACAGTAGGTCCACTGCCCGACATAAGTGTTCCATCAGCACCCAACCTCATCATCGCTTCTTTGATTTGTTGCACTTCAGGATGCAACTGTAGCGTGACATCTTCTAGAACATTACCTAGCTGATCACACACATCATGAAAGCTTCCTGATCGGATGGCTTGAATCATATCCGTAGCAGATGGATGTTTCACGATCTGTTGTGCATTGAATCGACCATACACATCTTGTGTGGACACGTGGATTGGCGGTTTAGCTAATACCACCCAACATTGTGGTGGATTGGGAATAGACGTTAACACTTCGCCCCTGCCTGTAGCTAATGCTGTCCCTCCTGTGACGCAGAAGGGGACGTCAGAGCCAAGCTCTGCACCCAGCTGTTGCAACTCTTGCATTGGGATATGAAGCCCCCAGAGACGATTCAGGCCTCTAAGCGCGGCTGCTGCATCGCTACTACCCCCAGCTAATCCAGCGGCTACAGGTATTTTCTTATCTAGATGAATATGAACTCCTTTATTTACATCATATCGATCTTTGATAAGTCTAGCAGCTTTGAATGCTAGATTCTTCTCATCCAGAGGGATATAACCGACTTGACTAGATATAATAATGGTATCCCTTGGTAACTCTACCATCTCTAGCCGATCGGCTAGATCTACCATGGTCATGACCATTTCAACCTCATGATAACCATCAGGACGTTTGTGTAATACATCCAGCATTAGATTAATTTTTGCTGGTGCTTTCTCATAGGTTTTCATGGCGTTCACCCACCCTTAAGTTTTCGCTCGTTATCACTTCACAATATTATAACAAACTGTCTTATTCAAGTCATTTTAAGTTTTGATGGAGGTGATATATCGGTATTGATTGACTCACGCATCCTATTTATGTTCATCCGTGCAATAAACAAAGAGATCACCACTGAAGGCTGATCTCCTTGTTTATTGCACAGATTAGTCAGGGTTTCTCGCTGCTGCCTTCTCTGCAAGCTCAATGGCTCGCTTAACCATATTACCCGCATCTTTAGCTCTAATTCCTCCCCATCCATCTTTCTGGACGGTGTCATAGAATCCTAAATCCTTAGCAAGCTCATTCTTGAGTTCTTCCGACATCACACTTCGCTTTCTACGGCTCATGAATAACCCTCCTTCTTAGCAATAGGGATAAATGACACACATAGTATAACTCCATGAACTGTTTCTCATGCAATAATGACGATATTCACTTTAAATTCAAAATGATCACACAAAATCAGCACAGCCTTCACGAATGAGGGCTGTGCTGATTTTGTTGTTGTTATTTACGCTTTGATATACTCGAGTAAAGTTTCAGCGTTATTTTCGCAAATGCTTACTTCTACCGAAGAAGTAAGGATATCAGCATAACTATATGAAACGCGCTTAAAAGTTTCTTGTTCTTGGTCAAGCTTCACAATAAATACAGAAGGGTACGTTTCTTCCAAAACACCAGTTCGCTCAATAGTCTTCCTGCGTCCACCATTAGCACGTAACATAATTTTTTGACCCACATGAGCATCGAGACTAAGTTTAATCTCTGACAGTGCATTTTTAGCCATGTTTAACGACCACCTCTTTCCTTGTCCATTATAACGAACAATAGGAGGTATGTCAAGTCAAAACAATAATTATAACAATAGTAATTTTATGTTGTCAACGGTTTTTTTTTGGACATCTATTTCAGTACAGATTGAGCGCCATGTTACAGAACATAAGAAAAAACTCGAACCTTTAGAAAAACAGATTCAAGCCTCTTTAACCTACATTGCAGATGGGGTTACTTTTAACGTCGAGAGATCTTGAAGTCTAGGCAAGCCTATTCGATAGCTCCCACGGGATTCAATTCCACCGACACCCTGACTACCACTAATCGTGTTACTTAATACTTCATTCATGTTTATGGTCTCTCTGATCGACGTGAATGCCGCTTTGGCTGCCACATATACAGGATCTAACGCATGAATAAGAATTCGACCGGGTGAGCTTGCAAAATTAGCACCTGATTGAATTAATGCCTCGAAATGGGACTGACAGGCACCAGCCACAATAGTCAATGAATCTAAGTTGCGCTCATAGTTCCGTGCAGTTTGGATCGCAGTTACGAAATTCTGTGAGTTTTTATAACTACTTAGACTGTATAGATCTCGATTCTGCCTATGCTTCAATACCCCATCATGACCAGTAATGACAACAATATCAGGTCTCACTAATGGTAATAATCGATACAAGGCATCCGCCATACCCGATTCTCTAACATAATGACCTTCTGCTGGTACATGTAGTTGCTCATAAATAAGAAGGCTTTTCTGCAGATAATTATAATCCCCATCTAGATGAAGAACCTTTCCAGGTACTTCAAAGAAGGATATTTCTTTCGTTAATTCTCTTCGGCCACTTACCTGAGCCTGATGGCGTAACATTTGTTCCTCACGCTGCCTCGAAAAGGAAGTTAATGACTCATCCGCTCTTTCCTGGGCCTCTTGCATCTTTTGACTGATCGGTACGGTTGGTGCCTTCACCAAATCCCTAACTGGGGAGTCGGCCAATAACCTAAACTGCGTACCTTTCAGGATGGCATGGTCTTGCTGTATCTCTTCAATACGAAACGCAATATCGCCACCATAGGAACGGCGCACAACCAAGTCGCCCAAATTCATCACAACATCACCCCTACGACATGATATGGGCGAAGTTCTTGATTGGTTCATATTTTTTTAATTATCTGCCTAACCTGGTGTCACACAATACCTGCCTCAAATAGTACATTACTAAGTGTGGCGAATTCTTGCAGACTAAGTGTTTCTCCACGACGCGATGGTTGAATCCCCGCTTCTACCAACAATGCATCGATTCTTTCTCGGCCTTCAGGAAGCGCGTAACGGCTCTTTAGATTGTTGGAGATCGTCTTGCGCCGCTGTGTAAATGAGGAGCGAACGACATCGAAGAAATGTGCCTCATCTAACGTATCGACAGGGGGTTTCTCCCTGACCGTAAGACGAATGACTGCAGAATCTACATTCGGTTGAGGAATAAATACGGTATGCGGTACGGTACAGATCAACTCAGGAATGCTATAGTATTGAACTGCAATACTTAGACTGCCGTATTCCTTACTTCCTGGTGAGGCCGCCATGCGCTCTGCAACTTCTTTTTGAATCATGACAACAATGTGCTCCAATGGAAGTTTGCCTTCCAGTAGCTTCATCAGAATTGGAGTGGTCACGTAATAAGGTAGGTTAGCAACCACACTTACCTTGGATACATCATTGAAATGGGTCTGAAACAATGCTTGTAAATCGACATCAAGTACATCGGCTTGTACAACTTCAACGTTATCGTATGGCTCCATCACTTCTTGTAGTATGGGAATGAGACGTCTATCAATTTCTACAGCAGTCACAGTAGCTGCATTCTGTGCAAGCCTTTCGGTAAGAGCACCGATGCCAGGCCCTATCTCTAATGCCCCTTTGGACTTATCTAAATCTGCTGCTTCAACAATTTTATTCAGAATATTCTGATCAATAAGAAAGTTCTGACCTAAGCTCTTCTTAAAAGAGAAACCATGGCGCTTAATAATATCTTTTGTTCTTTTGGGTGTGGCAATGCTATCTATTTCATTCATTTGGTATTTAATCCTTCCTCTTCAATTTGGGCGAGAGCACTAACGAATTCATCACGCGTAATTTGGAAGATCGCTAGTCGCTTTAGAAATTGCTTACCATTACAGTAACCAATGCCCAGTATATTACCCATTTCCATTCTACGATTTGCCGCATCAGAATGAACCATGAGTCCCGCTTCTATGAGATCCTCCATATCGATCATACTTGGTACACCTTCATAGGAGGTGTGAACACGTTCTAAGGCATGCCTTATAGCTTCAGGAGATGCATTCTCTACCCCGATATCTCCTTTACGCGTTGCATCCACTTCAGGGATAAAGGCATGTTTGCACCCAGGTACCTTGTTGGTAATCATTTTGCGGATTCGTTCGCCTGCATGGTCAGGATCGGTAAATATAATAACCCCTCTACGCTCTTGGGCTAATGCAATTCGTTGTATGGTACGTGCATTAAGCGCTGAACCACCTGTCTCAATTGTATCGGCTTCTACCGCCCTCTTAATGGCTGTCGTATCATCCCGACCCTCAACTACAATAACTTCCTTGATCATAACGATACTTCCCTTCAGTGCCGGAATAACAACAGCAAAAAGAAGAGGATAAATCCCCTTCTTTATTATGACGTCCATATGTCCTTAATAGTATAGGAATAGCAAGCTGTTGTAAATTATATTAGTTCAATTGAGGCTTAACCGGTCCGATAACATATACCGTTCTACCATTCTTACGTCCGAAATTACGTGCATTCTGTAAAGAATCATAGTACACATCAATCTTGTTACCTTTGATTGCTCCACCGGTATCTTCTGCACGACGGAATCCTATTCCTTCGATATATACCCACCAGCCCATAGGAATAACGTTCTTATCTACAGCAATCGTACGTCCTTCGGTTACTCGTGTACCCGAGGCGGTGCGAGTTCCAATACCAGGCTCCTCTGAAGAGTATGCGGTCATAGATACATTCTTCAGCACCTTTTTATACGTAAAATCAACACCAGCTTTACTGGTTCGATTATTCACATTAGCAATCTCTGGCTTACTGCTGCTTTTTGCACTGGCCAAAATAACTGGTGCGGGCTTGGGCTTAGGTGCTTCAACCTTGGTGCCAACAGCAACGACTTTATCTTGAACTTTATTTCGTACTTCTTTATTGACTAGACTCATCGTTACAAATTGTCCATCTTCATATATTTTCTCGATATGTTGTACGATTGCCCCAGATTGTCCATTCTGTACGATCTTGACATTTCCCTTCATGATCGAGGGATCGGAAGTCTTAATCACCTGGAAAGGAATAGTCTCCACACGCTCAACCATCTGTTTATTAATCCGAACAATTCTAATGTCCAACTTATCTGTAATCTTTGTGTTTAAATCAGGAAATATTTTATCGTGCTCATCTAGTGTAATACCTAGTTGTTTAATGGTATCGTTAACGGTCCCTTGTGTTGTAAACGTATTGACTGACTGACCATCAGCAGTAATATTGACCGCAAGTGCACGTTGAATATGAATCTTATCGCCATCTTTAATCTTATTATCTAGTGCCATGGATACATTATCTTCCGGTCTTAACATGATAGCTTGTTCATTCAACATTTCCTGTAACATAGCATGTTGGGTCTCAATGACATTCACTTGCCCATCCATCACCAAGTACACTTGTTTACGCCCTTGAATACTAACAATTAATAGAACAGTCAGGGTTATTGCGATTAATACAATAGCAGCAACAGAGATCTTACTCAAACTTTCATACTTCCAACGTGGTGCATAAGTCATGCTGGATGATGATGAATCATGGGTCTGGTTCTTGAAAATGCCCACTATCCGATCCTCCTTCATAGCCCGCCGTCTGAAATAAAGCTGATGTGTAATTGACGCGACTAAAATAAATTTTTACAGGATACTAGAGCAATATCCATCCTGCATCATGAACCAGTCTTCTCGTCCCGTTGTCACCCCCTACATAAGAGTATGATGACAAAATTGTCTTTATTCAAAAATAAAAGAAGCCTAAAGAAAGAGTTAGAGGAACTCCTTCGCGGCTTCCCATTGTATGAATAAGGGAACTATCTGCACGAGTTGGCCTCTCTTCATTGCGCTGACGGGGTTAGCTGTCGGGTTTGGGCAAAAGAGAGTTGCCCTATCTCAGGTCATTCGCTCATGGCGGATGCCCTTGAATTCACCCCAAAGACTCAATAAAAGAAATCAAATACGATTTATATCCTTTACATGATGGATATATCATATTGGTTCCCCCGTTCTCCAACAATCAGGAGATTAAGCGAGACTGATTCATGAAAATAATAAGCTAACTAAATTGACTAGCTTACATCACTGAAAAGATGATATCGCGTTTTGATACATATTGTAAAGGAGCATTCAACCACAAATAACTGTATAAATGGTTAAAACTTTGTAATATTCCATCACTACTTAATCATAACTCATGATTAAGTAGCTTAATCTCACTCTTTCGTACCATTTGCTCTGCTATTCACGTTATACCAAATAAATACAGGGCATTTTTGGTGGTTATTTGAGCTAATTCATCGATTTCTATGCCTTTAATTTGAGCCGCAGCCTCTGCCACTAACTTCACATGAGAGGATTCATTCCTCTTTCCACGAAATGGGTGTGGTGTAAGGTATGGGGAGTCTGTTTCGATTAATAATCGATCCATCGGTACCTGAGCTAATACCTCTTTAGGTTGTTTCGCATTCTTGAATGTTATAGGTCCGCCAAATGACAAATGGAATCCCATATGAAGACACATCTTTGCAGTCTCCCAACTACCAGAGAAAGAGTGCATAATTCCACCAACCTCATGTGCCTTTTCCTCTTTTAGAATTCTAACGATATCTTCATGTGCATCCCGATTATGAATCACGATGGGCATCTTCATTTCGCGGGCAAGTGCAATTTGCTGACGAAGAACCTTCTGCTGTACATCTTTTGGTGATGTATCCCAATGATAGTCGAGCCCAATCTCTCCAATAGCCACGACCTTCTCATGTTGGCATAGTGATGCGACCCATGCCAGATCTTCATCCGTCATCGTTATGGCATCAACGGGGTGGAACCCTACTGCCGCATAGATAAAGTCATACTTCTCAGCCAATTGCATCGTGGATGGAATGGTTTCTCTATTAAAACCGATATTGACCATCTTACCAACGCCATCTTCTACTGCGCGTGCAATTACCTCATCGCGGTCTTCGTCAAATTCCGGTGCATCGAGATGCGTATGTGTGTCGAATAACATCATGATATTAACTCCCTTTTGTCATCGTAGTTTTACTGCTAGATAAACCGCTAGTAGGTTCAAGAGGTTCTATCAGAATACCGTTATTACTTCACTTGGTATAATCCATGAATAGACGAGCAACAGAAGGCGTAAATGCTGTTAATACGTTCTTAACCTTCTGTTCAGGATAATACAAGCGAAACTTACCACGTTGGAGGCCACTGATAGATCGTACAATGTCAGATACCTCCGAAATCTCCATTAGCTTCTCTTGCCGGTTCAACAATAAGATTTGCTTTTGACTAACTTCATCACCGGAGTGAAATACATCATACGGAAGATCGCTAGGAGAATCAATAATAAGGTCATATTCTGGGTTAAGACCATTGCGATGAAATTGATCATAGATTTCAGGAACCATATCTCTATCATGTGGTTCTAATTCAATATATTTATATAATTTGCGATGCATAAATCGACAGCAAAGCTCGCTTAGTACCTTGTCCTTCTCTGTCGTCCACTGCATAAATGCAGTCTGAATGAGAGCTTCATCTAATTTCAAATACTGCTCTACTGTAACTTCCCCCTTGAACAAACAGATAAATGGTTGAAGCATAAATTCAAAGTGATAACCTTCTATATACAATTCCTTAGCTCTTTTAAAAATAAGCCTTAGAATAATCTCAGAACTTCGCGTTACGGGATGGAAGTACACCTGCCAATACATTTGATACCTTGCCATTAAGTAATCCTCAACAGCATGCATTCCTGATTCCTTCACGACAATTCTTCCATGATAGGGTCTTAACATTCTTATGATCCGATCGATATCGATTGTGCCGTAATTCACACCGGTATAGTAAGCGTCACGCAATAAATAATCCATCCGATCAGCATCAAGTGCACTGGATACGAGATTAACCACAATAGGCTTATCATATGTCTTACCTATGACAGAGGCTACCTTTTGGGCGAAATCCTTGTCGACCTCACATAGGATTTGATTGATTTGCGTATTACCCATAATCAACTTAATCGTCCAATCCTCGTGATTCATATGAAATGCTTCTTCTATAGAGTGTGAGAATGGTCCATGTCCAACATCATGAAGTAATGCCGCACAAAGCGTAACCAATCTCTCCTCCTTCGGCCAATCTGAGTAATGATTCTTTTCAAATAAGGAGATAATTTGTCTAGTTATTTCATATACACCTAGTGAATGTGAGAATCTGCTATGTTCGGCACCATGAAAAGTTAAATAAGATGTTCCTAATTGACGTATTCTGCGCAACCGTTGAAATTCAACTGTATTGATTAATTTCCAAATGGTTGTATCCTCGACGTGAATATAATTGTGGACTGGATCCTTAAATACCTTCTCTTCGTTTAAAAGATGCATCTTCTCGTTTCCACTCCTTCATAATTTTATTTTATTAAAATAGTAAAGTATTTGTCGATAAATGACGTTTTTATGACACTATTTGTTATTTTTTGATTATTATTTTTATCCTATCTTTTCTCTATTTAATCATATCTATCAATACTAATGGGGATTTTCCTTGATCTGATTGGACTTTTACGATTCAGGTCGTGTTGACTTAACTAGTAATGGTAGGTAAAATCAATAACATAAAACATGGAATTATGTCGAATCATGGAATACTTAAACTTACGTTCGAAGGGAGCAAGACCACAAATGATGAAATCAACCGGAATTGTAAGGAAAGTAGACGAGCTAGGAAGGGTTGTTATTCCAATTGAATTACGCCGCACACTAGGTATTGCTGAGAAGGATGCTTTAGAGATTTATGTAGATGGTGAACGCATTATCCTCAAAAAATATGAGCCTGCATGCATATTCTGTGGTAACGCCGAAGGTGTTATTTACTTTAAAGGAAAAATAGTCTGTAATGATTGTGTATCTAACATGCCAAAACTTGTGACAAATTGATAATTATAGAGTATACTATAATTAATTAAATCGTTAATTCAAACCTTTATTATATCTCCTTAATGTCTACCTCAGCTTTATTACAAAGCAGATGGTGGGCATTCTTTTTTTAATGGAGGAAATATAGACATTTATCGGTCTATATCTCCTAACAATATTAACTACTGCCTCTCTTCTACAAGAGTGCATTATAAATGTCCCTCTTGGACACCCCACGGTCTGTGGCCGTTCTCTTCATAGCATCTTTTCGAGAGTCTCCATCCTTCTCATAATGTGCGACATGTTCCTCTAGCGCTAGTTCCTGCCACCAAGCATCCTTTTGCTTCTGTTCTTCTTCTTGACTTGCGCCTTCTACCACTAATACATATTCGCCAATCGGCGCATGTTCCTCTAACCATTCTAGACATTCACTGATAGGTCCACGAACGATTTCCTCATATCTCTTAGTCAGCTCACGCGCAAGTGCTACCTTACGATCACCTATCACTTCCAGCAAGAAGCCTAATGTCTTTATGATTCGATGGGGTGACTCATAGAATATCAATGTTCCTTGTGCATACATAACAGAACTGAGTACCTTCTGAACATCTTTACGATCGCGTGGTAGAAATCCAACAAAAGTAAATCGCTCTGTTGGCAGTCCTGATACGATTAGGGCAGATAAGGCTGCATTTGCACCTGGTATTGGAATAACAGGTATCCCTTCTGCAATAGCCAATCGAACAAGATCAGAACCGGGATCGGATATGGCAGGTAGCCCAGCATCACTAACTAGCGCTAAGTCCTTTCCTTCTAATATATATCGAATTAATTCAGGACCACTCGCGCTCTTGTTATGTTCATGATAACTAAATAAATGTTGCGGTGTGATTTCAAAGTGTGTTAGTAACTTACGTGTCTGACGTGTATCCTCCGCTGCAATAATATCGCAACTCTTTAACACATTTACTGCACGATAAGTCATATCTTCTAGATTACCAATGGGCGTACCCACTAGATACAATGCTCCGCTACTTCGATTGTCTTTTCCTTGGAAGCTACTTTGTTTGGTTATACTCATCGTTCACCTTCACTTGATCCGTAATATATTTGTGCTAGTTCTGGCGTATATTCATGTTGTTCGTTATATACAATAAGCGGAGGCAGTATTCTAACTTCTGGCTTTCCATCACGCATTGCTTCAATTAATACCATATTGGCCTCCATATTGGCTCTTGAATGAACAAAGCGAATCCGCTTAGGTTCAAGACGATACTCTCTCATCAAGGTCATAATTTCACCCAGTCGCTGAGGTTTATGAACCATATTAACTTTGCCACCTGGACGTACTAGCCGTGTACAAGCCTGTACGACTTCCTCTAATGTGCATTGTATTTCGTGACGTGCAATGGCTTGGTGTGCATTTAATTTAATATCACTGCCATTTAGCGGCATATATGGTGGATTCACTGTGATTGCATCATAAATACCGTGCCCTGTCTCCTTATAGAGATCCCTTAAGTCACCTTCTCTAATACTAATAGTGTCCTCTAGCTTGTTCAGACGAACACTACGACGTGCCATGTCTGCCAATCTAGGTTGGATTTCAATGCCCTCTATTGAAGCTTTGGTTCTTGTCGTTAACAAGATAGGAATCGCACCATTACCAGTACATAAATCTAGTATCCGTCCCTTTTGGGGGATATTTGCAAATCTTGCTAGTAGCACTGCATCCATAGAGAAGCTGAATACCTCATCACTCTGAATGATTCGTAGTTCGTTCGTTAATAAGTCATCAATTCTTTCTGATGGTTGAAGCATCATATCATGTGTATTCATATTCATATACCCTATCCTTACATCATTATTAAGTGAACGAATCCATTTACTTTATCTACAGTATTTCAAAAAAAGCCGTAGGAACATTCCCTACGGCACTACTCTATTACTTATTTAAAAAAGATAGACAAAACAGACAGTCACCTTCTGTTCGTAAATGTCCATAATAGACATTACAAATATGGAAGCCCTCATGATATAACCTCGCGAGGTTATCATATCCTTCTCCAACCACATCTTCAGGTATGACATGTTGAAGAGGAATGGAGGATATGTTTGCTTCTTCCATCAATTGAGCTTCTCTTTTAAGAATAATACGAAGTCTCTCATTCTCTAGAGCAATTCGATTATTCTCTTCTAATAGCTCTTTCACATGTGACTTCAAATCACCTAAATCTTGAATCATATGTTCCATTTGTGCTTCCATTTCCTGTATGCGCTGAAATACATTTCTCTTCTCCATGTTTCCACCCCGAACAGTAACCTCTATGGTCTACTTGATGACAACGTCATCTATTGGAAGTTCCTTGACTTTGCCAATCTCAAACAATTGTACGTGAACACTTCGGCTGCCAGCATTAATTCCCACGACTTTACCATCACCTAATGAGGTAACAACCATCTTGCCTATGGAAGGTAATTCTTCTCTTACACTTTCATAGTTATCATGTTCAAATTTAAGACAACACATCAGTCTTCCACACAGGCCTGAAATTTTACTTGGATTAAGGGATAGCCTTTGATCCTTGGCCATCTTAATCGATACAGGCTCGAAATCACCAAGCCAAGAGGAACAACATAGAATGCGTCCACATGGACCAATTCCACCGAGCATTTTGGCTTCATCACGTACACCAATTTGTCTAAGTTCGATTCTTGTTCTGAAGATACTTGCTAAGTCTTTGACTAGTTCTCTGAAATCAACTCTTCCCTCTGCTGTGAAATAAAATATAATCTTATTTCGATCAAAGGTGAACTCCACATCGACTAGCTTCATCTTCAGTTCATGTTCTCGAACTTTATTTAAACAGGTTGCAAATGCATCCTTTGCTGCCTGCTGATTCTCTTCAACGATATTGGCATCGGAATCACTGGCGATACGAATGACCTTCTTCAATGGTAACACCACATCAGATTCATTCACTTCTTTCTTTCCAATGACAACCTTTCCATACTCGATCCCTCGCGCTGTCTCAACGATAACGTGATGGTCCTTTGTAATAGGAAAGTCCAATGGATCGAAATAATAGATTTTGCCCGCTTTCTTGAATCGGACACCCACTACGCTGTACAAAGACTAACCCCCCTACCCTTACTTCTTAATATTTCTGAAGTCATTGATCATTTGGATCTATTATTCACCCAGACCAATCAGAAATTGTTCCAGACAGAGTTGTCCATTCACATTATGACGCAACTTTTTCTTCGCCTCTGTCGCAAGATCCATATATGTGACCCATTGTGCATGACTTCGTGAAGTTGCTTGTGTAGATATGAACTCTATCTGATCTATAAATACGATACTTTCATGCCTATCAAATTGAACATGCAGCATATCTTTGAACCACAAATGAAACAAATTAAATAATACATCTAGATGCTCTGAGAGTCCGGTCTTGAATAGCTTCGTCCCAGCTGTAATAAGAGACGTGCTTCCTCTTCCTATAGACTCCTTTCCTAATTGTAACACTACGTTTCTAATTTCTGCAAACCAATTCTGCTCTAAGAGTTCCCTACATCCTTCTAACCCATAAGTTAAATGGACAGCACAACGAACTAATGATGAAGGATATCCTTCATGTATGAGTACTTCCATCATCTTGGTTGGACTTACAGGCTTAAAGGGAACGCGTTGCGATCTCGATTGAATGGTTGGTAATAATGCTTGTACATTCTCTGATATCAGTATAGCAACTGCTGGAATTGGCGGCTCTTCAAGAAATTTAAGTAAACTGTTGGCTGCTTGATTCGTCATCTTATCAGCCTGATCTATAATGTATACCTTAGGATTATTAGTATCCGAACGATACGAAAAGATCCGCTGTAATCCGCGGATCTGGTCTATTTTGATCGATGCGCCATCTGGATTGATTAGTTGTATATCTGGATGATTGCCATGATCAAATTTACGACACTCTAAACAATGTCCACAAGCATCTTCTTTATTCTCAGTACAGAACAATGCCTTGGCAAATGAAAGTGCCGTATTCATCTGATCGCATCCCGCTGGTCCATTAAATAGATATGCATGACTCACAGTATCCCGACGCAGTCCATTTTGCAACATTTGTACAGCAACATCCTGCCCTACAATATCAATAAAAGACATAAACCCTCTCTTCCTGAAATATAAGAAAGTATAAATCCTACAATATATCAACTACTCACATATATGAAGGCGGACTATCTTCGGACAAGTTTATTAATGATTATAAACTTAAGTTAATCAGCATGCCTCGGATTTCACCCATTTGATGTAGAAGGTTTATTTTACCCTCTTCGCTTTCTAATAATTCATCAGCCATTGCTAATAATGCTGAATCTAATTCATCTATTAACTTATAACGCTTACCACGCCCACGTCGGTCCCATCCTATGGTTTCCTTCATGGTTACTCCGTTGCGCACCGTATCTTCTAAGAATCGTTTCACCATCATGCGATAGGCTTTAAGTTCTCGAATCGTCATTGATCTGGCTAGGCGATCACCTTGCATTTGGATTTCCTTAAATCGTCTGCTGAGTTCTTCTTGAGAGGCTTGTTGCCCCTGTTGTTGAATAACGTCGGAGAATGACTTCTGTTGGACTATCTTTGTATTCCCCTCATTCGGCGAGACTTCACTTTTAAAAGGCCTAAGGCCTGGATTTATTTTCAAATGAATCACCTACCTTTATGTTTGATCCCACTAGCTAGTAGGATACAGAAAGCTATCTACTCTATATCCTCTTTAGAAATGTTCATAACGCTCAACTGGCATCACGAACACCGTAGCTCCACCTACTTGTACTTCTACTGGTAGTGGCAAATAGGAGTCGGTTGTCCCGCTCATTGGTGTGACTGGCGTAACCAGCTGTTCACGAACTTTACAACTCTTATTGATAACATTCATTACGGCATCGATCTGTCCATCATCCACACCGATCATAAATGTTGTATTCCCTGCGCGCAGGAATCCACCTGTACTAGCTAGTTTGGTTGCACGGAAGTTCGACTTTACCAATTCAGAAGACAGTCTATTGCTGTCCTTATCTTGTACAATCGCAATAATTAATTTCATGTTGTTATCCTCCTCATTAATGTCACTTTACAGTATTATTTGACAACGAACCTTGTATTCCCTTTAAAATGCCGTTATTCATTTTATTAATAATATCACTTACGACCTTCATAGGCATCTGCTCTGCATCAACCGTGACGACACGGTGTTGATTTTGTTTAGCAATCATCTGGTAACCCTCACGTACTTTACAATGGAATTCCATCTTCTCTAGGTCTAATCGATTGACTTCTCTTTCCTGGCTTGCCTCTATACGTGCTAACCCCACTGCTGGATCAACATCTAAATAAAAGGTCAGATCAGGCATCATAGCATCAATCGCGAACTGATTAATTCTCCATACCTCTTCCATACCCAATCCTCTAGCATAACCCTGATATGCAAGACTGCTATCGACAAAACGATCGCAAAGAACGACCTTTCCTGCATCTAAAGCTGGCTTCACCTTTTCTACTAAATGTTGGCGACGTGCAGCAGCATATAACAACGCTTCTGTTCGAGCATCCATCGCAGTATGCTTGGTGTCTAGTATAACATCTCTTATCCTTTCAGAAATCTCAATTCCTCCAGGTTCTCTCGTCAACATGTAGGGAATCGCTTGATTCTCTAGATACAAGCTGATTTCTTTGAGAACCGTAGTCTTTCCAGCTCCCTCACCACCCTCAAAGGATATAAACTTACCTCTAATATTCATCATTTCTCCTGCTTTCTCTCGTTCTTGAAGACTTTTATATGATGCAAGTTAGAATCTGATGCGCCATGACACTTGGCTCCCACCGCTTCTAGTGCAAGTAGATGTTCGTAAACTTCCCTCGATATGTGTTCCCCCGCATATAGCAGTGGTATTCCTGGAGGATAGGGAACGATCATCTCTGCTGCTATCTTTCCTTCACATTCTGCTAGGGGGATGGACTCGGTAGCATTGGAAGGTATGGGTTGCATACTAAATGGGATTAATGTTGAGAACTGTTGTCGAGATTTGTTCCACGTGGAGTATTGGACAGCATTCCTTGTCGCTAACTGTCTACCCTGATCATCCTCCGCATTTGTCTCTACTACAGATATATGCTGGAGAGCCTTTAAAAGGTGCTCAACATCCTCCAATGTGGATCCTAAGCTGAAGAGTAAGACGACGTACCGTTCGTCGTTCATCTCTGGTATGCAGCCATGCACCTCCAAGTGCTGCTGCAGCTCATACCCACCCAAGACTCCTGTGACGTCATAAATGACGGCCTTGAAGGGGTCTTGGGTCGTGTATGCACCGGCCATATGCGTAGCAGGCCGGTGCTCAACTGTGGTCGTCGAAGATGCGACGACTGGATCCTTGGGCTGCGGCGGTTGCAGCAGCCCGAAGCGTGGCAGCAGCGCAAGGCCACGCTTGAAGGCGTTCACGGCGGATAGTCCAGCCGTGAATGTGTCTGCGCCGCCTAGATGAAGCTGGCGGCGTGCCAAGTCGAGCGAGGCCATCAATGGATATGATGGACTAGAGCTCTGAAGCATCGCCAGACGTTGGCGTAGCAAATCTCTGTCCACTCTTGCACCTTGAACATGTAACATTGAGCCCATTGTAAGAGCAGATAACATCTTATGTGTAGATTGCACGACAGCATCAGCACCACAGAACAATGCACTCTGTGGGAGCTTCTCATGATGGCCATAATGGGCGCCATGCGCTTCGTCAACGATCAGTGGCACATCATGCTGATGGCAAATACCCGTTATTGGCATTAGATCTATACCCATGCCGTAGTAATTAGGCATCGTAAGTAGTACTCCTTTGGCTTGAGGGTACGCTTCTAGCGCCTTAGTAATCGTTGTCAATGTGGGTGATGTGGCAAGTCCACTGATTGGGTCTATCTGAGGTTCTAAGAACACGGCATTGGCACTCGCTAACATCAGACCATGTAATACAGACTTATGGACATTTCGTTGTACAATCAGAATGTCTCCAGGGTTTGTGCAAAGCGTGAGGATCAACGCAATATTTCCAACCGTGCTACCTCCTACAAGAAGATAACTTTCTTCTGCGCCGAAGCAATCTGCTGCAAGTTCCTGTGCTTCCTTAATGATCCCTTGGGGATGATGAAGGTCATCCGTCCCTATAATCTCTGTGACATCAATTTGCATCACATCCGCTAACATTTCCGCACCACCACAAGAAGCATAGGCTTGTCCATTCTTATGACCTGGCACATGAAAACTAGCTCGCTTGTTATTCCTATATTGGAGCAACATCTCATAGATCGGTGCCTTTTCTTTATTTAGAACATTCTTATCTACTTGTTCCCATGTCGTTCGTTCTATTGTTGTTCCTTCTATTGAATTGCTTGGTATAGGCATGAATCATCCGATTCCTTCCCATATTTTATTTATTTCTATTTTATCTTAATCTGCAACATACGCCAATCGTTGGTCTTTATATACACCACTCTTTAGACTACTCTATTATCTCATACATTTGACTATTAGAAAGGAAGAACTCCTTTATTCTGCTATATATCCTCAACTACAAACAAAGAGCAGCCGTTGGCCACTCTTCATTTATTCAGATCATCTCATATTTGCACTGATGTTAATTCTTTTCATTTGATGAATAAAAAATTGATATTTCTCTTCCTCCGCGTTTGTATGCACCATTTCTAATTCACAGGACTCACAAATAAATTGTGACACAATACATATCCCTTCCTCTTTAGGTTGCCCGCAAATAATACAGACGTGTTCGGTATGATTCTCCATCATCCACCCCACCTTGTCTCTTTTTCTATCAGTATGATGCAGTTTCTATTATTTTAAACCTTTTCATAGAAATTTATATAATCATTAATAGTCCTATAATCATATTCAAACGTAGGTATTGCTGTGTATGTCCATAATTTATCTTTAGAAACAATCTACGAATGCCGATATATTAATATAGATAACCTTAAGGGGGATAGTTGTATCATATGACTGAAGAAATCGGCTCAAGTGCTACCTTTTATCAATATAAACTCATTAAAAAGACACAGCTTTCAAACAACATGAACATCATATATTGGATTATTCCCTTTATTGTACTTACGTTAGTTACAATACTAATTAACTTTGTTAGCATTTTTTACTTCATATTAGCTGCTCCTATTGTATTATGGATACACTTTGTTGTTTCGCGTACAGCATTACTCATCTCAGGTCCACGTTATCATAAACGTTGGTCTTTCCATTGGAAGACACCATGGATTGGATATATGCCTAATCAATTTATTACTTATCTTTTATTTATCAAAATAAGTTCTATCACGATGTGGTTTGGTCTAGGTATCTTTACGATTATCGCCTTTTGGTCTCCGCTCTCATTTATTATTGGGATGCTGTATTGGCACCTGTGGTTCTTGCTACCACGCTTATACGCGATTATAGCTCTATCGGGTCAGCGTAAAGATGGTGTGATCAAATTCAATCCTCAAGATATTTCGTATTATAAACAGTGAATAATGATGAAGAAGGCCTTCTCCAATAACATGGGAAGGCCTTCATTATTTAATTTCCAAGCTTCTCACAACTGATTTATCATTTGCTTTAGGCAACATAATCAAAAAACAATTATCAAGTATAGTCACCTGTACCACTTTATTATCCTTTTGGAATACCCGAACAGCGTCTTGTCGATCTTCCTTTACCTCATGCCAACCCCACTCAATAATAGACTCTAAATAAGGCTCGGGAAATACGCTTGTTTCTTTAAGACCAGGTAAGGAATAATTTACAACATTCATATCTGTGTTTGCTGTAGAGCGATCTTTTTGATTCGCTTCTTTAGGTACAGGAAAGCTCTTCTCATTTGCTGCACCTTCAAAGGATGTCCAGGAAGGCTTGGAACTTCCACATCCAGAAAGAATAACTGTTAATGTACATAACAGAACGAGAGCGTGCAGCCATGCTATTTTACGCATGAATGTCCTCCTTACTTTAATTCGCATATTTTAAAATTTAGCGAAAGTATCGTATTCTGCTCTGTAGATACTAATCACAACAGATAACATATATTAAAGGTTCCTATTTACACTTTATTATTATACTTGGAAGACTATGATTAGCGGTTACAGAAATGTTACATTATTTCCAACGGTTATCTCAATTATGTGCAGTTTATTAGCAGAATCCTTCAATATGGCTATATAATACCTCCTCATTAACTCTCTTATTACACAAAATCAATCAATAATAATCTATAAAAATTCGTATTTTCCTTAATAATTTCATTAGATCAGCTCATTCGAATGGTACATTTAGGGATCAGACAATGGCCATTAGTTGCTTAAAATAAAATAAAAAATTAGTTTTAGGCAAAAATACCCGATTTTGAGTAATTAAGTATCCATTTTGTAACTGTCTTAGTCTATAGAATATTTAGAGTCAATTTTAATGATCATTTAGTAACTAAATACTATGATGTAGTGATAGTAATAGTTGATATATGTGGCTTAGGTCAAAATAGTAACTTAAGATGATGGAGTTGTTAGCACGCGTTCTTATGCGTTCTTAAGCTTTTGTATTAATTATCCAGTTAGTTGAGAGGAAATAAGATAGTACTCTAGTTACAGCGTAGAAGAATGAAGTGAATAGGATTCCAGATATTAACACTTATGTGGAGGTTATGTTGTTCTGCATGGAATAGTTGCATATATAGTAGTTAAATGGCCGGATATCGTAACGGAGTGTGCATTAGATGCTTAAAAGACATTTAAAAGTTGGGTATTAG
Organism: Paenibacillus sp. CMAA1364; assembly: GCF_054373195.1. Classification (NCBI taxonomy): domain Bacteria; kingdom Bacillati; phylum Bacillota; class Bacilli; order Caryophanales; family Paenibacillaceae; genus Paenibacillus; species Paenibacillus sp. CMAA1364. Next base: position 432 of record NZ_JBITNB010000020.1, on the reverse strand, counting down.
CAGAAAGTAGCTGGTTTGGAGTAACTAAGTGTTGGTTCTGCAACTAAATTTGCGCATGGGACGATTCGATGCAATTTAGTTGTACTTCGAGCAACTAAATTCATTTAAATACACAAATAAAAACCACTGTCGATATACATCAACAGTGGTTCTTGTGCTTGGCGACGTCCTACTCTCCCAGGACCCTGCGGTCCAAGTACCATCGGCGCTGGAGGGCTTAACGGTCGTGTTCGGGATGGGTACGTGTGGAACCCCTCCGCTATCGCCACCAAATAGGATTTATGCGTTGCTATCTTGCTTCAATAAATTCACCTCAGCAAAATATCCATCCTTATTAAGGACATGCAACCTAAATCAGTTATCCAGATGTTTGATCACCTGAAAACTAGATACGAACGAATTTGTGTAAGAACATGTATAGCTTATGCTTTC
>NZ_JBITNB010000019.1:0-62117 GCF_054373195.1 Paenibacillus sp. CMAA1364 | reverse complement strand
ACTTTCGTAAGAACCACTCACTCGTTGTTCAGTTTTCAAAGATCAATTTCTCTCTTGTTGTTCACCAGTGTGTCTCGGTGACAACTTTTATATCATAACATGTCCGATTCATTAATGCAAGCTTTATTTTCAATCTGTATTTCATTGATTCATATTGCTTGCCGTTCCAATAAGTTATTGTTTTAATGGCCGGAATAAGAATATATCACGTACAGATTATGATTGCAAGTATTTTTTTTAAATCATTCTTAATTTGTATTGTTTAATAAATACATACAGCCTTATCATCCATATAGTGTGGTGACAAGGCTGTATGATAGCATGATCTTATATCAATGAAATACTTCTTCTATATAAAGATCACGATGTTGCTCTAGATTAATAATATCACCATTGATGGAGACCATTGGTCGCGTGGGGTTATTTTCATTAGAGAAAACAATTTCTCCTGTTTGTCCATTACTTAACTTCACCATTTTTCCATTATGGAATTTCGTGACCTTATTAATAAACATCTGAACGATCTCTGGATCTAACTTGCCAAAGGATTCCGTGTGGAGCTGTTCCAATACTACATATGGAGATTGTGCCTTCCGATAGGCTTTATTTAGAGTCATAGCATGATATATATCGGCAATAGCTACTATTCTCGCATATATATGGATTTTATGAAGTTCAACACCCATAGGATAACCTGTTCCATCTACCTTCTCATGGTGCTGTAGGGCAGCTAGTCGTACACCATCATTAATCGCTGTAACATTCTTTAGAATCTGATATCCATATTTCGTATGCTCACGCATTTCTTCAATCTCATTAGTAGTTAAAGAAGTTGTCTTATATAAAATAGTTGGGTCTACCCTGATGTTTCCAATATCATGTAGTAGTCCAGCAAAGGCCACTTGCATCCAGTCTCGTTGTGGAAGTTCAATCCATTGAGCAAGTTGATATGATGTCAATGCACACAACACTGCATTATGATATATATAATCATATTCGTTAACTACTCGAGGAGCGAAAGACAATATATCATATTCCTTGATATAATAATTCACACTTTCTAACTGATTACGTATCTCATAGATCGGAACTCCCGCTGCTAGAACAGAAGGATAGTTGTTTTTAATTAGACTAACCAACTTTTCATACTCGGTAACGAAGGATGACGTCTTAGTTGATTGTGCCTGTTCATTACTATTCATAGTTGTATTATTCACGATGTTCTTCGTTATCGTTGATGAATCTATCATTGATTTCCTTTGACTACGAGTGGAACTTGATTTACCGATTGCTTCTATTTCTATGTACTCCACCATAAATGCGCTTAGAATATCTAAATCACGAGCTAAAAGTACCTTGCCTTTAATGAATAGAGTCGAGCCCATTGGAGTAATTACATCTTCTAGCAACGTAACACCAGGTTTGATATCAATTACTGATATACTAGCCATAAATTAAGTAACACCACCATTCCCTTTTATATTGGTTAATCATTATGTACTTCAATCATGACTATTATATTATTTATCATATAGCTATACAATGATTAATACTAATCAAGTATCCTATAATTAGAAAGGACCCCGGTAAAGTTACCAGGGCCCTTTCCATGTTTATTTACTATATGTTCATCAGCAAGTTAATTGACAACCATCCTATTTATTCCTCTTCTGTATCATCTACGTTGGTTATCTCTTCATCGCCTGTAAGATCATCTAAGGATTCCACAGTCTTCACAATGGTAACAGAGCCAGATTCATCAAAGTGTCCCTCATCTTCATTCAGATCATCTTCTTCTGTCTTATCTACACGTGAAACTGTAGCAACTGCGTCATCTTCACGTATGTTAATCAACTTAACACCCTGAGTATAACGTCCCATTGTAGATATACCCTCCATACTTGTACGGATTAGTGTTCCAAGTGTGGTAATAATCATCAAGTCCTCTTCGTTCTTAACGACTTTCAGAGAAATAACGGCTCCGTTCTTCTCTGTTACATTAATCGTCTTGATTCCTTTACCACCGCGTCCTTGAGATCGATAGTCACTAGCCGGTGTTCTCTTACCATATCCATTGGCTGTAACAATCAAGATATCTAATTCTTTATCAATGACATCTAGACCAATAACTTGATCATTATCTCCTAGACGTACACCCCTTACCCCTGTTGCACTTCGTCCCATGGAGCGGACATCATTCTCAGAGAAGCGGATAGACATTCCTTGCGATGTACCCATAATCAATTCTTGATCTTTGGTTACAAGTTTCACTTCAATTAGTGCATCATCTTCACGAAGATTAATAGCGATTAGACCGCCTTTACGAATATTCGTATAATCTTCAAGTGGCGTTTTCTTCACGACACCTTGACGAGTAGCAAAGAAGAGATACTCCTCGCTTTCGAATTGCTTCACAGGAATGACAGCATTTACAGTCTCACCTTGTTCAATCTGAATCAAGTTGATGATCGCCGTCCCTCGTGCTGTACGACTTAGATCAGGTATCTCATAAGCCTTTAATCGATACACTTTCCCTCTATCTGTAAAGAATAAGAGATAGTGATGTGAATTGGTCACAAACAGATGTTCAACAAAGTCTTGATCCTTCGTGTCCATTCCCATTACACCGCGACCGCCACGCTTCTGATTACGATATGTGTTAGCAGGAAGACGCTTAATGTAACCTGAGTGACTTATCGTGATAATTACTTCCTCTTGTGGAATAAGGTCCTCATCCAGAATACTCTCTTCGCCAACTGTAATCTCAGTTCGACGCTCATCATTAAAGCGTTCCTTAATTTCATTAAGTTCCTCACTAATGATATTCAAGATAAGCAGTTCATCAGCTAATATAGCACGCAATTCTGCAATCTTATTCTGTAATTCTTGGTATTCATTCTCAATCTTATCACGTTCGAGTCCCGTTAGACGTTGCAAACGCATTTCCATTATCGCCTGTGCCTGCTCAAGACTTAGCTCAAACCTATTCATTAATCCATCACGTGCAATTTCTGAAGTCTGTGAACCACGGATTAGAGCAATAACTTCATCCAGATGATCAAGGGCAATACGTAATCCTTCTAGTATGTGAGCACGTGCCTCTGCCTTTTTAAGTTCAAACTCTGTTCGCCGTCTTATCACGACTTTTTGATGTTCTAAATAATGATATAACACATCATGAAGACTAAGTGTCTTTGGTTCACCATTAACAATAGCTAACATATTTATTCCAAAGGTAGACTGCATTGGTGTTTGTTTATAGAGATTGTTTAATACAACATTCGGATTGACATCACGTCGTAATTCAATAACTACACGCATCCCATTACGATCTGATTCATCACGCAAATCTGTAATACCATCAATACTCTTCTCACGAACAAGGTCAGCAATCTTTTCTACCAAACGTGCTTTATTTACTTGATACGGTAGTTCATAAATAACAATACGTGCTCTATTATTATTCTCTTCAATATTAGCCTTGGCACGCATGGTTACTGAGCCTCTACCTGTCTGGTACGCCTGGCGAATTCCAGAACGTCCTAGTATGTATCCATAGGTTGGGAAGTCGGGGCCCTTTATATATTCCATTAATTCTAGTGATGTAATATCCGGATTATTGATTAGTGCTTGAACACCATCAATCACTTCGCCTAGATTATGAGGTGGAATATTAGTCGCCATTCCGACAGCAATTCCAGATACCCCGTTCACCAATAAGTTCGGAAAGCGAGAAGGCAATACCATAGGTTCGTGCTCTTCCCCATCATAGTTGGGTTGGAAATCAACGGTTTCCTTGTTAATGTCTCTTAACATTTCCATTGCAATCTTAGATAGACGAGCTTCGGTATATCGCATTGCTGCAGCCATATCTCCATCAACTGAACCGAAGTTACCATGACCTTCAACTAGCATATAACGCATCGAGAAGTCCTGAGCCATTCTTACCATAGTCTGATATACTGCTGTATCTCCATGTGGATGGTATTTACCTATGACATCACCGACAATTCTAGCTGATTTCTTAAACGGTTTGTCAGGTGTCATCCCTAGATCATTCATTGCATATAGAATACGACGATGCACCGGCTTTAATCCATCTCTTACATCCGGCAAAGCTCGACTTACGATGATGCTCATCGCATAGTCCATAAACGACTCGCGCATTTCTACTCCAATATCCCGGTCTTTAATCTGCGAGTTTAATTCTTCAGCCATGCTGTTCATCCTCCAATTCCTATCAACCAATCAATGAAATGCAATATATCAAAGATAAATACTAATCGACATCCGATTATGTCAATCGGTTATCACTGAATATAAGGAGACAGTATCGAATCTAACCTATACTGCCTTTTATTGTGAGAAGGGACAATACGAAATTTGTTCCTTCTTTACTTATTCGTTACAAAGGAAGTCATTACTATATTACTTTCTTAAAAGGCTAACAATTAAACATCATATATAAAAAAGGGTTCATATCAACTAATCCCCACAAAATTAAGTGGTAATATGCCCTGCCTTCTTAAACGTCATAATCATACAATATTTAATAAATGCCTATCTAACAGTATACCATTGTTTTACTGACTTGTCTTATTTTTTGGCTCTCTAAGGAACGACCAATAAAATTATAATAATGAAAGGATGAATATTTTTGGCTATTCAGCGGGTGTCAAGCAAATGGGCCAAAACGAAAGTGCTCATGCAAAATGATTATATATCAAAGCACATTCCTATTACTCATAAATATTCACATGAAACTTTACAACGCATGTTACAGGAATTTTCATTTGTTTTCTTAAAGCCTGAGATTGGTACCTATGGTCGCGGTGTATTATGTATTGAGAAAATTGCTGATAAACCTGAGGGAAACGCCCAATCTAATATTAATATAGCACCGAGTGGATATAAACTTCGTTATGCTAAGGAGACACATACACTATATTCCATTGATGATTTAATCCCATGGCTTGATGTTTATACTGGTAATCGTAGCTATTTAATTCAGCAAGGTATTCAGCTATTACAGTATAAGAATAGACCCTTTGATTTACGTGTTCTTACTCAGAAGAGTCCAAATCAACATTGGGTAACAACAGGTATCATAGGACGTGTCGCAGCACCTCATAAAATTATTACAAACTATCATAGTGGTGGAAAATGTCAAACCTTCGAAACTTTAATGACCCCTTATAAGAAAACGATGGAACAATTCACTTTACAACAATCCATTAAAAAATTAGGGATAGCGGTCGCACAGCAACTTCAAAAGAAATATCCAAATATTAAAGAGATTGGTCTTGATATCGCGATAGATAAAGATGGATCGTACTGGATATTAGAAGTGAATACGCTGCCTGCCATCTTCCCTTTCAAAAAATTCATCCCTGACAAAGATGTGTATCAACGTATTCACCGATATGCCGTCTCTTATGGCAGATTCGCTGCAGATAAAAAAACAAAGTGAACTTTACTTCATTCAAAAAAGGAGAAGCTGCAAAATATGCAACTTCTCCTATATATCTCTTATACATCTAAGTTCTTAACAGATCTTGCATGCTCATATATAAAATCGCGTCGAGGCTCAACATTATCACCCATTAGGGTATCAAACATATTGTCGGCTAGCATTGCATCATCGATGGTTACTTGAAGCATGGTTCGTGATTCTGGATCCATAGTTGTTTCCCATAGTTGGGAAGCATTCATTTCTCCAAGACCTTTATAGCGTTGAATATTTACTTTTACATTTGGACCAAATTCACTAATAATTTGATCTCTTTCAAGTTCTGAATTAGCATACCTAATTACTTTATTACGCTCAACCTTAAATAATGGTGGTTGTGCAATATATACATATCCTGCATCAATTAGCTTTCTCATGTACCGATAGAAGAATGTCAATAAGAGTGTCCGAATATGTGCTCCATCGACATCGGCATCCGTCATAATAATAACTTTGTGATATCTTGCTTTGCTAATATCGAATTCTTCGCCGACTCCAGTTCCCATGGCTGTGATCATATTTCTAATTTCAGCATTGGAAAGAATTCGATCTAATCTAGCCTTTTCGACATTAAGGATTTTACCACGTAGCGGTAGAATAGCTTGGAAATGTCTATCTCTTCCTTGCTTCGCCGATCCACCAGCAGAGTCCCCTTCGACAATGTAAAGTTCACTAATAGATGCATCCTTCGATGAACAATCAGCTAGTTTACCTGGTAATGCGCTGACTTCTAATGCACTCTTACGTCTTGTCAACTCACGAGCCTTACGTGCTGCTTCTCGTGCTCTTGAAGCTTGTAATCCCTTGTCAAGAATCCTCCGAGATACGGCAGGGTTCTCTTCAAGGAACTCTTGCAACTTCTCGCCAAATAGTGATTCAACAATACCACGAACCTCACTATTACCTAACTTTGTCTTCGTTTGTCCTTCGAACTGTGGCTCTGGAATCTTAACAGAGATGATCGCAGTTAATCCTTCTCTAACGTCATCACCCGAAAGGTTAGAATTACTATCTTTAATAACGCCTGTCTTACGAGCATAGTCATTCACTATTCTAGTTAACGCGCTCTTAAACCCGGACTCATGCGTTCCGCCTTCGTGCGTATTAATATTATTACAGAATGAATAAATATTCTCCGTATAGCTATCGTTATATTGCAATGCAACTTCAACTTGAATCATATCTCGTGAACCTTCCACGTAAATAGGATTCTCATGTAGAGCTTCCTTCTTTTCATTCAAATATTGAACGTATTCACTAATTCCACCCTCATACTGGAAGCGATTCGTCACATCCGTCCGCTCGTCATGCAGTGTTAAAGCGATTCCCTTATTTAAAAAGGCAATTTCGCGAACGCGAGTCAGTAGCGTATTATAATCATACTCTGTAGTCTCTGTGAATATTTCAGAATCTGGTAGGAAGGTTACTGTCGTTCCATGCTCGTCCGTATCTCCAATGACCTTCACATCATATTGAGGTGCACCACGTTTATATTCTTGTTGATAAATATGACCTTCTCTTTTCACGGTAACAAGAACCTTTTCAGATAAGGCATTCACAACAGATACACCTACGCCATGTAATCCACCTGATACTTTATATCCGCCACCGCCGAATTTACCACCTGCATGTAGAACTGTCATTACAACCTCTAGAGCAGGTCGCTTCGTCTTAGCCTCTTCACCAACAGGGATACCACGACCATTATCAATAACGGTCACACTATTATCTTTATGAATAGTAATCTCTATGTGATCACATACACCGGCCATTGCCTCGTCAATACTATTGTCCACAACTTCCCATACCAAATGATGCAAGCCCTTTGCACTTGTTGATCCTATATACATACCCGGCCGCTTACGCACAGCCTCCAGACCTTCCAGTACCTGTATCTGACTCTCATCATAATTTGGTTCATTCATAGACATGCCTTCACCCACTCCTATTTATTCTATAACATCAAACATTACACATTAGCATAAAACACATTGACTCTCTTTTTGAGAGTACTCGAGGAAATAGGCGAATAAAAGACTGCATCTTTCGTTACAACGATAGACTTAGAGGCTTCTTCCCCTATAGTAATCAGCACCTTTTCCTCTTTCACATGATTTACATATTGCTTGGATATTTTAGATGTCTTCTCAATGGAAATATCAAAAATAGCAATGAGCTCTGAAGATCGAATAACCTTTTCTCCGCCCAAATGTATATACATCCTGGTCCTCCAGTCTTTTAGAGACCTACCCGACCTGCATTTACGTGGTAGATGTTAGCACCCTTTAATTTATCTGCATTCAGACTCTCTATTCCGGTAGCTGTAATGAATGTCTGTACTTTGCTCTGGAATGTTTCGATCAGTTGAGTCTGACGGTAGGGATCCAATTCTGACAATACATCGTCTAACAAGAGCACAGGATATTCACCGATCTCTTCTTTAATCAGTTCAATTTCTGCTAATTTAAGGGACAAGGCTGTTGTTCGCTGCTGTCCTTGAGATCCGTATGTATGTACTTCTTTACCGTTTATAAAAAAGGTCATATCGTCGCGATGTGGACCCGTAAGTGTCATACCCCGTCTTATTTCCTTTTCCTTCAATTGTTCTAACTTTATCATAAACTGTTCGATTAAAACAGCTTCATCTTCTTCTGCCTCTTCACCAAACGATGGAACATAACGTAATTGTAGATTTTCGCTATTCTTTGTAATCCCTTGATGGATGGCCTCTGCCCACTTTTGGAGTTTCATTATAAATTGTTTCCTATTTTTTATAATTTTAACACCATGTACCACCAATTGTTCATTCCAGACGTCTAACATGACCTGTTGCTTATCTTCTTTTCCCCATAATTGCTTTAATAAGTTATTACGTTGAAGCAATACCTTTTGATATTGTTGTAAATGATATAGATAACTTGGCTGTACTTGTCCAATCTCCATATCGAGAAAGCGACGACGTATACCAGGGGTACCTTTTACAATTTCTAAATCTTCTGGGGCGAACATCACCACATTCAATGATCCTATAAATTCACTTAACTTACGTTGTTCCAGTCCATTAATCTTAGCCTTCTTGCCTTGCGGGGATAACATTAATTCTAGTAACAGTGATCCATATTTCTTCTCTACCGTGGCAGCCACATGAGCTTTTGCTTGTTCGAATGCAATGAGTTCACGATCTTTAGAGGTACGATGACTTTTGGTTAGTGCCATAACAAAGATAGCCTCAAGTAAATTGGTCTTACCCTGAGCATTAGATCCAATGAATAGATTTACATCACCAAATGAGTCCAGATGTAGATGCTCATAATTACGATAATGACTCAAACTGATGTCTTTAACAAACACTTCGTATCCTCCTCATATTCCACCTACTTCAAGAAGTTGTGGTCTTTGAGGTATACTTCATGACTCTTTACTAACCTCAAACGTACCTTCATCCGTTACTTTTACTATATCACCATCATATAGCTTACGACCTCTTCGTTCTTCTAATTCTCCATTAACCAATATCATGCCCTCTTGGATTAAAGCCTTAGCCATTCCACCAGTCGATACGCAGTTGGATAACTTTAGAAATGTATCCAACTTGATATAGTCACTTTTTATAATAATTTTATTCATGTGATTATCTCCTTCTCTTTACAGATCCACTTAAGCCTTAGTTATTCGTACGATATGGCAAAATGACAAATAGACTTTGGCTATCATCCATTGGTTTAAGCACAATTGGACTCATCACTCCTGTAAAAGCAATCATTAATTGTTGACTTTCGACTACTTTTAATACATCGAGCATATATTTCGAGTTAAAGGAAATACGAAGTGGATCACCTTTAAAATCTACAAGTTCAAGCTCTTCACGTACTTTACCTAATTCTGTTGAACTAGATGAGATCTCAATACCACCTTGCTCTAGTGTTTGTAGTCTAACAATGTTTGTCTTTTCTTCTTTTGAGAGCAGATATGCTCTGTCTATAGATTCACTTAATTTTTTTGTGTCCACAATTAGTTCTGTTTTATAGGTTGTTGGAATAATCCTAGAAGTATCAGGATATATCCCCTCTAAGATACGTGAGTAGAAAAGTACATGGTCAATTTTGAACAATACTTGATTATCAGATACAACGATATCCACAAGCGTATTCTGATCAGGAACAATCTTACTTAACTCATTAAGTGTCTTACCTGCAATGACGACATTGTTGAATTTAATATCAGCTGCATTTAAATAAGCTGAACGTGTCGCAAGGCGATGACGATCGGTTGCAGTAAATTTCAACTCGTTATTCTCTAAATTCCATAGCACGCCTGTAAGAATAGGTGTCGTTTCATGTGTAGATATTGAGAATCCTGTTTGCTTAATCATATCTTTTAATAAGTCACCAGGGATTGATACGGTCTGATTACCCTCTATAGCTGGCAAAATAGGAAATTCCTCTGGATCTAGACCTACCATTTGGATCTCTGTTGCACCTGATGAGATAAGGGTATGAAATTGCTCCTTCACTTCCATGTGAATATCTTGAGAAGGGAGCTTCTTAATAATCTCTGCAAAAAACTTAGCTGGAAGCACTACACTGCCTGTTTGTTCAATTTGTACAATGATACCTTTATCATCTTCTATTGGGATAAAGGATTGAATTGAAATATCTGTATCACTGGCTGTTAGTGTCACGCCTTGATGCGTTACATCAAGTTTAATACCACTGAGAATAGGTATGGTTGTTCTGCTTGATATCGCTTTATGCACCTGTTGAATGGATTCATTTAAATAATCTTTAAGAATTTTAATTTTCATTATTTCACTCCTTAGCAAATTAGGGAATTCGGTCAAAGGAATGAACCTTTGTAACCCTCTGTAATAGATGATTATTCTTTAAATCTTTATTAGTAATAGTAATAGGCGCAGTGGATATGTGTATAAGTGTGATTACCTTAATGAGGACAAGCCTATCCACATGTGTATAGATTGTGCATAGGCTTGGACTTGTTCAGGATGGATTCTTGATAGTATCAATGAGGTTATTAACCACTTTAAAGAGTTCCTGATCGATCTTCAGTAATTGTGTTATTTTCTCATGCGCATGAATGACAGTCGTATGATCTCTACCTCCAAAGGCATCTCCGATCTTAGGTAAGGAGAAATCGGTTAATTCTCTGGATAGATACATCGCTATTTGTCTAGGGAAGGCGATAGCTTTGGTCCGCTTACGTGCCTTAAAGTCTTCCATTCGCATATTGTAATACTCTCCAACCTTCTGTTGGATATCTTGTATTGTAATCATCCGAGGGCGGCTCGATGGAATGATATCTTTAAGCGCTTCTGCTGCCAGATGTGTCGTTACATCTTGATTGGTCAGCGATGAATAGGCTACTACACGAATTAGTGCACCCTCTAATTCACGTATATTTGTGTCTATTTGATTTGCAATATACATCATGGCTTCATTAGGAATATCCAAGTTCTCTGCTTTTGCCTTTTTACGCAAGATAGCTGTTCTTGTCTCCAGGTCAGGTGGTTGTATATCCGTAATCAAGCCCCATTCGAACCGCGAACGTAGACGTTCTTCCAGAGTTGGAATCTCTTTAGGTGGTCTATCACTGGAAATAATAATCTGTTTACGTTCTTCATGCAGTGCGTTAAATGTATGGAAAAATTCCTCTTGTGTTGATTCTTTTCCTGCTAGAAATTGAATGTCATCGACTAAAAGTATATCTACACTACGATATTTATTACGGAACTGTTCCGTACGATTATCTCGAATAGAATTAATAAATTCATTTGTGAATTTCTCGGAAGATAAATAAACGACCTTACTATTTGGGTTATGCTCTAGAACATAATGTCCAATAGCATGCATTAAGTGTGTCTTTCCAAGTCCAACACCACCATATAGAAACAATGGATTATAAGCTTTTGCAGGAGCTTCAGCTACAGCTAATGAAGCTGCATGGGCGAAGCGATTACCTGATCCTATAACAAAGGTATCAAAGGTATATTTGGGATTAAGCATATGAGTAATGGAGTCATCATGAGAAAATTTAGGTTCTGCAGAAATGACATAAGGTAGAGGCTCTTCAATTTTGGCCTCTTCGATAACAAATTTAACTTCCAGTTGTTTACCGATAACTTCAAATAGAGTTGTTCCGACAAGCTTTGTATACCGGCTTTCGAGCCATTCAACAGCAAATGTCGTTGGAGCAGAAATAACAATGAATTGATTATCCATTGAGGTCGCTTTTGTCGCTTTAAACCAAGTGTCGAAACTAGGCTTACTGAGCTTGGTTTGTATGATAGATAAGATTTGTTGCCATATGTCGGAAGTATGGCTTTCCACAGATATAGTCACTCCTTTAAATCATCCAGTTATAGCTTTAGCCAAGAGGGGAAATGTCGAATTAAAAAGAATTGATAGTGATTTATCCCCAGAACTCAGAGGTGGGAAATAATATTATAATGGATAAATTTGAATTGTTCACAACCTTATCCACAGCTTGTTGATAATATTTGGACATTTCACATGTATTCACATCAAAAAGTATTACTATCATAGCAAAAGAATGGCATGATTTCAATGATTGTTGCTATTTTATCCACAAACTCAATAACTTGTGTATAATTTTAATCCACACCACAAGATATTGTTTATATCATGTTTAAATTTCGACAGCATTGTATAAAACATAAATATACTTATGCACAAGTTGTGCTAAAAATAATCGAATATTATATTATTATGAACAGGTGGATAACTTTTTATAATGTCATTTCAACAAAATATGTTGTGGAAAACTCTAAATTGGTTTATTTCATTATATGTAGCAAATAGAAGGATCAAGTTGACATCTACGTATCAACATGGTTATAATATGTAAAGGCATTTTCGTGAGTAATGAGAATGGTAAATCGATGATATAAATTCCTGTTAGGGGGTGCAATACATGGGACCGACTTTTAAACCAAATGTAAGCAAACGCGCTAAGGTTCATGGTTTTCGTAAAAGAATGAGCACGAAAAACGGCCGTAAAGTTTTGGCTGCTCGTCGCTTAAAAGGCAGAAAAGTATTGAGTGCATAAAATTGTGCTTGCATGGGACCACTGCGGTGGTCTTTTTTTTCTTAAATAATTTAAATGAGTAAGGATCTGTTGTGATTATGTGTTCTGAACACTGCCTATAATATAAATATGAAGTTCAATTATAAATTGAAGTGAAATTGGGAGAGACTCGTGCGAAAAAGTCTACGTTTACGAAACCGCGCTGACTTTAGTCGCGTATATCGTCATGGAAAGTCGTTTGCCAATCATCAATTTGTTGTGTACTGGTTCCGCAAAAAGGATGTTGAGCAGTTCAGAGTAGGTATCTCCGTTAGTAAAAAGGTAGGAAATGCGGTAGTTCGAAATCGAATGAGGAGAATGGTGAAGGAAATTGTGCGCCATCAAGAGACTACTTTAATAGAACATATTGATCTCGTATTTATCGTTCGTAAGGGTGCTATTCATATGAATTATAAGGATATGGAAAAGAGTATCCTGCACGTGTTACGAAAAGCGTCAATTGTTAAGCTTAAGAAGCATTGATGTTATATTTATTTGTCCATTGGAATATGTTATGATTCACTATGAAATGTAAGCGTTAAGAGAGGGGTTATCGAGTGTCACGACTGAAGAATAGAAGAGGAGTTAAATGGATCCTCCTCAGCATGATGATATTTGCAATGACTATATTATCAGGGTGTGGAACATCTGGAGCGGCTGCTAAGACGACAGATCAACTTCTTCAAGGTGGGTTCTGGCAAAGAAACGTCGTTTACTGGTTTGCAACAGCACTTGATACGTTTGCTGATTGGTTCGGCGGTCAATATGGACTAGCTGTATTGATGATGGTGATTATTGTTAGAACACTCATTCTACCATTAACGATCAAGCAAGTTAGAAGTTCAAGAGCTATGCAAGCGATTCAACCTGAACTAGCCAAACTAAAAGAGAAGTATAAAGATAATCCAGAACAACAACAGCAAGAAACAATGAAATTATTCCAAGAGAATAAGGTAAATCCATTGGCAGGGTGTTTACCCCTAATTGTACAGATGCCAATATTTATCGCACTATATAACTCTATATATGGAAATGAGTTACTACGTCATGGTGAATTTCTATGGTTACAACTTGGATCGCCAGACAAAACATTTATTCTACCATTACTTGCAGCGATAACAACATTCTTGCAGACCAAAATGATGATGAAGATGAATCCGAGCCCGCAACAAGGGGCTATGCAATTTATGATGATGGTATACCCAGTCTTGATATTCTTTATGTCTTACAATTTCCCAGCAGCTTTACCTCTTTACTGGTTCTTCAGTAACTTGTATACATTAATTCAGAATTACTTCCTATATCGCAATAATCCTAATACGGCTACAGTATCTGGAATTACTGATACAGGTTCTAGTAAATCAAACATTAAGAGTACTAAAGGTAAAGGCAATTCAAATCATAAACATTCCGGGAAAAAATCTAAGGGGGCAAAAAAGTCTAAATGATAAACGTCATTGCTACAGGGAAAACCGTTGAAGATGCTGTTAATAAGGGACTTTCCAAACTCGGGGTTAGCCAAGACCGTGTTACGGTGAATATACTTTCGCAGCCGTCAAAAGGATTCCTGGGCCTGATTGGTGTCAGGGAAGCGAAGGTAGAAATTGCTTTACTTCAAGACGAAATAACCCCAATCGTAGAGATGCCAATATCTAAATCTTTCTCTGGTCAAGATGACTTGGTAGAGGAAGATCCCTATGCAATAGCAGTACAATTTATTATTGATGTTGGTAAAAGTATGGGGTTAGACGTACAGGTGAAAGTGCAACATACGAAGGAATATACGACACTTCATATTTATGGTCCAGATTTAGGACTCATGATTGGTAGAAGAGGTCAAACGTTGGATTCCCTTCAGTATTTAGCAAATATCGTTGCCAATCGAGCTTCAAATAGTTTCATAAGAATAATCCTTGATGCTGAGAATTTCAGAGAGCGTCGCAAGAAGACGTTAGAAGAATTGGCAGATCGTCTAGCAGGACGTGTTATTCGTTCTCGTAAAGAGGTTGTTCTTGAACCAATGTCTTCACATGAACGAAAGGTCATTCATGCGAAGCTTCAAGATCATAAGCAAGTAAAGACGTATAGTAAAGGTGAAGAACCAAACAGGCGCGTAGTTATTTCGTTAAGATAAACGAATGAATGGGATAGATTGAACGATATTTATATCAATGGTAGTTCAATCTATATAAATGCAATGACTCTCTGCTAAGCGTATTAGAGTCATTGCTTTTTATATTTTATAGAGAGAGGTGACTTTATTGATTAGTGATACTATAGCAGCAATTATCACCGCTGTTGGAGAAGCAGGAATTGCAGTTATCCGTGTAAGTGGTCCAGATGCTATTATAGAAGTCGAGCGAATATTTAAGAGTAAGATCAAATTAACACAAGCTGAATCCCATACGGTTCATTATGGATATATTATAAATCCCAACACGGGAGAACAAATTGAAGAAGTACTCACGACGGTAATGCGGGCACCTCGCTCTTTTACAATGGAGAATGTCGTAGAGATTAGTGCACATGGTGGCGTCATTTCCGTTACACGTGTAATGGATATATTATTGCAACAGAATATTCAACTTGCTGAACCTGGTGAATTTACAAAACGGGCATTTCTAAATGGACGAATTGACTTATCCCAAGCTGAGGCTGTTATTGATCTTATTAGATCCAAATCGGATAGAGCATTCTCCATTGCATTGAAACAAGCCAAAGGTGACTTATCTGAACAAATCAAAAAGCAAAGATTTACCTTAATTGAGACTATGGCTCACATTGAAGTGAATATTGATTATCCAGAGCATGATGTAGAGTCACTAACCTCTTCATTTATTATGGAAAAGTGCAGTACTGTGATGGATGGGATTACAAAGTTATTAAAGACTTCTGAAGAAGGTAAGATTCTGCGTGAAGGAATAACAACAGCTATTGTAGGACGACCGAATGTAGGCAAGTCTTCCTTATTAAATACGTTAGCACATGATAATAAAGCTATTGTAACAGATATCCCTGGAACAACTAGAGATGTCATCGAGGAATTCATTACAATCAATAACATACCGCTGAAGCTATTGGATACGGCAGGTATTCGAGAAACAGTTGATATTGTTGAAAAAATAGGTGTAGAACGATCTAAGAATGCTGTAAATGAGGCAGATCTTATATTGCTTGTACTGGATGCAAGTCAGCCACTTCACGAGGATGAATTGGTATTAATGGAACAAGTCCGTGGTAGACAATGTATCGTAATTATGAATAAAATGGACTTACAACCCATGATCGATATAGATGTAGTGAAACAATACTTCGCTGACGATGCTATCGTTAAGATGTCTGTAAAAGATCAAGAAGGTATTGATACATTAGAGAAAGCTATTTCAACGTTATTCTTTAGTGGGCAATTGGAATCGAACGATTTGACTTATGTGAGTAATGTAAGACATATTGCTTTATTGAAGTTGGCTTATAAGTCATTACAAGATGCTTATGAAGCAGCAGATCAACTCATTCCAATAGATATGATTCAAATTGATGTTCGTTTGGCCTGGGAACAGCTGGGTGAAATTATTGGTGATACAGCAAGCGACTCTTTACTTGATCAAATTTTTTCACAATTCTGTTTAGGTAAATAGCATCAGTGGTAGGTCTTATATAATTATAAATGAATGGGTGAAAATAGATAAAGGGGGTATGACCATGGGCTTTGTTGGAGGAACTTATGATGTAATCGTGATTGGCGCAGGACATGCTGGTGTTGAATCAGGCTTGGCTGCTGCTCGAATGGGTTGTAAGACTTTAATGGTAACGATTAACTTAGATATGGTGGCATTTATGCCTTGTAATCCATCAATTGGTGGACCGGCTAAGGGACATGTTGTTCGTGAAGTGGATGCACTTGGCGGCGAGATGGGAAAGAATATTGATAAGACCTATATTCAAATGAGAATGTTAAACACGGGTAAAGGTCCAGCTGTACATGCCTTACGTGCTCAAGCAGATAAATTCGCCTATCAGCATACGATGAAGGAGACTATTGAAAAGGAACCCAACATCACCTTACGCCAGGCTATGGTAGATGAATTAATTGTTGAGGATGGTCATTGTGTGGGTGTTATTACAAAGACTGGAACGGAGTATCGAGCTAAATCTATCGTGTTAACGACAGGTACTTATCTGCGAGGCAAAGTAATTATGGGTGAGTTAGCATATGAGAGTGGACCCAATAATCAACAACCTTCTGTTAAATTAGCTGAGAATCTACGTGAACTTGGATTTGAACTTACACGATTCAAAACAGGAACTCCGATGCGTGTCCATCGCGATACAATTGACTTCAGTAAGACTGAAATTCAGCCAGGTGATGATAATCCTAAGTTCTTCTCATATGAGACGGAATATGCTGATAATGTGCAACTCCCATGTTGGTTAACGTATACATCTGCTGAAACACAAAACATTATTATGGCTAATCTGGATCGTGCTCCAATGTACTCTGGTCTTATTGAAGGAACAGGACCGCGTTATTGTCCATCCATTGAGGATAAGGTTGTGCGATTTAGTGATAAAGCAAGACATCAGATCTTTTTAGAGCCAGAAGGTAAGAACACAGCAGAATATTATGTTCAAGGATTGTCGACAAGTATGCCTGAAGATGTTCAACTTGCCATGGTACGTTCCGTTGCAGGTCTAGAGAACGCTGAGATTATGAGAAATGGATACGCTATTGAATACGATTCTATGGTACCTACGCAATTATGGCCTTCACTTGAAACGAAGCGAATGCCAGGTCTATTTACAGCGGGTCAAATTAATGGGACATCGGGGTATGAAGAAGCAGCGGCACAGGGTGTTATTGCTGGAATTAACGCTGCGCGTAAGGTACAAGGCAAAGAGCCTATTATCCTAACTCGTTCCCAAGGGTATATAGGTGTATTAATCGATGATCTAGTTACGAAAGGAACGAATGAACCATATCGTCTATTAACATCACTCGCGGAATATCGCTTATTACTGCGTCATGACAATGCAGATTTGCGTCTTACACCGATAGGTCATGAAATAGGATTGATCTCAGACGAAAGATATGAGAAGTTCCTTAGCAAAAAGAAACTAGTTGAACTTGAAATTGAACGATTGGGAATAGAGAAGGCTAGACCTAGCGAGGTAAATACTCTTTTAGAACAATCAGATTCTACTCGCATTCAAGATGGCACTAACATGCTAGCTCTATTGCGTCGACCAGAGATAAATTATAGTCATATTGAACAATTATCACCTTCTCCTTATGAATTAACTAGTGAAATGAAGGATCAAGTTGAAATTCAAATTAAGTATGCTGGTTATATTGAGAAACAAATGTTGCATGTTGAGAAATTACTCAAGATGGAAAAGAAAAAGATGCCGGAGACCATTATATATGAGGAAATCAAGGGATTATCTATTGAAGCCCGTCAGAAGTTAGCCAAGATACGTCCACTCTCAATTGGTCAAGCATCACGTATTGCAGGTGTATCACCTGCGGATATCTCTGTTCTACTTATCTATCTTCAGCATTATAATCGTGTTACTGCGGCAAGGGGTTAGATGATGGATTCTACACAACAACTATTTATGAGTAGGCTGCAACAACACGGTTTAGAATTAAATGAAAATCAGTTGAACCAATTTGAGATATATTTCAATGAGTTAGTAAGTTGGAATGAGAAGATGAACTTGACGGGAATAACAGAGAGAGAACAAGTATATACGAAGCACTTCTATGATTCGGTCTCCTTATCATTCTTTATGGACATGAAGGGTGTAAGAACATTAGCGGATATTGGCTCTGGAGCTGGATTCCCTGGAATCCCACTTAAAATTTGTTTTCCAGATTTAAAACTGACTATTATTGATTCATTGAATAAAAGAATAACGTTCCTTGCGAATATTGTCGAAAAATTGGAGCTTACAGATGTTGAACTGATTCATGGAAGGGCCGAAGAGTGGGGCCATAAGCAAGGGTACAGAGATCATTTCGATATAGTAACTGCTAGAGCGGTGGCAAAGTTAGCTTTACTGAATGAATTCTGCCTGCCATTTGTGCGCGTGAATGGTACTTTTGTTGCCATGAAGGGTAACGACCCGAGCGAAGAGATAATGGAAGCATCATACAGTTTTAAACAATTAAAAGGTAAATTGAATAAAGTCGAGCGATTTGTACTGCCTGTGGAAGATGCTGAACGCCATATTATTTTTGTCGAGAAAAGGTCCTCAACGCCTCAGAAATACCCGAGAAGTCCAGGTGTAGCATCAAAGACTCCCTTGGTATAAAAGAATTATAATGTTTCACGTGAAACATTATGAATATTTTCAGAATATACCCTTATTGTGGGGGTATATTTTTTTTGTAAAAGGTGTTTAATTAACAAATGTAATCTAACGATAGTATAAGCCTACAAATAGCCATAACCTATCAAAAAATAACAATTAATTAAAAATAATGATAAGGTTACAATATGATTATACGATAGAAAGTGATAGAATAGATTAGATAGAACTTACATGTTATTGCATGCGGAAGATTGACTCTTACAAAAAAGTAGAATGTCCATAAACATACAAAGGATACGGAATTGTTACTTTGTATAGTGTTTAGAAGGTACTGCAGACGTCGTGGTGGTAAATGAGTAGGTTAACTCACGAAGAATCAGTACTATTATGAAACTAGGTGGTAATATACGGAATGAAAGAACAATTTTCTAAATTATTTGGCCTAAATGAGCGTAGCAACGGAGATGAAGTTAGACAAATTCCAGTTGGTGATATCGTCTCGAGCCCCTTCCAACCGCGCACTATTTTTGATGATGAGAAATTAGATGAACTATGTCAGACGATTAAGACATTGGGTGTTATTCAACCTATTGTTGTTCGATATCGAAATGATAAGTATGAACTAGTAGCTGGGGAACGTAGATGGAGAGCTGTAACCAAGCTTGGTCTAGAGACGATTCCAGCAATTGTACGAGACTTCAACGATTCACAGGCGGCTTCTATCGCATTAATTGAGAACCTGCAACGTGAAGGGCTGACATCGATAGAAGAGGCTGTAGCTTATCAGAACCTTATCGAATTACATCAATTAACGCAAGAGAGTCTTGCACAACGGCTTGGTAAGAGCCAGTCTACCATTGCTAATAAGGTGAGATTATTACATCTTCCTGAAACAGTAAAGTTAGCGTTAATGGAACGTAAAATTACTGAGCGACATGCACGTGCTTTGCTTGGTCTTCCAACAGAAGAGAAACAATTGAAATTACTCTCTGAGATTATTTCTAAGGAATTGAATGTTAAGCAGACAGAAGCCAGAGTTGCTTATTATAAAGAGTCGACAGAAATTAAGAAGTCAAAACGGATCTCATATTCTAAAGATGTTCGACTTGCATTAAATACAATTAGACAATCCATTGATATGGTTTCTGGATCGGGCATGTCTATTAAGACAACTGAAAAGGATCATGATGATCATTATGAAATTGTAATTCAAATACCCAAAAGATCATAAAACAGCATACTAAATGCATAAAGCGCATTTCATAAACAACATGTTGAGACCAATATATATAGAGGTGAATTAAGTGTCCAAAATTATTGCCATAGCAAATCAGAAGGGCGGGGTTGGAAAGACTACAACATCCGTGAATTTAGGCGCTTGCTTGGCTACGTTAGGCAAGAAGGTACTTCTTGTAGATATAGATCCGCAAGGAAACACAACAAGTGGTGTAGGAATTAATAAGGCTGATGTAGAGAATTGTATTTATGATGTTATTATTAACGAAGTCCACCCAAAGGATGCTATCAACCCTACCAATGTAGAGGGTCTGCATATTATTCCAGCCACTATTCAATTAGCTGGCGCAGAGATAGAATTGGTACCAACCATCTCCAGAGAACAACGACTAAAGAAATCATTGCATTTAGTCAGAGATATGTATGATTATATTCTGATTGATTGCCCGCCTTCTCTTGGAATTCTAACAATCAACTCACTTACAGCAGCCGATTCTGTATTGATACCTATTCAATGTGAATTTTATGCGTTAGAGGGTCTAAGTCAACTGTTGAATTCAATTAGACTTGTTCAGAAGCATCTTAATACTACTCTAAAAATTGAAGGCGTTTTGTTAACGATGTTTGATGCGCGAACGAATCTTGGCATTCAAGTGATCGAAGAAGTGAAGAAGTATTTCCAAGACAAGGTATATCGTACCGTTATCCCAAGAAATGTGCGTTTAAGTGAAGCTCCTTCGCATGGTCAATCTATCATTACGTATGATCCTCGTTCCAAGGGCGCGGAAGTATATCTAGAGTTGGCGAAGGAGTTGATATCATATGAGTAAGCGTCTTGGTAAGGGGTTAGATGCATTAATTCCCTCGCTTTCGATTAATGATGATGACAAAATTGTAGAAATCCCATTAAGTCAATTACGAGCAAACCCGTATCAACCTCGTAAGGAGTTTAAAGAGGAAGCGATCCATGAATTAGCTGAATCTATTCGTCAACACGGTGTTATACAACCTATTATTGTACGAAAGGTTCTAAAAGGCTTTGAGATTATTGCTGGTGAACGCCGATTTAGAGCGTCTCAATATTGTGATAAGGCGACGATTCCAGCAGTAATACGCTCCTTCACGGATCAACAAGTGATGGAGATTGCATTAATTGAGAACTTACAACGAGAGAACCTAAATGCTATGGAGATTGCTGTAGCATACCAAGGATTAATGGAACAGTATTCATTAACACAAGAGGAACTTTCGTTAAAAGTAGGAAAGTCCAGATCTCATATTGCCAATTTTTTGAGGTTATTAGCTTTACCTGAAGAAGTGAAAGATTATGTTTCACGTGGAACATTATCTATGGGCCATGCCAGAGCTATCGTGGGAATTAAAGATACCAATACCATTATAGAATTAGCTAAGCAATGCGTGGATCGTGAGTGGAGCGTCAGAGAATTAGAAGAGACGGTAAAACACTTAGATCGCAAACCCACTGAAATTCAAAAACCAGTGGCTAAGAGAAACGATCCATATATCGAACATGTAGAGGAATCCCTCCGTGATAGATTCAAAACAACCGTGAAAATCAAACACAATAAAGATAAAGGTAAAATCGAATTAAATTATTATAGCAAGCAAGATTTAGAACGTTTGATCGAATTGTTGCAATAGAGACCAAGCATACATGTTGAATGATTGCAGATAACGAAATGATGTAAATGTGGAAAGACGTATCTTGAAATATTCCTATGAGGTAGGAAGGGATATGTTTTTCTGCGTCTTAAGGGGTGGATTCAAATCATATATTTAGATCATGCAGCCACTTCGTGGCCTAAACCATCAGGTGTATTAACTGCCATGCAAATAGCGATGGAGGAATCCGCTGCTAATCCAGGTAGAGGAAGCCATACGATGGCAGTGAAAGCTAGCCGTGTTCTTTTTGAGTGTAGAATGGAATTGGCGAAGTTATTTCGTATTCATAACCCAAATGACATTGCGTTTACTAGCAATACAACTCATGCACTAAACATTGCAATTAAAGGCGTCTTGCGAGAAGGTGATCATGTGATTGCTACCATGGTTGAACATAATTCTGTTCGAAGGCCACTAGAGTATTTAAAGAGAACAAAGGGTATAACAGTTGAGTATATTACGGTTGATGATAAAGGTCAGTTGAATCTTGAGGAGTTAGAATTAGCATTAAGAAGACCCACAAGATTAGTCGTCTGTACACATAGTTCCAATTTGTTAGGAAGTATCCTTCCAGTTGAAAAGATTGGCATGCTTGCACATCAATATGGGGCCTTATTCTTAGTTGATGCCGCACAAAGTGCAGGTATACTTGATATAAATGTGAATCAAATGAATATGGATATGATGGCATTTCCTGGTCATAAGGGATTGCTAGGACCTCAAGGTACGGGTGGGTTGTACATTGCAGCACACATAGACCCTGAGCCACTAATACATGGAGGAACAGGCAGTCAATCAGAAGAGAAGGAACAACCCTCTGTGCGACCAGATCGTTATGAAGCTGGAACACCTAACACGATTGGTATTGCGGGTCTAAAGGTAGGCATACAGCAAGTGGCCGGGCTTACCGTACAGTCAATATATCAACATGAGTGGGATCTTACCCAACAACTTATGGGGGGCTTGATGGATATTCCGGGGATCACGCTGCTAGGGCCGGAGTTAGGTTGTCCACGTACAGGTATCGTTTCATTTGTCCTAGATAACTATGAATCATCGGAAATAGCCTTTCGACTAGATCGTGAATATGATATTGCTGTTCGGGCAGGATTCCATTGTACGCCCTTAGCTCATTATGCTATGCGCACAGATCAAAGTGGGGCAGTACGTGTAAGTGTAGGTGTGAATACGACAGATTGTGAAGTGGACCTTCTGATTAAGGCGATGCAACAAATGTATAGATTGAACCAATAAGTTATATTCTATAATAATTATTAATTTCAAGTCATCGTAAAGGAATGAACATCAATGGCAGATCTCAACGCTTTAATTATGGAACACTTAGCAATATATATTGGAATCATTATTTTTATTGTGTTTGTATTATTAATCTTAATGTTTACCCAACTATTTAAGTTGAATAAGCTACGTCGCAGGTACGAACAGATGATGTCTGGCAATGGTGTCGATAATCTAGAGAGCCTTCTGATTAATTTAAAGATACAACTCGATCGATTAGAAGATGACCATGATCAGCAAAAGAGTATGTTAGAGGACACTGTCCATAAAATACAATGTGTAAAGGGAAATGTCGGTCTGATTAGATATAATGCATTTGAGGAACGAGGAAATGACCTCAGCTTCTCTATAGCAATGATAGATGACCATTCAGATGGTGTTGTTTTAACATCCATCTATAACCGAGATAACTCGTATATTTATGCCAAACCCATTAAACAGGGTGATTCAACACACTCGTTATCAACAGAAGAGAAAAGAGCAATTACTCTTGCAAAGCAAAAATTGCTGAACGGGACTTCCAATCCTTAATTGCTGTGTATAAACTGAATGAAATGATATCAGATAATCGCATAACTAGACTTAATCTAGTGTTCTGCAATACGAAGTATTCCATGAAACCGCCGACGTTAACGATTCCAGTTAAATGGATATCGCCAACAGGCGGCAATTTTTTATTCACGCCAGTTCCAGGAGATAATGGACCATCGATCACCTGGATACAACCAATACTAGTTGATTGTCCCAAACAAGCATCAATAGCGATGACAAATGGCTGATGATAGGTCTTATAAATGTTGGAAATGGAATCTTCTAAGTTAACAGCATGAACAGGATTTTCTAAGGTACCGTAAATGTGAAATAGACGGCTTCTGTAACGAGATAACGAGGTGCCTACAAGTGGACCCAGGCTATCTCCAGTAGAACGATCGGTACCAACACAAATAATAACAATAGGTTGTTCTTCCTTTACCTGTGAAAGATGAAAAAGCAATCGGTGCTTGAGTACTGAATGGATTTCCGGATTGGTATATGGTACTTTTAAACAAGTAGGTTGTTGGTTTGATAACGTTTTGGACAAAGAGTTCATAGTATCTCCCTTTCACTGCTAAATAGTATTATCTAGTATATGGATGGAGAGGGTTAATTATACGTTAGATTCATCGAATCTATTGGATATCCTGAACTTAAGTATTATCATGATGAAATAGGAGCAAATATCAATGGAAGAATACCTCCTTATTGCATTTGATTCTACACAACAAGCTTTGAGAGCTGAGATGTTGCTAGAATATGCAGATATTGAGATCGACTTATTTCCCACGCCAAAAGATGTAACAGCGGGTTGCGCATTATCCATTGTTTTTCCTAGTAATCAGTTGGTTGTAGTACAAGATATTATTGAACAAGAGAAGGTTGAAATAAGGGGCATATTTATGAAAAACAACTTAGATCAATATGAAATCATCCGTGAGTAAGGAGAATAATATTGCCTTATGTAGAATTAAAAAGTGAGAGACTGAGGCTGTCATATTGGAGGCGCTGCAATTGAAGGATAGAATATGGAACTGGTTAAGCGATGTAGACATGTGGACGTCTGTACTCGTTGCAAGTGTAAGATTAATTATTATCTTTTTACTTAGCCGGTTGGTCATTCGCATTGTATACAAAGTAATTGATCGTTCTCTAATTCATCAGGGAAAAAGTAAACTAAGAATGAATTCCCGTAGGTTAATAACAGCAGGTGGCTTATTAAAAGATGTCACATCTGTTATGTGTAACTTCATCCTAATTCTGATTGTATTGGGTGAATTCAATTTTGAATTAGCCCCTTTACTTGCAGGTGCCGGAGTGCTGGGTCTTGCCATAGGATTTGGCGCACAGAGCCTGGTTAAGGATGTTATAACAGGGTTCTTTATTATATTAGAGGATCAGTTCGCGGTCGGTGATGTCATTCAGACAGGTACGTTCAGAGGTACAGTTGAAATGATTGGACTTCGGACGACGAGACTTGTGAGTCACACTGGAGAAGTCTATATTCTACCCAACGGTGGCATAACAACAGTGACTAATTATTCTTTATCTAACGCACTGGCTATCGTAGATATTCCAATGAAGAATGAACATCATGTGGAAGCTACCATTGCATTCATTCAAGAAACATTAAAGGATCTAAATGAACAAAGTATTCAAATGATTGCATCACCAGATGTACTTGGAGTACAAACATTAAATGCAAATGAATTTGTGGTTCGTATCGTAGCGGACTGTTTGCCAAATACTCGTGATGAGGTGGAGCGTCAAATCCAAATGGCCCTAAAGCGTGCTTTTGAACAAACGCCATTAAAAATAGACGCAGAGGAGGGTTAAAGTGGAACGTAAGGTATTTCAATTAGGTGATATCGTACAAATGAAGAAACAGCATCCGTGTGGAAGTAATGAAATGGAGATCATTCGCATGGGTATGGATATTCGAATTAAATGTGTGGGTTGTAAACACAGTGTGCTTGTTCCACGGTTGAAGTTCGAGAAGAATTTGAAGAAGGTTCTTCGTTCCATAGCGCCCTCTACCGATATCACGCAATAAGTTGTCTGTCCAAGCTATGAAAGGTTGCAAATTATTGATGATCACGATATAATAAATTCTGCTGTGGAAAGGTACCCAAGAGGTCCAAGGGGGCTGACTCGAAATCAGTTAGGCGTCGCAAGGCGTGCGTGGGTTCGACTCCCACTCTTTCCGCCATGAATATATTGTAAACAAGGACCCAGTCTACGATATGTAGCCTGGGTCCTTTTGCTTGTAATCCGAAATTTATCTACCAATAATGCGAAAATATAGTGAGTGAAGGGGGAAGTTCATGTTCATGCATTGAACGATCATCGTCTATACGCCATAATGCCAAAGAAGAGTCCGTGAGGACCCTTCTTGTGACCGCGGTACGTGTCGATTTGGAATTCTTAAACATTCACATTTTAAGTGAAACATTAGACTTCCGGTGATTTGTCTGTAACTCAAGAAAAGCTAAACCTAGGCTAATTCTTGCTTATATTTCTCACAGAAACGAATGTCATCCTAATGAAAGGCTGATATCGTTACTGCTTGACCTATATAGTCCAACGGAACCACACCTCTCTCATGCACCGCGTAATTGTATTATGAACAGGTAGGTCCAATGTTATACATCTAAATTGAATGTGTTTAATAATAATTTAATTTAATGGGACTTGCCTTTGTCTTTCATCTTCCATTTGCGGTTCTGGTTCGTCGTATTAGGAAATCGCTCTCCCTTTTGAAGTTTAGCGTGTTTAGGGTTCAAGATAGCTGTATCAATGCCAATCTCCCCGAACTCCATATAGTGTCCATTGTTCGGTGCTTTATCTCCAGTTCTAAATTCTGTATGTTCACCCATGACCTCATCCTCCTTGAATTGTTATTGAATTACCTCATTAGTGTGTGCTCATTACAGATAATCATGTGTCCAATGATTGGAGTGTTAAAGAATAGACTTGCAGTTAGTATAGGAATCAGATATAATGTTTAGGTGCGAGTTAAAGCTCGTTCCTTGCTCCTGACATTTGATCGGGGGCCGTGAGTCCATGAGGAGGTGAAAATATATGCGCAAATATGAAGTGATGTACATTATTCGTCCTGACATCGAGCAGGATGCAGTCACAGCTGCAGTCGAAAAATTCCAAGGCATCATCTCCAATGGTGGAGAAATTACAAAGCATGATGTAATGGGTAAACGCCGTCTTGCGTATGAGATTAAGAAATTTAATGATGGTACTTTTGTTCTAGTTAACTTCAACGGTACACCTGAAGTAATTAACGAACTTGAGCGTCTTATGAAAATTTCTGACGATATTATTCGTTATCTCATTACTAATGACGTAGCTTAATTCATTTGCGGTTTTGTAATTAAATCGCTTGAGGGAGGGGACTTAAATTGTTGAATCGTGTCATTCTGATCGGCCGATTAACGAAGGATCCAGAATTGCGCTACACTCCTACAGGAGTAGCTGTAACGCAATTTACGCTTGCTGTAGATAGACCATTTACGGCTCAAGGCGGGGAACGCGAGGCGGATTTCATTCCGATCGTAACCTGGAGACAACTTGCCGAGACTTGTGCCAACTATTTGCGTAAAGGCCGTCTGACGGCAGTAGAAGGACGCATTCAAGTTCGGAATTATGAGAATAACGAAGGTAAACGTGTATACGTTACTGAGGTTATTGCTGATAATGTTCGTTTCTTGGAGTCATCCAACCGCGAAGGCGGTAGTGGTGGAGGTAGTAGTGCAACGCGTGAAGAACCTTCTTATGGAGGCGAGGGACGCGGTAATCAAACCTCGCGCAATAAAAACAACATTCAAGATCCTTTTTCCGATGACGGAAAACCGATAGATATATCGGATGATGATTTGCCATTTTAATTATGGAAAGGACTGACTAGCATGGCTTTTAAACCAAGAGAATCTTCTGATAACGATAAGAGACCGGCACGCCGTGGCGGACGTAATAAACGTAAAAAGGTATGTTTCTTTACTGCTAATAAAATTACTCACATTGATTATAAAGATATTGATTTGCTTAAGAAGTTTGTTAGCGAACGCGGTAAGATCTTGCCACGTCGTGTAACAGGCACTAGCGCTAAATACCAACGTGCTTTGACAATAGCTATTAAACGCTCACGTCAAATCGCATTGATGCCTTATACTACTGAATAGTAGTATATTGCATGTTATAAGAAGAGGTAGCTATTAACGTAGCTACCTCTTCTTTATGTTTAATTTAATAGACTAATACAATCAATAGGATGGAGGCGAAATAAGGCATAATAAAATGTATACCCTTACAAAAAAGAGTTGACGAAAGATCCTATAAGATTGTATGATTACATAAATTTAACATTAAAGGTAAGTTGCAACGCTATTATTGACCATTGGTTTATTATGCATTACAGCTTTAATACGTTATCGCGATATTGCGTATATGTAATGGGGCAGATCATATGACATCATGAAAAACATCTATAGAAGTCTGGATTTACTAATTCAAGATGACTCTAGGAGGTTGATCATTTAAAATGTATCCTTTTTTCTGGATTGTAACATGGTTATAGTTCTTAAATAATCTATAGGGGGATTTACTTTGAAGAAGAAACTGTCAAGTATGATGCTAATGATGTTAATAATGATGATGATAATTTCAGCTTGCTCCGGAGGGAATACAGCTGAGCCTACAAAGGACACGCCGCCAGCTGCGACGAATGAGACTACACCTGAAGTACCAACGGAACCAACAGCAAACGACGAGGGAAAGAATGATGGGGTATTCCCAGCTAGTGACAAGTCACTTAACCCGGCACAAGCATTAAACCGTGCGGACACTTTCATTGTAGGTATGCCAGCACCGAATGGTACCTTCAATCCATTGTTCTGGTCGACTGCTTATGATAGATATGTTGTTGAAACCCTATTTGATAGTTTCCTTCAAGTCCAAGGAGATGGTACTTATAAGGAGAACCTTGCTGAAAGTATTGATGTCTCTGAAGATGGACTGAAATATACATTTGTATTGAAATCAGGTGTGAAATATAGTGATGGAACACCAGTTACAGTGAACGATTATCTATTCGCTCTTAAGGTCCTTCATGATCCTACATATGATGGAGAGTCTGATATTCTGTCATTGAAAATTGCTGGTGGGCAGGACTTTTTTGATGGAAAAGCTAAAGATATCTCTGGTGTTAAAGTCACAAATGATAATACCATTGAAATCAATGTAACTGAGAAAACGGCATTAACCAAAGACTCATTGGGTGATATTTCATTCATGCCAGAAGCGTACTACGGCAAAGGGTATAAGTTCGGTAAGCTAGATTCCATTAAGGAACTAAACGATAAGCCCGTTGGTAGTGGTAAATATGTTCTGAAGAGTTATGCGGCAGGGCAAGAGGTTGTGTTTGAAGCGAATCAGGATTACTTCAAAGGAGCTCCAAAGATTAAGAACTTAATCTTCAAAGCAACAACAGAGGATACGAAGCTAGCGATGTTACAAGCTGGTGAGATCGATATGGATATGATTACAGTTAATGAGGATAACGTTGAGGAATTGCAATCCTTAGGATTCCTAGATGTACACATTTACCCGACAAATGGTTATGGATACGTTGCGTTTAATCATAAATTAGATAAATTTGCTGATGTAAAAGTGCGTCAAGCACTTACCATCGGTCTGAATCGTGCAGAAATCGTTGAAGGTATCTATGGTAAGTACGCTGATGTAATTAACGTTCCTGAATCTAAAGTGGGCTGGGCGTACACAGAAGAGGGGGTTGAAACGTATGACTTTGATCTCACGAAGGCGGCATCACTTCTGGATGAAGCAGGTTGGGTAGTTGGATCAAGTGGTGTTCGTGAGAAAGACGGTAAGAAGCTTAAAATTGAGTTCTCTGCAACAGCAGATAATCCAGTTGTAGATGCATTGCTTCCGATTATGACAAAGAACTATAAAGAGTTAGGTATTGAGATTTCTGCAGAGACGCTTGATTTCAATGCGATTATGGCTAAGAAGGATTCGGGGAATTTCGAAATGTTCTTCGCAGCTTGGGGCTTGACTCCTGATCCAGATAATACCGTGTATATTACAGATGGTTCACAAAATGATATTGGTTACACCAATGCTAAAGTGGATGAGTTAATGAAGAAAGGTAAGTCTGAACTAGATCAAGAGAAACGTAAATTAATTTATAAGGAAATGTATCAAGAGCTCAATGCGGACCTACCTTATATCTACATGTACCAAAGAAGAGATATGTGGGCAGTTAACGCTAGAGTTAAAGGGTTCGATTTAACCCCGTATAAGAACTTTACGAATAGCTTAGACACAATAGAAATTGCAAAGTAATAATAAAAGTAAGATGAAATGAATAATAGTAGATATGCTCAGCCTATGTGGGCTGGGCATATCCCATTATAAAGGCAGGAGGAATTATATGAAGCAGTACATATTCCGAAGACTACTACAAATGATCCCTACACTCATTGGTATCACGATGATTGTATTTGCGATATCACGGTTGGTACCAGGGGATTATATTACAGCTAAAGCTTCTCCTAATATGACTGCAGCCAAAGAAGCCCAACTACGCGAGATATACGGACTAGATAAGCCGGTGGCAAAGGCTTATATAGATTGGGTAGGAAATATGGCAATGGGTGATATGGGTGAATCCTTACAACATAAGAAACCTGTCACGAAGGTCATCAACACGTATGTTTGGAATTCGGTTATTATTGCATTTACAAGTCTTATATTGAGTTGGATTATAGCTATATTTGCTGGTGTGTTCTCAGCGAAATTCCAGCATTCATTCATGGATAAGATGATTACGCTATTCATATTCATATCCATGTCGTTACCCTCATTCTTCATAGGACTCCTATTAATATTAATAGTTAGTCTAAATCTTGGGATTACCCCCGTAGGCGGTATGACCACAGCAGGACTTGGGGCTACGGGATGGGACCATATCATGGATGTAGCTCATCATATGCTTCTCCCCACTATTGTGTTGACGATGATTAGTACGGGCAGTCTGACACGTTACTTCCGCACCTCGA
The DNA here is from genome assembly GCF_054373195.1 of Paenibacillus sp. CMAA1364. NCBI lineage: Bacteria > Bacillati > Bacillota > Bacilli > Caryophanales > Paenibacillaceae > Paenibacillus > Paenibacillus sp. CMAA1364. Next base: position 31,349 of record NZ_JBITNB010000019.1, on the reverse strand, counting down.
TGCTCGATGTCATCCGTCAGGATTATATAAGAACAGCACGTGCTAAAGGTCTCAAGGAACGGACTGTTATTTTCAAACATGCTTTGCGTAATGCCATGATTCCGGCAATAACCTTACTAGGATTTGAACTTCCTGCGTTGTTCGGGGGTGCAATTATATTGGAGAAGGTATTCATTTGGCCGGGTATTGGGCAAGTGTACTTAGGATCCATCAGTATGAGAGATTATCCATTCATGCTAGGGTTCATTGTATTCCTTGCGGTGCTGACACTACTAGGGAATTTACTATCGGATGTTTTATACGGCGTGGCAGATCCAAGAATTCGCTTAAAGTAGGGGGAGATTCATTTGTCGGTAAATACAGCACAATTAGAAACAAAGGCACAAGTTCAAAACAAAGCACCTTCTTCTCCTTGGCGAGTAGCGATGCACCGCTTTGTGAAGAATCGATTAGCATTAATGGGGTTGATTTTACTCGTTTTTATGTTTTTACTTAGCTTTGTAGGTCCGCTGTTCTCCCCCTATACAGTAGAAGATTATAGCATTGCCGATAAGAATCTCTCACCACGAGCAGAACATTGGTTAGGAACCGATAAGCTAGGAAGAGATATTCTGTTAAGGGTCATGCTTGCAGGGAGAATCTCCTTGACTGTTGGATTGGTAGCTACCTCCATATCGGTTACGATTGGGGCAACATTAGGCGCTATCTCAGGCTTTTATCGTAAATGGGTAGATGTCATTATCATGCGTATTGCCGATATATTTATGGCACTACCAACACTACCTATTCTAATTATTCTGGGTGCCGTTCTATCCGATCTAAAGGTGGACTCTAGTCATCGAATTTATTTCCTTATGCTCATTATTGGTGTGTTGGGTTGGACAGGATTATCACGACTGGTTCGTGGACAGATATTATCTCTTCGAGAAATGGAATTTATGCAAGCGACGGAAGCGTTAGGGTTACGTGATCGTCGTAAAATATTTCGTCATTTGATTCCTAACGTCGTTCCCATCATTATTGTGTCAGCAACGTTAGGTGTAGCAGGTGCAATCCTAGCTGAATCCGCATTAAGTTATCTGGGGCTTGGTGTAGTGCCTCCAACACCATCATGGGGGAATATGATCTCAGCAGCCAATAATATGATCGATTTTCGTAAAAGACCATGGCTATGGGTTCCTCCAGGTGTATGTATACTTACAACAGTGGTTGCAATTAACCTTATCGGAGAGGGCCTTCGTGATGCCCTGGATCCAAAAATGAAGAAATAGGGCATACGGATGCTTAAGATAGGAGATGCGATATGGCTAAAGTATTAGTAGAATTTCGTAATTTAAAAACGCATTTTCATACGTCAGAAGGAATTGTAAAGGCAGTCGATGATGTAAGCTTTACAATCCGTGAAGGTGAGACGGTGGGTGTCGTTGGTGAATCAGGATGTGGTAAAAGCGTTACAGCCATGTCTTTAATGCGTTTAGTTGAAATGCCACCGGGAAAGATAGCTGGTGGGGAAATCCTATTTGAAGGTAAAGATGTCTTAAAGATGAGCAAGCGTGAGATGAGCTTCATTCGAGGCAACGAGATTTCCATGATCTTTCAAGAACCGATGTCTTCTCTTAATCCAGTATTAACGATTGGTGAGCAAATTACGGAGCCTATTATGCTTCATCTAAGCATGAATCGTAAGAATGCTAGGTTGAAGGCAATTGAACTGATAGATATAGTCGGTATTTCACGTCCAGACAAAATCTATGAATCGTATCCACATGAATTAAGTGGAGGTATGCGTCAAAGAGTTATGATCGCGATCGCTCTTGGTTGTAACCCTAAGTTACTTATTGCTGACGAGCCAACGACAGCGCTCGATGTAACCATACAAGCACAAATATTGGATCTAATGCGTGATATTAAGGACAAACTTAAGACGTCTATTATGCTGATTACCCATGACTTGGGTGTTGTAGCTGAGATGGCTGACTATGTAGTGGTGATGTATGCTGGAAAAGTGATTGAAGAGGCGCCTGTGATAGAATTGTTTAAAGAGCCGAAGCATCCATATACGCAAGGACTCCTCAAAGCAAAGCCGATAATGAATAAAGAGCAGGATCGGTTATATTCTATACCTGGTCAGGTTCCCAATCCAGTAGACTTAGCAGACAATTGCCACTTCCATGAACGCTGTGAGTTCGCTATGGATATCTGCAGAGCGCAGCAACCACCGTATCACTCCCATGCCAATGCCAATCATAAAGTAGCTTGCTGGTTATATGAAGAAAGGGGTGAAGTACAATGAGCCAACCATTACTAGAAGTGGATCAACTTAAGAAGTACTTCCCCATATCGGGTGGCGTATTCTCTCGAACGGTGGGCCACGTTAAGGCGGTTGATGATGTCTCCTTTCATATTAATAAGGGAGAGTCGCTTGGTCTTGTAGGGGAGTCCGGTTGTGGAAAGAGTACGATAGGGCGTACAATTCTTCGTTTACAAGAGAAGACTGCGGGAACGGTGTTATTCAAAGGAGAAGATATTTACAATCTACCAAAGGATAAATTGCGTAATCTTAGACCGAAGATCCAAATCATCTTTCAAGATCCCTACAGTTCGCTAAATCCAAGAATTAAAGTCGGTGACGCGATAGGTGAGGCTCTGTTAGATCATGGATTGGTTAAACGTTCTGAACTTAAAGAACGCGTTCTGGAGACTATGAATATCTGTGGGTTATCTAGCTATCACTATAACCGCTATCCCCATGAATTCTCTGGTGGTCAGCGGCAACGTATAGGTATTGCACGTGCACTTATTATGAATCCAGAATTTATCGTTGCGGATGAACCTGTATCGGCTCTGGATGTATCTATTCAGGCGCAAATCATTAACTTACTTAGTGATCTACAGCGCGATAAAGGCCTTACTTATTTATTTATCTCCCATGACCTAAGTGTTGTAGAGCATCTGTGTGATCGTGTCGGCGTGATGTATCTTGGATCAATGGTTGAGATGGCTCCTAAAAGAGAACTGTTCAGAAATCCGCTACATCCCTATACCAAGGCCTTGATGTCAGCAATACCGATTCCTGATCCGACATTGAAGAGGGACCGAATTGTTCTGAAGGGCGACATACCTAGTCCAGCCAATCCTCCTTCGGGTTGTAAATTCCATACCCGATGTCCCATCGCAGCGGATATTTGCAAACAGCAAAACCCGGAATATCGCTTAGTAGGTATTGAGCACTTCGTTGCTTGCCATTTCGTTTGATATATAATGAACACATGGCAAGGATATAAATAAAACCGACAGAGGAAAATTCCCTGGTCGGTTTTTTTGTCTGATCAAGTTGTAAAGATTAGGGCAATTGTGATTTTCCAGTTTCATTTTATCTATATTAAGTTTACAATAGTTTGGTATGCACACGAATTAGCTTTCAATGACACAAGATAAGAAGGAACATAAATATGGATGTAAGAACAAAAAAAATTGCAATCATGGCCACGATATTATTGCTGATTATTGTTGGAACATTTACCTTTCGGAAATCTTTGGCTGTGCTAGCCTTTGACCTATTTCTATCGGATCAAGTAGAGAGTACGTTGGAAGATAAATCATATAAACCGCTGAAAGAGGATGTTACCACGCCAAGGATTGAGCCGATTGCGGTTCAGAGTAAGCCATTCTCTGTGTTACTATTAGGTGTAGACCAACGTGATAATGAACCTGCTCGTTCAGACACGATGATTTATGCAGTAGTTCGGCCAAAGGAATCAAGAATATTGTTGATATCCATCCCACGGGATACCTACACAGAGATTGTAGGTAGGGGGAAGAAGGATAAGATTAACCACTCGTATGCTTTTGGCGGACAACAGATGGCTAAAGACACCATGGAGATGCTACTAGATCATTCGATTGATTATTATACAACCATTAACTTCATTGGATTAAGAGATGCTGTAGATGCGTTGGGTGGCATTGAGCTTCCAATTCAAAAGGATATCGTAAACAAGGCCTTCGATCATGAGAAGTTCACGATTAAAGCTAACCAGTACGTGTATAACGGTACAGATGCATTAAATTATGTACGGTATCGTGAAGACAGTGACTTCAATCGCACAAAGAGACAACAAGTATTCCTAGATCAAGTGGCTAAGAAAATGATGAATGTGAACCAAGTGACTAATATTCCTAAGTTGTTAGATATTATGGGAACTAATCTTCAGACCAATATGCAACCGAAGTTCATCATTGATCTAGCCAAACAGCTGTTAACTGGAAGTGATGTACAAATCTCAAGTTACACAGTGATGGGCGAGGATATGCGTAGGAATGGAGTCTACTACGAGAAAGCCAACGAAGATGATCTTCAATTTGCACAAGACTTAATTGATAATTGGATGAGTAACCAGACAACCAGTCACGCATTGTTGATGCCAGAGGATCAGCAAACGACAAGTAAATGATTTCAATCAGCAGCCCCACCGAGTAGGGCTGCTGATTTAGCCTCTATTGGAACATTTGATTAATATAAACGTATAAGTAGTGTGAACATTGTACCAAGATCAGGGAGGATCACATCATTATGAACATTGCATTTTTTCTGCTTCCTAAACAAGAAGTAGTATGCTTGACTGTTGAATCAACATTAAGGCAGACCTTAGAACGGATGGAATATCATCGGTATACTTCTGTACCTATGTTAGAGAACAATGGGGTCTATGCTGGAACTATTACAGAAGGTGACTTACTATGGTATATGAAGAACTCTGAGGGGAAGGTTACGTTTGAGAATTCCTCAAAGATCCTATTGAAGGATATACCTATAAAGATGAGTAACAAGACAGTCTCAATCAATTCCAACATGGAAGATTTAATTAATTTAGCTAAAGTCCAGAACTTTGTACCTGTAGTGGATGATATGAATCGTTTCATTGGTATTGTTCGCCGCAGTCAGATCATTGAGTATTGCGAGAAGTTTGTATCCAAGGATTCGGTCGAAGTTAATCATGTCTGAGTTGTGATAAAGGTTGCTACCAAGGGCTTTTAGTGTAGAAAAATAAGGTTTGTGATATAATCAAGAATAAAGCTTTTTCTGGGAGGTTAACGTGTCCAATATGCCTAAAGATTTAGATGTCGCCAAACGTGCTAAAGTGATTGAATGGCTAAAGACAGAAGTAGTAGACCATGTATCCCGATTATTTAAAGCGCTATGGGAAGGTAGTACAGCACGAGTTGGTGATAGCATAGCTAGCTTGATTATGAGCTCCTATATTCTAGGGCGAAGGCTAGGTGTACCCTACCGAGAGATTGACGAGTTGTTAATTGACAAACTTAAAAAACATAAGCAAGAAGGACATCAATTGGAGGAGTGGTACCAAGATATCTCCACACTTGAAGAGCACTTGCGTAAGAGGTGAGCCCATTGAAGTTGAACTGGAAACCGTTAGCATGGACGGGTGTTTACTTGCTCCTAATTCTTTCTTTGCTAACTAATTTATCGATGATAACGGCATTCCTTTTGATTGTGCCGACGATTGTATTATTTAATATGTTAAGTACAAAAGGTTTCTTACTCCATGTGATTCCAGTCTGGCTTGTTGCCCTTCTGATTCACCCGGTTTATTTACTGTTAGCCTTGTACTTTGTTATTCCGTCCATTTTTATGGGCAGATGTTTCAAAAGACGGGCATCAGCAATCCGAACGATTGTTGTTGGTGGTGCAACGATTCTCACAGAAATGCTAGTAATTCTTTTTATGGGTACAGTCTTATTCCAATTCGATCTATCTGGGTATATTCAAGATGTCGTGAATGTTACGATGGGACCCCTTCAAGATATGTTAGCGAATAGCACTATTTCAACAGACCTTCAGTTGACGGATGAGAATATGAACATGTTAATGGAAATGACCGTACAAAGGATACCTTCGGCATTGATCATAAGCTCATTTGTGATGTCCTTGATTGCCTATGCCATTGTCCGTCCTATTCTGACAAGTATGGGTCACACCACATCTAGACTTGCCCCTGCGAGGGAGTGGAGATTACCTAAATCATTGATATGGTACTATTTACTTGGGGTCATTATTGAAATGATTGCACTGAATTCAGATAGTGGGTATCTAACAATGATTTCAGCCAATCTCGTTCCCGTGCTAAATGTATTGTTCTGTATTCAAGCGATAGGCTTTTTCTTCTTTTTGTCACATAGCCGCAAATGGCATGTCGTGGTTCCCTTTCTAATCGCCATTCCTGTCATATTATTTCCGTTTATGGCCATTGTGGGTATTATAGATATTGCATTTCCATTGCGTCAGTTAGTGACTAAACCAAAAGGATAAGGTGGGAAGTCATGCCTAAATTTCTAGAGAAACGTTGGCACGGCTACAATAGCGTATTGGCTTTCATGCTACTATTGCTGCTTGTTATTTTTGTATCGTGGTACAATTGGCCACTTGGAATAGTCTGTATGTGTATTGTGGGTATTCTAAGCTATATGATGTTGAAAAGAGAAATGGCATTTCGCAGAAATCTACTTGAATATATAAATGGTCTTTCTTTCCGAATTAAGCGGGTAGAAGCAGAAGCTGTCAGCATGTTGCCGTTCGGTATTATATTGTACAGTGAGGATCGTATCATTGAATGGAATAACCGGTATGTGGGCGATATATTTAAACGTAAGTCAATGATTGGAACGCCATTGCAGGAACTCTTTCCTCAATTCATCGATACCCTTGGAGAAAAGAAAGAGAACAGTAAGGAATCTCATCATAAAGAACATCAGGTGGAATTACAGCATGAGGATCGGTATTATCAGCTCATTCTTATTCCGGATGAAAGGCTTATCTATTTACATGATATTACGGAACTTGCCGGACTTCGATCTCGGTATGGTGATGAGAGGTTAGCTATAGGCTTAATATCGTTGGATAACCTGGATGAGGCTTCACAAGGCATGGATGACCAACAACGGACATCACTTATCGCTAAAGTAGCGAATGAGATAACGTTCTGGGCAAAGACATATGATGTATATCTTAGACGGCTTTCTTCAGATCGCTATCTTATGATGTTAAACTATAAATCACTGCAAGAATTAGAAAAGAGCAGATTCGTCATCCTAGACGAAGTTCGTGAGATGACCGCTGATCTGAAGGTACCAATGACCTTAAGTGTTGGACTCGCCTTTGGTCCGGTTAATATATCCGAATTGGGTGAACTTGCTCAATCAAGCTTGGATATGGCTCTAGGACGTGGAGGTGATCAAGCTGCGGTCAAAGCTGGCAAACGCTTGTCCTTCTATGGAGGTAAATCGAATGCAGTGGAGAAGCGGACTCGTGTTCGTGCAAGGGTGATTGCACATGCGCTTCGGGATCTCATGCAAGAAAGTGATAAAGTATTTATTATGGGTCATAAGTTGCCCGATATGGATGTCATAGGGGCATCCATCGGAGTGCTCAAAGCAGCTCAGATGTATAATGTAGAAGCCTATATTGTGTTATCTGGTAATAACCCTTCTATTGAACGTATGTTAGTACAAGTAGAGAAGGACGAGAGCTTAGTTGAACGATTTATCACACCAGAGCAAGCCTTGCAAATGTTAACGGGTCATAGCTTGTTGGTTGTTGTAGATACGCATAAGGCATCTATGACGATGGAGCCAAAGCTCGTTCAAAATGCTTCTCGCGTTGTTGTGGTCGATCATCATCGTCGGGGTGAAGAATTTATTAATGAAGCTGTTCTTGTCTATATGGAACCTTACGCATCTTCAGCAAGTGAATTAGTGACAGAGTTATTGCAGTATATCCATGAGAAGATACAACTTACGCCCATTGAGGCAACCATGCTATTAGCTGGTATTATTGTAGATACGAAACACTTTGCACTTCATACAGGTTCACGCACATTTGAAGCAGCAGGATTCTTACGACGTAGTGGCGCGGATACAGCAATGATTCAAAGAATGCTCAAGGAAGATCTTCAAGAGTACCTGGCTAAGGCGGAGATCATTAAAAAGGTAAAGATGGTGCATCAACAGATTGCACTTGCGGTAACGGAGCCGAATGTAGTTATTTCGCAATTATTAATTGCACAAGTGGCAGATACGCTCCTGACCATGACGGGTGTAGTAGCCTCATTTGTGATAAGCGAACGACCGGATGGACTAATCGGAGTTAGTGCTCGTTCGCTAGGTCGAATGAATGTGCAAGTCGTGATGGAAATGCTAGGTGGAGGAGGTCACTTAACGAATGCAGCTGTGCAACTAAAGTGTACCGTTTCGGAAGCTGAACATAAACTCATGGAAGTGTTGGATCAAATTAAAGAGAAAGAGGGTTTGTTTGAATGAAGGTCATCTTTGTAAAAGATATAAAGGGTCAAGCAAAAAAGGGAGACGTCAAGGAAGTATCTGAAGGGTATGCAGCCAACTTTCTTTTCCCACGCGGGTTAGCACGTCCAGCAACAGATGGCAATATGAAGACGCTAGATAATCAGAATTCGGCTGAAGAGAAACGTAAACAACAAGAGAAGGATGAAGCGTTAGCTCTTGGGAAGAAGCTTGAGGAAATGACCATTGAACTAGTAGCAAAAGCTGGTGAGGGTGGTCGTCTGTTCGGTGCTATTACCAGTAAGCAGATTGCTGAGGCGATGGCGAAAAAGGGTGTAAAGATTGATAAGCGCAAAATTGAGTTAGGTGAACCTATTCGACAGTTAGGTGTCACACCGATTCCTGTGAAGCTACATCCAGAAGTAAAAGCAACACTTAAGGTTCTTGTTGTGGAGGGCTAAAATGGGCGGAGAGCAGTTCTATGATCGGATTCCGCCTCAGAACCTAGAGGCAGAGCAAGCTGTGATTGGTGCTATATTATTGCAGGATGAAGCTCTAATTACCGCTATGGAACGGGTAAATACGGAAGACTTCTATGATAAGCCACATCAATTAATCTTTGAAGCGATGTTACAGTTGGGTGAGGATAATGAACCAATCGACTTAGTCACGCTAACGTCATTGTTACAAGATCGCGGTCAATTAGAGGATATTGGTGGTGTGAGTTATTTAGCTAGATTAGCTCATTCCGTACCTACGGCAGCCAATGTAGAATATTACGCGCAGATTATCGAGGAGAAGTCCATGCTGCGCCGTTTAATTCGTACAGCAACGCAGATTGTTAGCGAGGGATATACTGGCGGGGAAGACGTCTCTGGTATGCTTGGTGATGCAGAGCGCAAGATATTGGAGATCTCCAATCGACGTAGCGGGAGCGGATTCGTACTGATTCGTGATGTATTGATGGAAGTGTTCGATCGTGTTGAGATGCTACACGAGAATAAGGGCGGCACCTCAGGAGTACCAACAGGTTTTGTTGATCTAGACAAAATGACGAATGGATTCCAGAAGAATGACCTTATTATCGTAGCAGCAAGACCTTCTGTAGGTAAGACCGCTTTTGCATTAAACATTGCTCAGAATGTGGCAGTTCGGGCGAAAGAGACTGTAGCTATATTCAGTCTAGAGATGTCCGCGCCACAGCTAGTGCAGCGGATGATCTGTGCGGAAGCCAATTTGGATGCCAATGCCATGCGTACAGGGGAATTCAAAGATGATGATTGGGCAAAACTCACGATGGGCATATCCTCTCTTTCCGAAGCGCAGATCTATATCGACGATACCCCGGGTATCACGGTTGCAGATATACGTTCGAAATGTCGTCGGCTGAAGAAGGAGAATGGACTGGGAATGATCGTTATTGATTATCTTCAGCTCATTCACGGCCGTGGCAAATCTGGGGAGAATCGTCAGCAGGAAGTATCTGAGATCTCAAGGACGTTGAAACAGATCGCACGTGAGCTAGAAGTGCCAGTAGTGGCACTATCACAGTTAAGTCGCGGAGTAGAGCAACGACAAGATAAACGACCGATGATGAGTGATTTGCGGGAATCAGGTTCCATTGAGCAAGATGCGGATATTGTATCTTTCTTATATCGAGACGATTACTATAATCAGGATTCTGAGAAGAAGAATATCATTGAGATCATCATTGCCAAGCAACGTAATGGACCTGTAGGAACCGTAGAGCTCGTGTTTCTCAAGAACTTCAATAAATTTGTTAATTATGAAGGTGCTCAGACAGATCCTTTTTAACGAAACATAAGATAATAAATAAGGAATCTGTATTTTCCACCATAATACTGCTTAAAAGGCGAACAATCAGGTCTAATGCGACTTGATTGTTCGCCTTTATATTTGACACACAAATAATGTACTGTTAAAATATTGTTGTTACTTTAGTGTAATACAGTGTATGGGATACCTACTCTTGCCATATGCTAAGCCCAAAGACTGAAGATTTCAATAATAGGTGCTAAAGCGCCAAAAGGGGAATGAGTATGTCAACAGTAGTGGTTGTGGGAACACAGTGGGGAGACGAGGGCAAGGGTAAAATTACAGATTTCTTAGCAGAGAGTGCTGATGTGGTGGCTAGATACCAAGGCGGTAATAATGCAGGTCACACGATTCTGATTGATAATAAAAAATTTAAGCTAAGTCTAATTCCATCGGGTGTGTTCTATGAAGACAAGGTATGTGTCATTGGAAATGGCATGGTTATTAATCCAGCTGCACTCATTGAGGAAATAAAGTATATTCATGATCATGGATTTACGACGAACAATCTGGTTATTAGTGATCGTGCACATGTTATTATGCCATATCATATCCTTATAGATGCACTGGAAGAAGGTCGTAAAGGTGAGAACAAGATTGGAACGACACAAAAGGGAATTGGACCTTGTTATATGGATAAAGTGTCACGTAGCGGTATTCGCATTGTAGATCTAATGGATGCGGAGGAATTCGAAATAAGGTTACGTCACATGATGAATGAGAAGAATGTTGTGCTTCAGCAGATCTATGGGGTAGAGCCACTTGATATAGAGCAAGTACTGAAGCAATATCTTGAATATGCTGACGTGATCCGCAAGTATGTAACAGATACATCCGTTGTACTTAATGATGCGATTGATGACAAACGTAAAGTATTATTTGAAGGTGCCCAAGGCGTAATGTTAGATATTGATCAAGGTACCTATCCATATGTCACTTCTTCTAATCCTACTGCTGGGGGCGTATGCGTTGGTTCTGGTGTAGGGCCATCTAAGATCCAACAAGTGATTGGTGTGGCCAAGTCCTATACGACTCGTGTTGGTGACGGGCCCTTCCCTACAGAATTAGATAACGAGATTGGTGACTATATACGTGAAACAGGACATGAATATGGAACGGTCACAGGACGTGCTCGCCGTGTGGGTTGGTTCGATAGTGTTGTTGTTCGTCATGCTGGTCGTGTTAGTGGGATAACGGGGTTATCCCTAAATTCGCTTGATGTTCTATCAGGTCTAGAGACCGTTAAGATTTGTACGGGTTATAAATACCGCGGAGAAGTTATTCATGCATACCCAGCTAGTCTAAAGATGCTTGCAGAATGTGAAGCCGTATACGAGGAGTTACCTGGTTGGAAAGAGGACATCACAAGTGTGAAGACGTTAGAAGAGCTTCCGGAGAATACGCGTAACTATGTGAATAGGGTCGCTGAACTAACTGGAATACCGATTGCTATTTTCTCCGTGGGACGTAACCGTGAACAGACGAATCAAGTGATTCCGATCTATTCATAAATTTCAGTCAAAAGATAACCATCATTTGAATAAGCTTGTCTGCCATAACTATGGTAGATAGGCCTTTTTTATTGTGTGAATAGCAGAATGTGAGGCAAGTGCACAGATTAAATCCTATTCTTCTTGTCAATACTGATGAAAGGTTATGAATACGGATATCAGATCATGGGCTGTAAAGGAGGATGAATGATGAGAATGCTGAGATGGGCTAGTAAAATACTCCTGACGGTAGTATTAGTAAGTATATTAACTATATTTACAACAGGTTATATTGTGAATACTTATCTGAAATCGATGTTAGAAAGCTTTAATATACAACTTCCTAGTGGATCGCTTACGATGGGCAGTATATTGCAAGGCATGATGGGTATTGTCTCTAAGGATGAGAAAGTGCCTCAGAAGGATCAATCAACAATCGAACCTGATGAAGTGGAAGACACAGAGGATCAGGAAGCACCGGTTGGTGCATTACCAGTCATGGGAGAGTCCTACACAGAAGAAGCGGGATCAATAGATCAGGATACGCAGGTCATCATTACACCTGACGAAATGGTTCGTAAGAAGGATGGCTTGATTGATAAGGATAAGGAAGAGATATTTACAATATTAATGACCAAAGTACCTCAAGATAAGATTCAAGAGATTACGGTAGCTATGGAGAATGGGTTAACCGAACAAGAGTTGAAGAACGTTGAGGCGATATTATCGAAATATCTTAATAAAGATGAATATGACAAGCTCTTATTACTGCTTAAAAGATAATGACATTTGGCAATGTCACCTATTTGTCATTAATTCTAGACAAGCTGAATATAGATAAGAGTGATAGACCTGCGTAATAGCAGGTTTTTTTTGTTATTTTGTAAGAGTTGAATTGATTGCAAAAGTTATGTTAAAGTGATTAAGGGGTAAAAGGTTAAGAAATTGAAACCTTTTATCTAATTACTGGAAATGAATACTTAATATTAATACTTGGGAAGTATAAGGACTTGGAATGAGTAAACATTCCATGGAATGAAATATAGAATAGGTTGCAAAGGAGATAAATCATGAAAGGTTTCAAGAGTATGGCTTGGGTAAGGAAGATATCAATGCGTGCGAAGGAGTATATTCTTCCTTTAGAAAAGCCGGTTGAAAACAAGAAGAAGTCAATGATGGACTACTCCCAGAAGGGTAAGAGTTCAAGTATGGATAAGAGAAGAAGTATATTACTCGCATCCATGGCCCTTATTGCAGTCACATGTGTTGCCGTATTCGCAAGTAATCAATATGTGGAAGCGAACAAAATCGCCTACTATAACGTCTACGTCAAGGATGAAATGATTGGGAGCGTGGATAACCCTACGCAAATCGAACAATTATTTAGTCAAAAAAGTCAGGAATTGAAGAATGAGTATCCAGAGGTCGATATGGTGTTACAGACGAAGGATATTACGACGAAGGCTGAAATAGCCTTCAAAGCTGAAGTGGATAGTGAGTCAACGCTGAAAAAGCTAAAAGGTATGCTGGTTGCAGATGCTAAAGGTGTAGAGATGAGAATTGATGGTAAAGTGGTTGCTATCGTTAAGGATCAGCAAACCGTAGATGATATATTAAGTCAAATCAAGAATCAGTATTTACCGAAGGCTGAGAAAGAAAGAATTCAATTTAAAAAGATGAGCCACTCTGTTCCAGCTTCTAGTATAAGTGTGGCAAGTGCACCAGAGTCTAATGTGAAATCAGTTGATATTGTGGAGGATGTTAATGTTATACCAATTCAGACAACGCCGGATCTTATCCTTAGTTCAGAAGAGGTAACAACATTACTTACACAAACGAATGAAGCGCCCATCGAGTATACAATAGAAGAAGGCGATACGCTAAGCTCGATTGTATCGAGATTGGGCATAACGGAGAAGCAGATTTACACCAATAATCCTCAAATTAAAGAGAAGTATCTCCAAATTGGAGATACATTAAAGCTTACTGTTCCCAAGTTACCAATTACAGTCACTACGCTTGAACAAGTGTCGGAGGAGATTGTGACGGCACCTCAAGTTGAGATTAGAAAGACAGATCAGCTTGAAGCTGGGAAGTCAAAGGTTGTACGTCCTGGACAAGAAGGGCTCAAAGTGATGGAATACTTAGTGACGAAAGAGAATGGCCAACTTGTCGATGAACAGTGGATTGGACAAGAGGTTATTCAGGAATCAATCACCGAAGTCGTGTTGCAAGGTACCAAGATTGCTGGTCAGGGTTCTGGACAATTTGCATGGCCAGTCAGTAGTCCCACTATATCGAGTACATACGGTGCAAGATGGGGAAGGCAGCATAAAGGCATTGATATTGTATCAGGAAACCGTACGATTATGGCATCGGATGAAGGTGTTGTCACCTTCACGGGAAATATTAATGGATATGGTAAAGCTGTGATGATCAATCATAAGAATGGATATACAACGTTGTATGGACATTTAAATAGCTATTCTGTACATCAAGGACAGACCGTATCCAAGGGAGGCAGCATCGGCATTATGGGTAATACAGGCCGATCAACGGGTACACACTTACATTTTGAGATCCTAAAGAATGATATTGCCCAGAACCCGATGAAATATTTGAATTAATAAGTGACATAAGAGCATTCTCCCTATGTGGAGAATGCTCTTATTACTATAGATGAACAGTAATGATAGTGTGGCAGACTAACGGATGTGCTAAAATAGGTATAGAACAAATAACTGATTTCTTGAATTATGAGGTGGGATACATTCATGCAGGGAACTATTCTAGTCGTTGATGATGAACAACCCATTGCTGACATATTAAAGTTCAACTTAGAAAAAGAGGGTTATGAGGTCATATGTGCATTCGATGGCATTACGGCCATAGAATTAGCGCTATCTAAGAAACCAGATCTAATGCTACTTGATCTCATGCTTCCAGGGAAAGATGGTATGGATGTGTGCCGTGAGATTAGGGCGGCACAATTATATTTCCCGATCATTATGCTTACAGCAAAAGATGGGGAAATTGATAAAGTGCTAGGATTAGAGCTAGGTGCAGATGATTATGTGACCAAGCCATTTAGCACGAGAGAACTATTAGCCCGGGTTAAAGCACATATGCGTAGGATGAACAAAATGGCAGAAACATCTGAGGAAACCGTAGATGAAGAGAAACAAGGTATCGCCTTCTTCGATTTATTTATTGATACGGACATGTTCTTAGTATTTAAGAATGGTGAAGCTCTTGATCTTACACATCGGGAGTATGAACTTATGGTGTATTTAGTGAAGCATGCAGGTAAAGTCATGACGCGTGAACATTTACTTCAGGCGGTATGGGGCTTTGAATACTTCGGTGATGTACGTACAGTTGATGTAACCATTCGTCGCCTTCGTGAGAAGATTGAAGAGAATCCAAGTAAACCAGAATATATTTTGACACGCAGGGGACTTGGCTATGTTATGCGAAGCCTTAGGAGTGGTGGTCTGTAATGAAGGTGGCTTCAATATTTCGTACCGTTCAAGCAAAGCTTATCATTGTATATATGCTCTTAATTCTCATTGCCATGCAATTGATTGGCGTGTATTTCGTGAGCGCGATGAAGAATTCACTAACGAACAACTTCACCAATGACCTACAGGAACAAGCAGAACTATTATCGGTGATGGCCGCAGAGAAATTGGGCGGTGAGGTCGATGCCGCTAAGAATTCGGTTGAAGGTCTGGGCGTCATTATTAACAATCTATTTAATCTAAGTGGCGTAGAGATTCAGGTCCTAGATACCAGTGGAAAGGTATTGATTACTTCACTGTCTACCCATGAAGATTATGTAGGACGTAAAAACACGCAGACGGTTGTTAGCCGAGCGCTCCAAGGCATTAGTGATAATGAGGAATATGTCATTGATGAGGATAATGAACGTAAACGGGTAGTTGCGAAGCCAGTGATCTATAATAGCAAGATTGTAGGAGCCGTATATATCGTTGCATCTATGAATGAATTGCATGATACGATTGGAAGAATTAATAATATTTTTATTTCTGGTATGTTGATTGCACTGTCCTTAACAGCTATTCTCAGTATCATTCTAGCGCACACGATTACCCAACCGATTAAACAAATGACACGACATGCTACAGCGGTTGCAGAGGGTAGCTTCGATCAGAAGATGCCCGTGTTAGGTAATGACGAAATCGGACAATTAAGTGAAGCCTTTAATTATATGACAAGTCGATTAAGAGATGCGCTCTTGCAGAATGAAGAGGAGAAGGATAAGTTAGCTTCTATTTTAACGAATATGAGTGACGGTGTGATTGCAGCAGATGATAGAGGCCAGGTCATGCTTCTCAATCGCCGAGCTGCGGCGATGTTAAGTATGGATGACGAAGAACTGGACAATAGCGATATTACACAACTGCTAGGACTAGATTCGGAGCAGACGAGATCCTTCGAAGAAGGATCTATTCGAACGACATTACTCGATATGAGTTCAGAGGATGCAGCTAGTTCTTACAAGGTACGAGTGACTTTTACTCCGATTCACCGACGTGAATTCGGCAGAGCAGGTACCATTGCTGTATTACAAGATGTCACAGAGCAAGAACAATTGGAGGCCTCTCGCAGAGAGTTCGTGGCGAATGTATCTCATGAATTAAGAACACCACTTACGACCATTAAGAGCTATACGGAAGCTTTAGATGATGGTGCGTTAGAAGATGTGCAATTAGCAGGGCGATTTGTGGGTGTGATTCAGAATGAGACCGAACGAATGATTCGATTGGTAACGGACCTACTCCACTTATCCAGACTTGATAACAACGAGTCCTCATTACGCAAACAGCCAACAGATGTGCTTGAAATGTTAGAGGAAGTGACTGATCGATTTTCTTTTCAAATGCAACAAAAACATATTACATCTAAAATCACGGTGCAAAAGGGTATTGATAATATCTTGTTTGACCGTGATCAAATTGACCAAGTATTAGATAATCTCGTGTCGAACTCTCTAAAATACACACCAGAGGGTGGTATTGTAACAATAGAAGCCATGTTGACGGATGATGGGCAACTCGCCATTTCAGTACAAGATACCGGTATTGGTATCCCTAAGAAAGATTTAGATCGTATATTTGATCGGTTCTATCGCGTAGATAAAGCACGATCACGGAATATGGGTGGGACGGGACTTGGGCTATCCATTGCCCGGGAAATTGTTAGCGCGCATGGAGGAGTAATGGCACTGCAATCTGAATTCGGGCATGGGACGAAGGTTACCTTCACGCTCCCTATAGTAGGAGACAGGGGTGTGGTGAAATGAAGGAAAGGCTGAAATCAATCTTATTGGTCTTATTGGTTGTGGGGAGCCTAATCGAGAGCTACTATCTCATGTATCGTCTTCCAGGAGGAGACTCCGTTATTAAGTCTGCAACGCAGTATCTTAAGGCTGAGAATATGGGACCTGAATCGAACGTAGAGCGACTAATCTTCCCTGATAAAATGATCATTCATATGGGTGACAATAAACATACGCTATTCTATCCGAACTCGACATTTTATAATTTGATATACTCTCGTCTGGAGGGTAGGATATTTGATAACTTCCAACGGCGAACGATTCAAGATTTGAATGTTACAGAACTTAGAAATCAGAATGCTGGGATTGAATTGACGTTTGGGGCTGGCGTTCCGGTAACATTATTACAGCGTGTTATGCAGATTCATCCAGATGCTCTATTCCAGGCGGAGCAAATTGATCGGATATTAATTTACAATGTTAATAATGAGTCTAAGGCACATGCATTGTTCTTCAGTACGGAAGGTGATGTTGTGTATGAAGCGGGTAAAGTTGACCTCACCGTTCAGGATGTTCAGCAACATGTGGACTTCGGTCTGACATGGACGCCATATACATCACATAATGGTCAGTACTACATTCCGGAGACCAAGATGGAAATGGTAGAAGTGACACTGAATGTAGATGCGTACACAACAGAACAAATGCAACGCAACCTATTCTTCGATCCTAGCATTACCCGTTATATTCGCGAAAAGGATGGTTCAGAGATCTATACGGATAGTAAGCGAAGCCTTCAGGTGAGGCAAGAGCAAAAAT
Organism: Paenibacillus sp. CMAA1364; assembly: GCF_054373195.1. Lineage (NCBI taxonomy): Bacteria > Bacillati > Bacillota > Bacilli > Caryophanales > Paenibacillaceae > Paenibacillus > Paenibacillus sp. CMAA1364. Next base: position 13,586 of record NZ_JBITNB010000019.1, on the reverse strand, counting down.
GGATGCGGTATACAGACCCTGCAGCACTACCAGATGGTCAAATCGATATGGATACGGAAGTGTTAGCTGCTGTGGACTTCGTGAACCAACATGGAGGCTGGAATGGCGATTACCGTTTAAGCCTTGTAGGTGGCGGGATTAACCGTAACGAAGTGGTATTCCAACAATATTATGGTGTGTATCCCATTCTCCAAACACCACAATTCAAATATGGAACCATCCATGTTAACTTGAATCAAGGAACCGTATCAACGTATGAAAGATCTCTAATATATGTACGATCTGAGGATACGAAAAGAGAGATAAAGATGTTGCCTGTAGGGGATGAACTGAGGGAGCAACTGAAGGCCATTCCTAATCAAAAGGCTGTCATGGATTTATATCCTGCTTATATACCTTCACGTAGTGAAGAGGGTTTAAAGCTTACACCTACATGGGCTGTGGGACTTAAATCTGGTAAGGTAGTGGTACTCAATGAGCATATGCAACCTTAGTAATGACAGTAGATAAGGAGGTTAAAGGATGGATTGGGGACGAGCTAAAAATGTATTGATTTATGCCTTTTTGTTGCTAAATCTTGTGTTGGGTTATCAATTATGGAGTGATGTCAGGGAGCAAGCTAGCACCAATGTGGATTACACATCACTGGATGTAAATACCCAGAGAATCATGCAACAGAAGAATATTCAGTTACTATGTCTGATCCCATCGCATACCCCAGTACTTCCTAAGATTAATTATCACTATATTGATGAACAGAACATGGATATTGTCAAGTTAGAGAAGCCTGTTGATAGCAAGCTAGTCTTCATGGGGAATGAGCTAGTAAAAGCCTTGGACAATCAGATCCCTAATTTTAAGTCGTATCGTTATGACTCCATGGAGAGTGAAAGCGGGGAATTTGTATTCCATCCATTAGTGGATGAGAAGTGGCCACTATTTAATGATCAATTAAAGTTAAAATTATTATACACGGATCGAAAGATCATCTCTTATCAGCAATCGCCTATTGAAATGGCTACATCTAATGAAGAAGAACAACATAAGGTACTAACAGCAGTAGACGCTTTAGCTACATTAATTAATAAATATATTGCACCTAATTCCGTAGTGAAGGACATCCAATTAGGTTATTATGGTGAGATGTTCAACTCGGAGAATCAGGTGGCAGCGCCAGCTTGGCGTTTTACCCTTGAGACTGAAGTGTATTATGTACAAGGTATTAGTGGGGATGTTATTAGCTCCAAGACAGAGAAAGTAAAGGAGTAGAGAAATGGTATGGGAATATCTTTTACAGTGCTATCGAGTGGCTCTACTGGAAATGCAACAGTAGTCACAAACGGCGACGCAACTCTGTTGATCGATGCAGGATTTAGCGCACGAAGACTAGATGAGTTATTGAAAGAACGTGAGTTAACCGGGGATCAAATTGATGGCATTCTGGTTACACATGAACATTCGGATCATATTAAAGGGTTAGGCCCGATGGCTCGTAAATATAATCTTCCCATCTACGCGAATGAGAAGACGTGGGAAGCGATGAATAAATCCATTGGCACGATTGCTGAAGAGAATCGGCTGGTTATGGATACTGGGCAAGTCAAAGACTTCGGAACACTAAGAGTGGAGTCCTTCGGTATTTCGCATGATGCAGCGCAACCCGTAGCTTATAATTTCTATGATGGCGATGAGAAGCTAAGCGTAGCGACGGATTTAGGTTATGTGAGTGATAAAGTGAAGCATGCTATTTCTAACGCCGATGTATTGGTGTTAGAAGCGAATCATGATATCGAGTTGTTACGAATGGGTCGTTATCCATGGAATACGAAACGTCGTATTCTCGGCGACAAAGGGCATCTCTCTAATGAGTCGTCTGGAGAAGCCATGAGCGAAATTCTTACGGGCAATACCAAACGAGCGTATCTAGCGCATCTGAGTCGCGATCACAATATGATGGATTTAGCCAAAATGACTGTGCGTGATGTAATGGAAGAACGCGGATGTTTTTTCAAAGAGTCTGAGTTTCAATTATGCGATACCTACTATGATCGACCTACTCCATGGGATAAGGTGAGCAAGCGATAAATTGATCTAATTCCTCGGCTTTTATAGCCAATTCCTCACGGGTAACCAATCCCTTGTCTACAAGCAACTCGATGATCGTGCTAATGGCAAGGGTATTACGATAATGATCATCTTTCATATCTCCTAATGAGGCCATCACGTGCATGATATCCAATGAAATATTGTGATGTGTCATCTGTGTATCACTCCTTTTTTTTAAGTGCATAATCAACCCAACTCCTCCTAGTAATGTCCAATATGAAAAGATGATGCTAGCACGTTATATATGTTACAATGAACACTACGAACACAGCCTAAAAGGCTCTATGAAGATATGAATCTAGAAAGAGTAGCATATGATTAGTATAGTCCGGACATCTCATATTTATTCCAATTTCAATAGACTTCCATATTGTGACCCATTGTATATCGAATACCTATTCATAATGACGTAATTTGGTGATATATAAATTAAAGTTAAAATATAATGCAACTTTTATGGTGTTCAAGGTGTTATATACTATGAAGAAAGATATTGGTTGAGCATGACATGGATCGAAACGTACCATATGGCTGATGAAGTCATTTTGATCTTATTCATACAGGAATGAACAGAGGGAGGGTATTTACTATGGGGTTGTTCAGAGATGAATTCTATTCAACCAAAGTACGAAGACAGAGCAAAGAGCATACCACAGTAAAACCCCATTCTGGAGGGTGGTCTAAAGCTCCTCGTAAGGGGATGTCTACATTACAGATTTCTGCGATTAGTTCGGTCATTAGTGCCGTAGTCGCTGTTATTCTGTTCAGTTGGATAACGGAAGCCCCCTTGGATATCCCTGAAGCAACGGCGGTTAGCACATCGCCAATTACGAAGGAATTGGATCCGTTTGAGAGATTAATTCAAGCGGCAGCTAATGTACGTCCAGCTGTTGTTAGTATTTCAAATTTTAAGGACTTAAAGAAGGATGTACCAGACTTGGATGAGTCTGGCCTTGGATCAGGGGTCATATTCAAGAAGGAGAATGACCTAGCGTACATTATTACGAATAATCATGTGATCTCTGAAGCAGATGAACTCGAAGTGATGATGACAGATGGAGAAGTGGTTCCAGCTAAAGTCGTTGGTACGGACGTCGTAAATGATATTGCTGTTCTTTCTATTGATGGCAAGAATGTTCATACGATCGCCGAGATGGGTGATTCGGGGAGCTTACGTCTAGGAGAGACCGTCATTGCTATTGGTAATCCGCTTGGATTAGGCGACACAACGACATCGGGTATTGTGAGTAATGCGAAGCGGGTTATTCCAGTGTCTATGAATAAAGATGGCGTATACGATTGGGAGCAGGAAGTGATTCAGACAGATGCCGCGATTAATGAAGGTAATAGTGGTGGAGCTCTCGTTAATCTAAGTGGGCAAGTCATTGGGATCAATACGATGAAGATATCGGATACAGGCGTAGAAGGGCTTGGGTTCGCTATCCCAAGTAATTACGTGATGCGTATCGTTGATGAATTAATGTTGACAGGCACGATCACACGTCCATACATTGGCGTATATACGGTAGATCTGAATAATTCATTTACGCCACTGGATGCAGAAGAACGCAAGAACTTAAAGTTACCGACTGACGTGAAGGAAGGCGTGTTGGTACTTGATGCGGTAGGACCTGCTCTAAATGCGGGGCTAAAGCTCAATGATGTCATCACAAAGCTAGACAATGTGTCTATCAGCTCTACCTTGAAGTTGCGTAAATACTTGTATGATGAGCGGAAGATTGGCGATGTGCTGGAAGTTACCTTTTATCGTGATGGTATACTGAAAGTTGTGAAGTTAACGCTTAGCGATAAGCCAGTGGAGTAGCCGGTAGTCTTGGACTATTAATGATGTTTTTTTCACCCCATTCAGGTTATAATAGATGAAACATCAGCAGAGTGTAAGACAGAAAGGATGCTTTCATTCATGTACGTGGTATGCAAAGAACATGTAGAAATGGCGATTGACAAATTCGTTGACGAATTTGAAGATGCACCTGATATCGTTGATTTGAAGGAGACTGAATTCTCCGACTGGGATCCGCCAGTGAAATGTATTGAATGTGAGCAAGCTGCACAATATTTGGTGGTGTGAGTGGAAGGGCGTGAATGTGGCGCCCTTTTTGTGTTTGTAGGGGTGACCTTTGGAATAGTCCAGGACCAATCCCTATGGGTGAGAGAAGAAGGATGATGAAGGAAGGCATAAGGCATAAGGCATAAGGCATAAGGAAGCTGAATGGTGAAAGAAAGTAGTGAAATGAATAATGAAAGAGATTAGTAAGCCGAATGATGAAAGAGCCGTGGGAACGAGGTAGTGCTTAAACAACACTTAAATTAGTAGAAAGAGTTGGATAGTAAGGAATAAGTGCATAGATGACAGTTAGAAGCTTGCGAATCATGGAGAATGGGGACTTTTGAGAAATTAAGTGTCATTTGAACATCTAAAATGAGCTAGAGCGGAATAATGGTGGATCTAGGGGACAAATTTGCAACTAGGGTTGGCTACTCTTTATTACATAGGTAGGCAAGTACAGTTGTTTAATACATAAAGATGCGATAGAGAGAAATAGATGCCAAAGTGAGATAAGCGTTAGGTGGAGTTATGGCATTATACATACAAGTGGAAAGAGGGATTAAGATGTTTATTCAGATTATTGGCGTTGGCAAATTAAAAGAGAAGTATTTGGTCTTAGGCATCCAAGAGTATGCGAAGCGACTTACACCCTACATCAAGTTCCAGATGGTGGAGGTCGCGGATGAGAAGGCACCGGACACCTTAAGCGAAGCAGAGGTGTCCATTGTGAAAGAACGCGAGGGCGAACGTATCCTCGCCCATATTAAGAGCGAGGCGCATGTCGTTGCGCTCGCGATCGGCGGCCAGCTATGGAGCTCGGAAGAGCTGGCCGCTGAGATCGACAAGCTCGGTACCTACGGTACGAGCCATGTCGTATTCGTCATCGGAGGAAGCCACGGGCTCTCCGATGCAGTGTTGCGTCGCGCCCAGCAGAAGCTTAGCTTCGGGCGCATGACGCTGCCGCATCAGCTGATGCGGCTGGTGTTGACCGAGCAAGTGTATCGCGCGGTGAAGATTAATCGGGGGGAACCGTATCATAAATAGGGCGAAATTTGAGAGTAGAATCAGCTACAGCTGTACAAAAGGCTCGCCAACGTTCCGGGCTTGACCGATACGAGCAAGTTTCGATCCAGTCATACAATTACCTGACGCGCTATATTAGTTATTATAATTACGAGCTGCGAATCGATCCGATTTCTAAACAATGGAATAACAGAATGCGACGTTCAAGCAAAATCAAAGTTAATGGGAAGCAGACTAGCCGATTGAAATCGGTTGGTCTGCTCTTTTTTTGAGCGAAAATAAAGGGGAATTATCGTATTTTGTTGAATGATAATACAACAAGAGTCTTTATGGATAGAGAGAAGCGTGTTACTATGCCCAAGAGTGCGGTAATGAATCATATCCCTCAAATCAGAGATAGTGTTTGCGATAAATGGGAAATAGGGTGTCCACAAGAACGGCAGAACATAGAGAATAAAACCCGGGCTTGGATCGAGCCCGTTCAATCGGATGAAATAGTAGACCTCTTGTTAGAGCTTCTTCAGCATTTTGTCTATTACGATTCTAATCAAGTGACTAAGCAATTTGATAGATTATATAGAGACGATCTTTTGAGCCAATTTAGTTCGGAAGGGCAACTGTTTTTAGACTCTCGGTTTTTTCCGGTGACTAAGGACAATCGAAAAACGAGCTCTCACGAGATTTATTACAGTAATTTCACGATGAAGTTAAGCAAGAGCGTTTGTTTAAGCGATGTTTTTACCTTCTTTGAGAAACAAAAGCGGCAATTGCCTGAGTTTGAAAAAAAAATCATGGCTTTAGATAAAGTTAAGCGTCAGAAAGATAATTTAATCTCTCAACAAACAAATACCTCAGATCTTTCTGCTCAGAAATCGATCAATAAAAAAATTGATGAACTGAAGAAGCAAGAGCAATCGTTTAATGCTCGAGTCGACCAAATCTTAGAAAAGTTTCATTTGACGCAAGTATCGAATTATATTTTTATAGACGATATGATTGGGACCGGGGAAACGATGGAGAAGTTTCTGAAGAAATTCGTAGTCTCTTTTCCAGATAACCAGTTTATAAAACTAAATGAAATCACGATCTATTTAATCGTACTTGAAGCATGCGAGGAAGGGGTATTACGAATCGATGCGTTCCTTCGGAGCCATAGCATAAATTTTTGCTTGATTAAGAACAACGATCATCGTAAGGCATTCAAAGCCGAATATGTGTACGATGCAACTTGTTGTGGTATTAATAAAGAGAAAATTAGAACATTCGAGAGTGGTTTTATTCGATCTAAGTATCCTTTAGGCTACGAGGAATCTGAAGCATTGATGGCTTTTTATCATAATACGCCGAACAATACGTTGAGCTCATTCTGGCATGAGAGCAGCCAATGGAGAGGAATATTCCCGCGTAAGAAGCATCTGAAGCCAAATAATAAAGAGAAGAAAAATGCAGCCAAAAACGTAGCGCTCGAAAGGGTGAGGTACTTTAATCCATGAAATTGAAGGACGAGCTTATTCTCATTTATACGAATACTGTACGTGAACAATTTTTTTTGACGGAGCTTGTCCATATTTTAGGCATGACGTACGAGCAGGTGTTGGATATAATTCAGGCTCTTGTTCACAATGGTTTTCTTGAGTATACTGATAATCAGTTCCCTAGATTATCGGAACAGGGGATGGCGTATTTGGATACAGTCGGTCTGTCGAATGCGGACATTTATTCGTTATACAACGAAAGGACTGTACTGCTAAATATTACTCATCCTTCCAAGTTGGTGTATATCCCTTCGAATTTTAATATGAAGTTCAAGGGTTATAGATAATAGCCGAGGTATTTCCAGAACCTACAGGGATGGCGAGTCGCCATCTGATATCAAAGTCACAATCTTGTGATCCTAGAAAAGCGAGCAATGATTTCAATAACAGCTGAACTCTTTGTGGAAATATCTCGGCAACTAATTTTTCAGAGGACAAATTAATATGGAGAGTAATTATTTAGACGAGCTTAAACAAGAGCTATGTGATAATGGATTCGATGATGCGTATATTAGACTCTGCTTAGACTATTCGGAAAGATTGATCGCAAATCGATTGCCGGTCATCTTCGATAAAATTCATTTGTCCATGTTGTTCGGCATGGAAGTGAAAGAAATCACAGTGCTTGTGAAAAGTATTGAAAATGAATATACAATCAAGAATATTCCGAAGAAAAGTGGTGAAACCCGTGAGTTATACATACCTTCGCCGAAATTAAAAGAAATTCAAAGATGGATTTTGGATGAAATCTTGTACAACATCAAGGTATCGCCACATTGCACGGGATTCGTGAAAGAGAAGTCCATTCTTGAAAACGCGCGGCTTCATGAAAACAAAGCGTGCGTGATGAATCTCGATATCCGAAATTTTTTCCCGTCCATTCGCTTCGAAGCCATATATCGAGTGTTTTATTATCACGGTTATACGAGCGAAGTTTCTTATTATCTTGCGAGGTTATGCACCGTTCATAGTTTTCTTCCCCAAGGTGCGCCGACGAGTCCGTACTTGTCCAATATCGTATGCCTCCGGCTTGACAAGAGATTATCCTCGCTCGTTTCAAAGTACGATGCTAACTATTCTAGATACGCGGATGACATTACATTATCCGGAAGAAGTTCTAATATCGTCCCTCGGCTACCGCTGATTAGGAAAATTTTGGACAGCGAGGGCTTCGAGATTAACTACAAGAAAGTTAGAGTCCAAAAACAGCAGGAACGTCAAATGGTTACCGGCTTAGTCGTTAACAACAAAGCCCGGGTACCCAAAGAAGTCGAGAGAAAGTTAAGACAACAAATTTATTACTGTAATAAGTTCGGCGTATACGAGCATTTAAAGAGAACGAAGAAAAACAAACTCTCAGGATTTAAAGAGCACTTATATGGATTGGCGATGTTTATAAAGATGATCGATAGTCGTAAGGGCGAGAAATACGTATCTGATCTAAATGAAATTCCTTGGGATTATTAAGTTTATTAGCAGTTACTAAGAGCCGGGCAGGGATCAACCTTTTCGGCTCTCTTTTGTATGCACCGCTAAAGGCAGGATTAGTTAACACCTACGAGTACCCATTGCTGATTGGTGCTGCTTTCGCTAGCGTATTGTCTGACATCGCTGCAGTTCGTCGTTCTGCTCATACCGTCCATATACAAGTTAGTTGCCGCGTTACGAATTTCGACATATGTCGCTCCGCCATTTACGTCGTCCTAAGCATAATGGAGCCGATCGAATCCGGATATGCGAAAGTGGTCCGTTAAAATAATGTGCAAGTCGAGTATATGCCGCTGGATCAGTTTGTAATGGAATTGCATGGTCACACTTCGTCGACTGTATCGCAATTATGTTGTGACCATTATTTTGTTATTGTCTTTCGCCTCACTTATGTTACGGTTAACCGTAACATAAGTGAGGCGAGTATTTTTATGTGAAGCCTTGAGGGGCATACATACTGCTAGTTAATGAACAAATTTTTCAATTAGGCTAGGGTTTTCTCGAACAAAGAGAAAGCCCTTTATTTGTTTGTTCAGCATAAGGGGCAATAAAATTAGTTTTGATTTTTATTGAAGACAAGTCTAGGACCAACCTTAAATAAGCTGCATAAAGGATATGTCTTCCATAATTGAAGGGATATAAGGAATTTAGTCGAATAGTAATATTATTTAGTTAAATTGAACTAGTTTTTTTTGTATAGGTGTACGAGGAGGGTTCGAATGGTTAGTCATAACATAGCACAACTTAGAAAAGTTTATTCTTTAGGACGTTTGGTACCGTTCATCGGTGCAGGATTATCTGTTCCTTTCAAAATTCCAAGCTGGGCAGATTTAATTACTGAATTATCATCTAATGTACTACCTCAATTCCAACCAGTAATACAATTTGAACTTGAACACAAAAATTATTGGGATGCAGTGGATTGTTTAATTAAATATGGTGGATACGATGAACGACAGATCCAAGAAGAGATCATTCGTTTAATACAAGCGAAGCAAGTTAGGTGTCAGAACGAAGATGAGCATAATTATTCTGATATAGGAAAATTAGATTTCCAACGCATACTAACTACAAACTATGATCAATGGCTATTTGAGTATTTACAAGGAGAACGGCTATACCCACAAATCTTAAGCCAATCTTCCGTTAGTTCCCATGAGCTAGTTTTAGATCCATCTCCAAAACGAATATGGCATCTTCATGGAAATATAGCTGATACGAGATCGCTTGTACTTACAAGAACTAAGTATAAGGAAGTCTATTCTCAAGATAAATATAAGAGACTTTTCTCACTACTTTCGGGCAGTTGCGTTTTGTTATTTATAGGGTTTTCTTTTGATGATGAATATATTAGACAACTAATGCAAGATTACAACGAAACATTTCAAGCGCGGCATTACATTTTATTGGATCGACCAACTGCAGAAATGATTACTGACTTAAAGAGCAAGTATAGACTGGAAGTGATTCCGTATGACTCAACTAATTCCAGCCACGTAAAGGAGATACGTAGAATACTAAATGAAATTGCGGAATCAGAAATACCCCCGTCATCATCGATGGAAGAAGATGAACTGTTTGTAGAATCTCCCGATGCAGAAACAAAAAAAGATTTAAACAGCAATTTGTTTAGCAAAAAAATACAGTTAGAAAAAATTGACGGTGAGACCTTTGAACAAAGTAAAGATTTCTTCTTTTTTGCTGATAAATATATAAGGAAACTAAGAAAAAAGCGGTTCGATGAAAGAGTTATTGGAACTATTTTAACAGTATGTGCTATGAGATATGCAGATATTAAGAAGCATAGCTATGGAAGTCATTTTGACAGTCAAATGTTTATTGATGAAGTTCATAGTCAATTTGGTTGTCTTGAATACGGACGATTAACTAAGGTAATTGAAGGATGTCTTCCATATGATTTTGAGAACAAGGGATTAATACACGTGTTAGCAAATGATTGGGAGAAGGATATTTGGTGGGGCAACAATAGAATAAGTAAGGAGGAGTATTATGCGGAACAATAGTAACCTGCCGGCTTCTCTAAGGCTGCTATTTAATAATCCTTATTTAGAAATGATGAATGTACTTTTCATTATCAATTCCTTCAGTAAAAGGTCAGGATTAAGTATCAGGCATTTATTGTTTTATTATAGTCTTACTGTGTCGGGTAATGAAACTTTATTGCTCAATAAAAATCTTAAGGTATACGATTTATCAGATAGCGAGAATATATACTTTGATGTCCAAAGGTTGATAAAAGATATACTACTAAACTTATATTCGCAGGGCTTTATTACTATTGAGAGTGATAAAAGTGATAACTTTAAATGTTATATTACATCTGAAGGAAAAGAGATCTTATCACAGTTAGAAAGTTCATATTACAAGGAACTGCAAGCAAAAATTGAGGTTATCAAGTCAACTAAATATTCAGTTGAAGCAGAAAAAATGATTATGGGAGTAAAAAAATGAACCAATTCATAAGAATCAACAAGTTGATTGTTGAAGGAGACTATTACAAAAGAACGTTTCCTTTTGATTCGGGGCTTAATATTATATCAGGAGATAGTTATAGTGGGAAATCACTAATTTTAAAGTTGATTGATTATTGCCTCGGCGATAAAGAGAAAATTAATTTAAAAGTTCAAAAAGAATTAGGCCAATTTTGTGATGATGTGTTTTTAGAATTAGTAATCATGGGTAGGACGTTTACATTTAAACGAGAACTAAAACAAAACACAACAAAAATTCATGTTTACTATACTGACGCAGAGGAGTTATCTTCGTTTATTCCGAAAACTATTGATTATCAGGATTTATCAAGATTTATTCTTGATGTACTAGAAATACCGGAGTTTAAGAGAATTAAGAATAAGGCTCATGAGACTACAAAAACAACGGAGTCAATCTCATTTAGAGACATACTTAGATTTGTATATATAAATCAGCACGAGTTAGGAACCAAGAATTTTTTGAATAATGAAAATCATTTTGTCAGACCCAAAAACAAACCTACTTTCCAATTGCTTCATAAGTTAATTAATCCCGATTTGGATGCTCTAATTCAACAGATTGTCGATAATGAAAATAAAATTAAGTTGTTGGAGAGAGAAATAGAAAGTTTAAATCTATATCTTAAGGAACGTGATGCGGAAGATCAGTTACTTTTGCATAGTAAGTTAAATGAGTTGGAAAATAAGATAAAAGAGAAAAAGTTAGAGAAGGAGCGATTATTACAACAAATAAATAATAAAAAAAGTGAAAATAATAAATTGTATAACGAAGTTAAGCTAGAAGTTATTAATCAAGCAAGAGAGCTCGCGAATATGGAGGAATTAAGTAGAAGTATTCAATTTTCACTAGGTAGCAAGAAGAATCTCTTAGATGATTATAATAAAGAATTAGATGAACTGATTGCAACAAAGGAAGCCTTCTTCCATTACAAATACGAGAACCACGAACATCATTGCCCATTATGCGATTCAATGATTAAAATGAATCTCCCCGTAGAGAGTCAAGAAACTATAAATCAAGCAATTATTCAATTAAATAAAAAGATATCTACTTTAACAGCCTCTATTCTGCAGAATGAATCTACTTTAAATGAGGCTAATGCTTATATTGAACAAGTAAAAGGGAGAAAGGATATCTATGATATCGCTTTTAGAAAGTTTTCAGAGAATATCGAAACTCCATTTCTCGCTGAAATAGAAGTTCTTAATAGTTTCATATCTTCTTTTCAAAACAATGAAAACTTAATAAAAGAACTTGTACGTGTTCACAAAAAGATTGAAGAAAAAAATATAACAATTAGTTCTGCATTGAAGATGTTAGAACGATTGAGAGGTCAGGAACAAGGCTTACGTGTCGAGGAGAATGTTGAGGAGGATATTCTAACTTTTTTAAATAAGGAATATAGAGTTTTGTTAGAGAGCTTCAACTTCTCAACAAACCATTTAGTAGATTACATTCATCCCGATACTTATATGCCATACTATCATGATGCAAGTGTTTTTGATCATGAGAGTGGTGGTTTGGTAATGTGTATTCAAATTGCTTATCTTGGAGCAATATTGAAGCTTAAAATTGACCAGCCTGAATTAAATCATCCTGGATTACTTATGTTCGATACTGTAAGTAAGTACTTGGGAATCAATTCGAATGTTGCGGATGATGAAAGGTTAGATCCTCAAAGCTATAGAGCAATTTATAGTTTCCTTATTGAACTACAAGATAATATTCAAATAATTATTGTAGATAATACTCCGCCGGAGATAGCATCTGACTACGTAAAATATGAGTTCTATAGAAATGACCTAAAAGGATTTATCAGTATGGATTTGAATGAAAAAAGGAAGGCATAAAGAGGATTGCAAGATATAATGTGAAATGACTACCGATTAAACAATTTCGGTGGTCTTTATCGCACTCTTTAGACTGACCCTAAGTAATTGTAACTTGTACTAAGTGAAACAACGAAGACAAGATCGGTATTTTCCCAGTTAGTTGTCCATGCATAAAAATTTCGTCGTTCGGGTGATACCGTTAACCGCATTAAAGGTGATTCGAAGTATTTGGTGTCAATCGCTTGAGTCTAACGTGAAATAAAATTTACATCATAAAGTGAGTTTATACCATAAATACCGGTTAAACTCCCTTATGCAGGACAGCGTACCTCTTAACCAATATCTTGCTTAGAATATCTTCAAATTTCTCTGATTTAATCCGTTTTTGGAGATTTAAACTCTAATTTGCTTCGGTATTAATAGTTGTTTCTCTATCGAATCCATATATTCATAGGGTGATAGATCATAGATGCTACCATGAATCCGCTCTTGATTGTTATGTTGAATAAACTTGGTCACAACCATGTACGTCTGTGGATAAGTATCAAATTCATTGCGCTGGTAGCATTCTAATTCTAAAATCGAATGAAAGGATTCAATGTGTGCATTCTTATTTGGTGTCTTAGGCGGAATGCGTTCATGGATCATCCCGTAAGAAGCACAAGCGTCTTCAAATAGATGACTAATGAACTGTGGACCATTGTCAGAGCGTATAACAGGCTTGTCTGTCTTGCTAAACTGCTTCCGCTTCATAAGCGCTTCCTGTGTGATTTGAACCAAGTGTTTGGCCTCACAAGTCAACCCAATATGGTAGGAGATGATGGCGCGATCAAACACATCTAAGATACACATGATGAAGAAGAAACGTTGTTCTCCAGTGACCCAACCATACTTAATATCCGTTTCCCACAGTTGATTAGAGCCTGTGATCACGCGGTTGTTAGCTAGTACTCTGGGATGTTCCCCCTGTGTCACAATAGTTGTCGTACCTCTCAATAGAATATACAGTAGTTAAAA
>NZ_JBITNB010000018.1:0-64356 GCF_054373195.1 Paenibacillus sp. CMAA1364 | reverse complement strand
GAGAATGCGGAGAGTCTGTCTTCGCTTGTAGAAAATCTACTTTTGGGACAGCCCCTTATTTATTGTATTCACATTTATAATCTTTATCACATATCCTTTAATCAAAGGAGTGATCCATTCTATGACGAATTACCGAATCATTGTAGATCTCTCAGATCGAAGGTTATATTTGCTCGATTCAAATGTTGTCGTTAGAGCATTTCCTGTGGCCATTGGAAAAATGCTCACCCAAACCCCATATGGTGAATTCACCATCATTAATAAACAGTTGAACCCAGGGGGCCCCTTCGGTGTACTATGGATGGGACTGTCCAAGCCCCACTATGGCATCCACGGTACAAATGATCCTTCCTCCATTGGTAAGGATGTATCACACGGTTGTATCCGAATGTATAATAAGGATGTTCTACTACTATCTACGTATGTGCCTATACACACTCGTGTAACCATCCGCCCGTAAGCAATCCTATCTAACCGCTCCACTCACAATTTTGAGAACAGAGACGCGATTTAACTTGGATTTCCCTGCTACGATAGCATCCAGTGTTCCATTGGCAAGAGCCAAAGGGATTTTACAGAAATTGTAAATAGGATCCAACTTAATACGATTTGTATAAGATTCAGCGATCTTTAAGTTCTGACGTGCATATTCTATCATCTCATCGAAGCTCCAGCCTGGTGGATGAAAGTTCACCCCACGCTCTGAATCTTCAGAACGGTTACTAATAATATTCACCAATTGAAGACCTCGTCCGAATGCGACGCTTTGGTCTTTATTTACGTCATCCTCACCATACATCGTCCATAAATCAGAGAGCATGATTCCAACTAGACCCGCTACATAATAAGTGTAATCATCCAAATCTTCTTTATCTTGGATCTTCCAATCCTTCACAACCCATTTAGCCATACCTTCAGCCATCGTTGAAGTATATAGACAGATCATCTCTTTCGTCTGCTGTGGCGCCAACCTAACCCAATCTGCGAGTCTTAGACTCACTTCAGGAAGTTTCTTCTTATACGGCTCGAATAATTCAGTGAACTGAGTCTCTGTAAAATTCGTTTTTAATAGTTCAGCAACAGCTCCCAATAGTGTAACTTTATCTTCTTTAGGAAGTGTCTCATGGTCTTCAATCTCATCAATTGCCCTCATGCTGAGATAGCCCGCAGTAACCGCTTCTTGCAGTCCTTTTCCTAAGTGGCTGATGGGTATAATGAATGTTCTGCTGGTTTGGGCTAATACTTTATTAGCATCTTTAAGTAATGTCGCATTCTCTTTCATAGTTCCACTTCCTTCCCAACGCTCATATCCGTCTCTAATTGGTTGTACGATGTAATTATCATACAATATATTCTACTTAGATGCACATCAGGATCAAATCCTTATCATTTCTTGTTCATAGCTCTACTAAGAATTGTGCCCAGCGTGCCCATATCTATCACATCTGTTGCCTTCCAATCCGCCGATATTCCTAATTCATCAATTAGATATTGTCGTCCGTCTTCTTTCCATAAGGGGGCTTTACCATTCGGTTGTGTGGAAGGTGGCTTTGGCTTGATACCCCCATACTTATGCATCAATTCCTCCTTCGTACCCTTATATTCATTCATGTCCACATTTCCAGATATTCCGTTGACTTTGCCTGTGCTAGAGTATTGCAGGAACTCCCATGCTTTCCACCCGCCTCGATCTATCGGACTACCATCTTTATGATAATAGGCATACCATAAGGGAATATCTGAGAAAGAAGTATCTAAGGACGTATCGATAAAATTGGGGAATGTATAGATCAAAGGGTACTTACCTGTCCGTTCTTTGAAGTATTCCACCCATGCCCTTACGGTTCTCACAACATTAGCTTTGCTTCCCGCTTCCTTCGTCTCAATATCTAGTACTAATGGTAATCTTAGATCCTTAGCCACAGGTGCCACCGTAGATAAAAAATGATCCACCTCAGCCTTTACACTTGCTGGACTATTTGCTCTTGAAAAGTGATATGCTCCTACCAATAACCCCGCCGCGACTGCACTTTTTACGTTAATTAGAAATCTCTTATCCTGAAATGTGCTTCCTTCACTTGCTTTAATGAATGTAAAGACTTTACCGTCTAATCGCACTTGCTCCCAGTTGATCGTTCCCTGCCAATGTGAAATATCAATGCCTTGTGCATGGTTTGAACTTCGCTTTTGCATATCATCACCCCTTTATATAATAGATGATGATTTGCTAGTCATTGCCTGTACGTATTCATAGATGGTGCATTAATCATGTATTTGAACAAACAATCATATATATGAGACATGCCATTTGGGGAGCTGTCTATCATGTTATATTTTCGCAAGCTGATCATTATTGTAATAGGTAGTTTATTGATAGCGATAGGCACAGACTTTTATCTTGTCCCTTTTAAAGTATTAGACGGTGGAACGATTGGTATTGCATTAATTATGAACTACTTGTTCCAGTTCAAAACGGGATTGACGATTATCCTATGTAGCATTCCGATCTTCATCTTCGCATGGGTTAGAAACCGTGTATTCTTCTATAACAGCATCTCTGGCATGTTAATATCATCGCTGTTCATAGAGCTATTAGTCCCTTTTCAGTATCATTTCCTATATTATATCGAACTAGGACCACTCACCAGCTCCATGTTCGGGGGATTCTTTCTAGGATCAGGCCTTGGACTTATGTTAAGACATAACACGAGCACAGGGGGTACGGATCTAATCGCCAAATTAATCTCTAAACACACTGCTTTGAATGTTGGACTCGTTATCTTTATTATCGATGGGGTCGTGATTGGAATCGGTGGCTTTCTTATTTCATGGGAGACCTTTTTCTACTCTGTCATTTCCATAGCTTCCGGGGGACTTGCCACAGCTATTTGTACTTTAGAGGGTTCTTGGAGAAGTACGCATTAATACACCATGTTATGCTATCCGAATGGACAATCCTTATAGCACAACATGGTGTATATTGTTATCCTTTGGGTTTGACTAGTAATGCGGAGATGAAGGAAAAGATTATCGCTGCTGATATCCCTGCGCTAGTTACTTTAAAGATACCCGTTATAATACCGATTACGCCATCCTTCTCAAGCTCCGTAAGTGCTCCATGAACTAGCGCATTCCCAAAGCTTGTAATCGGAACGGTAGCACCCGCACCAGCGAAGCTTATCAATGGCTCATACCACCCTATTCCATCCAGAATTGCACCTATAACCACTAGCAAAGTCATTGTATGTGCAGGATCTAACTTAAATACATCGAAACAAATCTGTCCAAACAAACAGATCGCACCACCCACAAGAAAAGCCCAAAGAAATATCATGTGTGAGCACCCCCCGCTTCAATAGATACCGCGTGAGCGATACAAGGTATGCTCTCACCTTGTTGAAAGCTAATAGGAGATAATAATGCTCCTGTTGCAACAACAAGGATTCGTCTGAGTTCACCCTTGCGCATACGATTCATTAAATGTCCATAGGTAACAACGGCGGAACAACCACAACCGCTAGCTCCAGATTGAACTGACTGCGTATCATAATCATAAATCATCATACCGCAATCTTGGTATTGTGTTTGATGCATCGGGATCTTATGTTTCTCGAATAATTTGCAGGCAATCTCATAACCTACCTTTGATAGATCACCTGTCACGATAAGATCATAATACGAAGGCTCTATATTCATATCACGGAAATGTGCCTGGATCGTATCTACTGCAGCAGGAGCCATAGCTGCTCCCATATTAAATGGATCTGTAATTCCCATATCGATAATTCTGCCAATCGTTGCAGAAGTGACCACAGGTCCATCTCCTTGTGCAGATACAACCGCAGCTCCCGCTCCGGTAACAGTGTACTGAGCTGTAGGTGGCTTCTGTGACCCGTACTCTGTAGGATAACGGAACTGCTTCTCCACACTTGCATTATGACTGCATGTCCCAGCCAGAGCATATTGGGCATATCCAGAGTTAACCATCATCGCGGCGATAGCCAAGCTTTCCATCGATGTGGAACAAGCACTAAACACTCCTAGATAAGGAATGGCTAATGTTCGGGCGGCAAAGCTACTACTGATAATCTGATTCATTAAATCGCCACCGATGTAGAACTGCACTTGCTCCTTCGTTAGTCCAGCATTCTCTATTGCTAGTTTAGCAGCTTCCTCCATCAATACCTTCTCTGCCTTTTCCCAACTATCTTCCTCCAACATCGAATCCCCATGAATGATATCGAAATCCTTGGCAAGTGGCCCTCTTCCTTCAAAAGGTCCCACTACAGTCGCCTCTCCAAGCAGAACGGGCTTATTCTCGAACACCCAGCTTTGATGTCCCTTTAACATGTTATGATCCCCCCCCACCCTGAATCAGCCATGTTACAATCCCCACAACGAAAGCTGCAACGGTACCAAATACAATTACGGGACCTGCAATTTTGAACATCTGACCACCTACACCTAGGACGATACCTTCACTTCGATGCTCAATCGCTGCAGAAGCCATGGAGTTCGCGAATCCAGTTACAGGGACTGCCGTTCCAGCACCTGCCCATTGAGCAATTTTATCGTATACACCTAGACTTGTAAGTATGACAGAGATCAGAATCATAACAGCAACTGTAGGGTCTGCCGCCGTCTTCTCTGTAAAGCCTGCCCAATGAACGAACATCTCTTGAACGGCCTGTCCGATCAGACAGATGGTTCCCCCAGCAAAAAAAGCACGTATACAATTTTTTAGAACGGGTCTTCGGGGTTCAACTTGTTGTGCTAGTTGCTGATATTCTTGTTGTGTTGGGGTTAGATTTTTCATCTTATTGTTTGACATGAAGATGCCTCCTTTATTCGTGATATATATATATGTTGTTAGCGAGTCAGAACTGGACGAACGAGATCAATGATCTTGTCCAATTGATTCGCACTTTTCTCATACATTTGTTTGGATTGTTTATGGCTAGTAGATAGGCTGAACATTTCTAGATCCGCTTCGCATTTCTTCAATGTGGCATATAACGCTGCCTTATCTTGTGGCTTGGGAACAATCAATTGGTCATCGAACAGATCGACGTACAACTGACCATATGAATCAACCTGACCTAGGAACACATTTTCGATGGCCACACCTATTTTCTCCAACTCTACATCTAACCATTCCCGACTCAATCCGATGGTCGCAAGTGGCTCATTCATAATATTCCCGTCCATGATTACCGCTTGCGGCTCTTGTTCTGGGGCTACTGTAATACCTAATGAACTCGGTGTAATGGGCTGATTCTCCTTGACCAATAGCACATTAATTTCACCGCTGGACTCCATGACCGCAAATTCGGCATCAGCTACTCTAAATACATTCTTGCTTCTAAGTTGCTCCATTAATTCGTCCAAGGTCAGCCGTTCTTTTTTCAAATTGTCCTCTAGAACCTTACCGTCCTTTATCAGAACTGTTCCTTTACCATCGAGGATATCTCTTGCTTTCTTACTCTTTATCGTTATGAATTCTATGCCTAAAGAACATGCAACCCATACAACCATCGATATCAGCCCCAGATGCCATGTTCCATCCATTTCAATGGGTATTGTTGCGGCAAGGCTACCGACAGTAATACCGGTTATGTATTCAAATAAGGAGAGTTGGGACACCTGTCTCTTCCCCAGTAACTTCGTCATTAGAAAAAGAGCAACCAGTGTTAATATCGTACGTATCGCAACTAACATCCATTCCTGCATATGGACTTACCTCCCAAGTGTTATTACAAGTAAGATGTCCCCAAAAGGACAATATTAACCGAATGCAACTTATCTTCAATTAAATGTATAGCTCGAAATGATGGTGGTTATATTATGTTCGTTACTGTCTAAATAATGGATATCACGAAAAAGGGGTGAATGATAATGACTGTCGCTTCTCAAGTAAAGACATGTCTAGCTTCTTTAAAAGGAGCTCAAGCCAGTCTTGAACAATTCGCAATAGAAACACAAAATGAAGAAGCCAAAACAACGTTTACCAATGCTGCTGAACAAACGCAACAAATCGTGAATCAAGTAGCCACTCGTGTACAACAATTAGAGAATGAAGAACCACAATATAAAGGATTCTGAATAAGCCAAGCACACCAAAAAGACCACTGGACAGGGCCTCATATGCCTTGTCCAGTGGTCTCTTTTACATTTAAAGTCGTGCCACAATAAGCACATCCATATGTCTAGCTGTGCGCATTATACGCTTCACAATGGATCCTTTCCATATTCTATGGATGAACCGGAGCTTCGATTGACCTACAATCATCTGTGTCGCGCTATGTTCGTTCGCCAGGGTAATTAGCTGTGTTGCAATATGACTACGACGTCCTACCTCTTGAATCATAAAGCGACCGCCTAGCTCTATCGTTAGTGCCTCTAGCAGCTGCAATCGAGATTGCTCTTGCTCTGTTTGTGCTGTTTGTTCTGATTTAGTGATCTGTACGTACGTCACATACCACCTTGCTTTGAGTCGATGAGCCATTCGGAATCCTCTACGTATTAAACTTTCCGCGTGAGGAGATAATTCTATACATACGAATATGACCTCTTGCCTCCGCCAAGATCCTCTTAAGGAATCGGTTCGGTCCCACGCTTCTAATCGTTCATCCACATCATCTGCGACTTCCCTTAGTGCAAGCTCACGTAAAGCGATTAGGTTTCCTGTTTTGAAAAAGTGATCTAACGATTGTTGCACTTTATCAAGCGCATATACCTTCCCTTCCCTCAATCTGTGTTGTAGGGACTGTGGCGCTACATCAATTAACTGTATTTCATCTGCTAGACGTATAATATGATCAGGAATGGTCTCTCTTACCCGAACGCCCGTAATTTGCTCAACCGCATCATTTAAGCTTTCTAAATGCTGAATATTCACGGTCGAAATGATAGAAATGCCTGCGTTCAGAATCTCTATCACATCTTCGTATCTTTTCTTATTTTTACTGCCCGGAACGTTAGTATGTGCTAATTCATCTACGAGCACGACATCCGGTAGCTGTCGAATAATCTCCAACGTATCCATTTCTTCAAGCTGCACACCCCGATAATCCATCACTTTCCTTGGAATCTGACGAAGTGAACCGATCTGATCTTTTGTCTCTTTACGTCCATGCGTCTCTAGGAAGCCGATCCATACATCCGACCCCATTCGTTCCAGATCATTTCCCTCTCGCAGCATAGTATATGTCTTGCCTACCCCAGGTGCAGAACCAATATAAATCTTAAACTTACCTCGCTTGATTCTTTCAATATGTTGATCGACTTCTTCAGAACTTAAACGACGATACACCGTGCTTTCATTTATCCCTTTTACTTTGGTAGGTAGAATACGTTCACCCTTATGCTCTGCTCGATCTGCAATAACAAATACATCGATATTCCATGTCTTTTTAACAATGTCATGAATGATCGAACCTTGCCAATATTCTTGCCAGATCGTTTGCTTGGAATGACCCAGTACGATCCGCGTTGCTCGATGTTCCATCGCATACTTAACTAAGTGATTAGGAAGTGACCTCCTACCACGGAAAGGAAGCTCCTCAAATCTACCCTTTAATTTTTCAACCAACTGAATCAGTGAACTTTTGTAAATTTGAGCTTCTCTGCTTGCTTTCTGGCGTGTATTTCGAAAGGCAACAACATCAAGATCCCCATTCAGTCGCTTTGCAATTTGTTGTCCCCGTCGAACGTACAGAGAACTATTCCAATGGTATTGAACAGATACTAGAATCTTCTCCGAGACACCCGTAGGGCCAATATGACCCCTATCCTCGTTGTGCTTCTCCAATGATTCATTCACACCATAAGCAACATGCCGAAGAGCCAATTCACGTAATATCGCTAAATTACTCCGATTGAACACGGTGTCCATCTGATCCTGATGAAGATGAAATTTACCACTTGCCATTCTGTTTAATAATGTTTCTGGGGTGACATCAATAAGTTGAACCTCATCCGCTAGTACTAGCGTATCGCTCGGTACGGTATCTTCTACTTCAATGCCCGTCATTCTTCTCGCTGTTTCTTCTACACCTTCCAGATCGTATATATTCGCCGTCGTGATCACACTAATTCCTTGAACAAGCAAGTATTGGATATCTTCAAGTCTTGTCAGAAATCGTGCATCAGGTCTATTGCGATGTGCAATGCCATCCACTAGAACAACCTCTGGATTTCGTTCTAAAAGAACATCTACATTCAAATCTTTCTGTTCGATCGTATTCTTCGTCCAATGGATACTGGGGACTCGCTCCAAGTCTGCCAGCTCTTCTACCGTTTCAGATCGCTGAGATGTCGTAACCGCACAGATCACGACATCTATACCTTGCGCTTTAAGCATTTGTCCCTCTCTTAGCATATGATATGTTTTTCCTGAACCACTTACGGCACCTAGGAAAATCTTTAATCGTCCTTGACGCAACTTCTGAATAGACAGAAGGATTTCCCCGGACGACTTCCTTTTGAATGTCTCCATCACTATTTAGTCATTTCTTCCATAGCCATATTCAACAACAAGACGTTGACTCTAGGTTCACCGAATACACCCAAGTCCCGGCCTTTCGTATGGGATTCCACCAATTCGAGTAATGTAGCTTGATCCATCCCCGTCTGATGGCTGATTCTTGCGATTTGGACCTTGGCTGATGCAGGGGATATGTCTGGATCTAGTCCGGAACCTGAGTTCGTCACTAGATCAACAGGGAGCTGGGAGATAGGCACTTCCGGATTAGCTACTTCCCAGTTCACGATAGATTCCTTGATACGTACCAACAGTTCTGGATGCGACGGAGCATAGTTGTTAGAACCAGAACCTACCCCATTATTCTCAATACTGGATACACGACCTTGGAACATTGCAGGATTACTGAATGTCTGCCCTATGAGTTGTGACCCCACGACTTTACCGTTTCCATCCTGCACCATGCTACCATTCGCTTGTTGAGGAAAAGCCACTTGTGCAATTCCAGTACTTACGACTGGATAAATCAAACCACACAGTAATATCATCACAAGACTGACACGCACAGCGATACCTATGATTGAATTTTTATTGGATGTCTCTACATGATTCATGTTTGTTCCCTGCCTTTCTCCATTGTTACCTATGATCTATTCTACAAAGTGATCTCATCGCTATATCTTATATCCATATGTGTACAAAAAGGTCGATGATTTTAATTCCAACAAAGGGACTGATCACGCCACCAAGTCCATAAATAAGCAGATTGCGACTTAGCAATTTACTTGCACTCATCGTTTGGTATTTAACACCTTTCATAGCAAGCGGAATGAGTGACGGGATAATTATCGCATTAAATATAAGGGCGGAAAGAATCGCCGATAACGGTGAACCTAAGTTCATGACATTCAGTACATTCATTTCTGGAATAGAAACCATAAACATCGCTGGTATAATGGCGAAGTATTTCGCTACGTCATTCGCAATACTAAAGGTCGTTAACGCACCACGCGTCATTAATAATTGCTTACCGATGGCAACAACCTCAATAATCTTGGAAGGATCTGAATCCAGATCCACCATATTAGCTGCTTCTTTCGCTGCCACTGTTCCGCTGTTCATAGCTAAACCTACGTCAGCTTGTGCAAGTGCCGGAGCATCATTCGTACCATCACCGGTCATAGCAACTAATTTACCCTGATCTTGCTCACGGCGAATGACGGCTATTTTATCTTCCGGTGTACTTTCCGCAATGAAACGATCCACCCCTGCCTCACGGGCAATCGTCGCTGCAGTCAGAGGATTATCACCTGTACACATGATGGTCTCTATCCCCATTTGTCTCAATTGCTCAAATCTCTCTTTCATACCTGGTTTAACCGTATCCTTAAGGTGAATCAATCCATAAATCACGCCATCTACTGCAACCGCAAGCGGTGTTCCACCATCAGAAGCAATCACATTCGTCTTTGCTTCCAAATCGATAGGTATAAGTCCTCCTTGCGACTCAACCCATTTCCTCACAGAGTCAACGGCTCCCTTACGTACCTGACGGCCGTCATTAAGATCGATACCGCTCATGCGTGTCTGAGCTCTGAATTCAATAAATTCACCACCTGTTGCAAGTTGATCCTCTACCTTATAATCAAGTTTTCTCATCAGTTCAATGACAGATCGGCCTTCCGGCGTCTCATCCTTCAACGAGCTGATCCCTGCCCAATGTGCTAACTCACTTTTATTTACTATGCCAACAGGTATAATCTCACTTGCCATTCGATTGCCGAATGTAATGGTTCCCGTCTTATCAAGAATCATCGTATTGATATCACCAGACGCTTCAACCGCTTTACCTGACATCGCCAACACGTTGAATTGAGTGACACGATCCATACCAGCAATACCAATAGCAGATAGTAACCCACCGATTGTTGTTGGTATTAAACATACTAATAATGAGATAAGGACTGGAACCGGCAGATCAATCTGGAAATGCTTAGCGATGGGTGCCAGGGTAACCACAACAATTAGGAATATCAGCGTCAAACACGTAAGTAACGTATTCAGCGCAATTTCATTTGGCGTCTTCTGACGCTTCGCACCTTCTACAAGCGAGATCATCTTATCGATAAAGGATTCGCCTGGATCGGAAGTAATCCGTACAACAATTTCGTCGCTGACTACTCGTGTCCCACCCGTTACGGAGTTGAAGTCTCCCCCAGCCTCCTTGATGACGGGAGCAGATTCACCTGTGATCGCTGATTCATCTACCGACGCCAATCCTTCAATGACTTCTCCATCAGATGGAATCATCTCTCCCCTCGAGACAATAACTACATCACCTTTACGTAAATCTATTGAATTAACAACTTTAATCTCCGAGCCTATACGTTGATTAGCTTGAATCTCCTGCTTACCTTTCTTCAAGGCATCCGCTTGCGCCTTCCCGCGTCCTTCTGCTAAAGATTCTGCAAAGTTAGCGAACAAGATCGTAAATAGCAATATCAAGAATACTGTGATATTAAATCCTATCTGATCTTGCGTTGCAAAATAACTTGGAAATAGTACCATCATCAGTACAATGAATGTCCCGACCTCAACTACGAACATAACGGGGTTTTTAATCATAAACTTTGGATTCAATTTAATAAAACTTTCTTTTACAGCATGTCTGGCTATCTCACCATTGAACATGCTGGTACGGTTATTACTCATCGTTCAAGCACCTCGTTCTAATGGAGTGTTAAAAATTCGGCCACAGGACCCAAAACAATGATTGGAAGGAAGGTTAGCGCCCCAATCAATAAGACAACACCAAGCAAAATAACCATAAATAATTTATTATCTGTACGGAATGTTCCAATCGTCGGCGCTACACATTTCTTAGCGTGTAATGAGCCCGCCACAGCCAGCATGGCAATGATAGATACATAACGTCCAAAGAACATACTCATGCCTGTTGATACGTTCCAGAATACGTTGTTATCTGCAAGCCCTTCAAATCCCGAGCCATTATTGGCTGCAGATGAAGTGTATTCATATAAAGATTGCGTTAAACCATGGAATCCTGGATTACTGATGGAGCCATATCCCAATGGGGTCATAAAGGAGATCGCCGTAGGTACTAAAATAATAAACGGATGTACCAGTATAACGAGTGCGATTAACTTCATTTCCTTCGCCTCAATTTTACGACCTAAGAACTCTGGCGTTCTCCCTACCATAAGTCCACAAATAAAGACCGCTAATATAGCGTACATAAGCATGTTCACAAGTCCAACACCCTTACCACCAAACACGACATTCAGCATCATGCCCGCCAGTGCTGCCAATCCACCCATAGGTGTTAATGTGTCATGCATATTGTTGACCGATCCCGTAGTTGCTGACGTGGTAACAGTAGAGAATAACGTCGATTGTGCAATACCGAAACGGACCTCTTTTCCTTCCATACTCCCTTGCGAAGAATCAATACCTAATGCATTAATCGCTGGATTACCCGTCTTTTCGGATATATAACTAACGCTTAATAGAATCATGAATAGAATCATCATAGATGAGAATATAACCCATCCTTGTTTCTTGTTCTTTGCAAACAGTCCGAACATATACGGTAACGATGCCGCTAAAACCCACATACTTAAGATTTCAATAACATTCGTTAATGGACTGGGGTTCTCAAATGGATGGGACGAGTTGACTCCAAAGAATCCACCACCGTTTGTTCCAAGATGTTTAATGGATTCCAGTGACGCGATTGGGCCCATCGCGATTTGTTGCGTTACCCCCTCAAGCGTTGTTATCGAAGCTGTTGGCTCAAATGTCTGTGGTACTCTTAAGCCCACTAATACGATCGTAACAAGAAGTGCTAATGGCAGATAGATACGAATAATGGCTTTGACGAAATCCTCGAAGAAGTTACCTACACCTTTCGCATGTTGAGTAATTCCTCGAATAAAGCAGACTGCAATCGCAGCTCCCGACGCTGCCGAAGTGAACATCATCATTGTAATGATGGCCATTTGTGTGAAATACGTCAGACCACTCTCACCACTGTAATGCTGAAGATTGGTGTTGGTCATAAAGCTAATGATCGTATTCAGAGCAAGCGATGCTTCCATATTCGTATTGCCCGACGGATTTCCTGGTAGCCATCCTTGCAGACGGAGAATGAAGTAACCAAGGAACACTAATACTGCATTAGTAGCCATTACACTCAGTGCGTATTGTTTCCAATTCATGCTGTTACGGTTTCTCAAACCGATGATCTTGTAAATACCACGTTCAATAGAACCAAATATGTTATCCGTGCGATTGGGTTCATTGGAGAATACATGAAACATATAAGTACCTACCGGCTTTACCAGCAGTATTAGCACAACAATCACAATTCCTATTTGCAGTAAGTCCATGCTTTATATCCTCCTTAAAGGGGTGAACTCTTCATATAATGAATCTTGTCTAGAATTTTTCTGGATTGATCAACGCATAAATGAGGTAGATGAAGATGACTATCATCAACGGAATCAGAATAATCATTGCTCCCCTCTCCCCCTATCTACC
Source organism: Paenibacillus sp. CMAA1364 (assembly GCF_054373195.1). NCBI lineage: Bacteria > Bacillati > Bacillota > Bacilli > Caryophanales > Paenibacillaceae > Paenibacillus > Paenibacillus sp. CMAA1364. The sequence goes on along the minus strand of NZ_JBITNB010000018.1, from coordinate 51,314 downwards.
TGCTGTTCGCACCAATGTGTGAATAACAACAATAAACCGAAGCTACTGACTAAAGTAATGACCATGTAAACATCCATCATTATGGGTATGCCCCTTTCTTATACCGATTCTGTTCCTTCATTTTATTTCTCTGTTAGAAATCCAACATCCCCATTTTTCGTGTAAATGACATGATCTGCACCCAACCCTCTGTATATACCACGTGGGTTCCAATATCGAGTGACGATGCAAATCGCTTGAGAGGTCCACGGGCGGCAAATCTGAAGGTAACGACAACTCAAGTTAAGACTACTCTCAAAAATATAGATTCTTCCCACGTCAACCTGCGGGATGACCCATCTATTCGTTTTAAAGGTATCAATACGTATAACGTTCTCTACACCCATGTTCCGAAATTTCTGTTCTTCTACACGACTGTTTGTTAAAACTACGAATTTCCTTTTCATATCCATTAAGTGGATTATAAATTTAAGCCCATCCTCATTAGGAGCAACTACCATAATGCTCACATCGTCCATACCCAGAGCCTCCCATACATTTTAAAGGCAACAAAAAAGAAGCTCAGTGAAAAGGTGCTTTTCCCAGAGCTTCTTCGTAAGTTCATGATTAAATAAAACATGAACCAGCCAGAAGGCGGTTTGCTGCCTCTCCCTGTACGCTTACGAGGTTAGCTGTCGGATTCGGGCGAGGAAGTCGCCCTATTCTCAAGTCATTTAACACACACTCAAGAAATTCACCCCATAGAACTATCCGTTGTATCCACAGCAGATATTTCCGATTGGTTCCCCCGTTTCAGTAGTTACACTGAATTCAGCGTTCAAGACCATATCTCAATAACATTTACATATCACATTTCACTCTCAACCTTTTGCTTACGAAGTTAGCTGTCGGATTCGAGCGGTGAGAGTCGCTCTACCTCGTGAAGACTTCATGGTCCCCACAAGGATTCACCCCTGTAGCTACCTAAATTCGACTCTCACACCGAATAAAGATAACCACTTTTGGTTCCTCCGTTCTCCATCAAATGACGGAAATTCAGCCGCATTAACGATTGAATTTATTACCAATCTCTATTTCAATATGAATATTACACCCGTCGCGATCACCCGTAAAGGTGACTCAATGCCTTTCTAGAAGGGAATAAGTAGCGTGTAGATTGATAATAGCGATTACAAATTCAACTATCTCTATCCAAGTCATTCATACTCGCTATATCTCGGTTTCTTGTAAATATATTCATATTTTTGATGATTGCAACACAAAAAGGGTGCCACAGTAAAGTGGCCACCCTATATAATTGTATACCTATCTTCACGAGTGGGCTTGTAGTCAATCTAGACGAATTAAGGATTCTCCACCGTGACAGCCCCCACACTCGACGTCAGTGATAATAATGGCCCGCCCCCATTCCGCTCACTTTTTCCTTTGGGTGCTCCAACCACTTGACCAACATCGCTTTTCGCTTCGATTGTACATTTTAGTTGCTCAGCTAGGATTGCCTTAATACTTCCAACGTCCGTCTTTGCGCTCAGGGTGCTCTTGCTATCCATTTGCTGAATTCCCACAACAACACTGCCAACATTAGATGTGATTGTGGATTTCCCAACAATATGTGCTCCATCAATATCAATCGTGCCTACATCATTATGAATATCATAGGTTCCCGTTAGATTATGAAGCTTGATTTCACCTACGTTACTTCCGATATTAAAATGATCTACGGTTTCAGGTAATTCAACCTTGTAATTAATCGTAAATTTGATGAGGCCGTATTCCTCTTTCACCCATTTCCACATTTCCATTTTCTCCTTACCTTTGGGGTGTGCACTAACTTTTATTTGGTCCCCTTGTGTAATTACCGAGATCTCTGTCTGACTAATAATCTCATCATATTTGGATTCGTGTGAAGGCTTATTCGGAAATAAGAGCGTTGCGATCACTTTCATCTGGTCACCTGTAGTCGCTGTTACTTCAATGCTACCAACCTCATTTTTCAGAATCAATTCCGTTGCGGAACCTACCCCTTCTGTGCGTGAGATTTCTTTATGTATGCCGTCTTTCGTTAACTCCTTAGACCAATCAGAGACTTTATTCCCCATATCATCGTTGCATCCAACAAGTAATAGGACCGATAGTGCCACAACCGCTATGACTGATTTCTGTATTCTACGCATATCTACGAACCCCCAATTCAGTGTTATATTATTCCATCATTATACTTCATTAGATAATCAATAGAATCAATCTACAGACTAGTCAAATACTGGACTTTAGTCGGGGGACAGTACAATAACGAAATATAGAATGTTCTTCTTGTGACTTATTTCAATTTATCCAACACTGAATTCAACTTTTGTGCACTAGAAGAAGCCTTGTCTCGACGGTCATCCAACTTCACAGATGTAGAGACTCGTTGTGCTCCCGATAGAAATGGTGATTCATGTAATGCAGCAATAGCACGCCACACTAATTCAAGAGGTCCTTCAATAATGGTACTCATGGAAGTGAGTTGATACGTTATGCCTTCCTGATCTTTCAGAACCCGCTGCATGTCCGCAACATAAGCACTAAGACTCGTCGTTTGTGTTCCTATTGGAATAACCGTTACCTCTGCAATTGCCAAATGGACTTCCTCCTCTATCATTTCTTGATCTATTGTAACCATTTCATACCCTTTTCATAAAATATACCATAGAATTTTCATTTATGTTCGCTAATGTAAGTCGTAGAAGGGATGGCAAAGTTTTCACACCGCTTTCAAGAATGGATTTCATTAATTCATGTTTACAAACACAACATATTGAGTTAGATTTATATAGCACCACTAAATATAGTGCAAAACAGGTGATCCAACATAACAACCATTGTCGGGTCTTAATAGGGAAGTATGGTGTGAATCCATCACGGTCCCGCCACTGTAACCCAAGAATCAGATGAAGTACAGATTGATTTACTTGGGAAGTCAGATACCTACCTGTTCAACATACGCAACAAATCCTACGCGGAAATAGGAAAGGTGGAAATGAATTATGGTATTAATGGAATCTAGAAGAACTATTACATTAGAAGAACAAATGCTTCAAGAAGTATCAGCTATGGGACATGATATTACAGAAAGTCTAAATGTAGAAATGCTGCGTGAGAATGCCAATCTAAATGGAGAAAGCTTCTCCGGTAAAATAGGTAAGTTCGGTAGTGAATATGCGAAATGGTACGCAAGATATTACATAATCCCTAAGACACTGATGAATGCTGTTGATGAGAATGATCTATACGTTCATGATCTGGATCAATATGCGGTGGGCAGCACGAATTGTATCTTCATTCCTTTTGACAAACTGTTAGCACGAGGATTTAGTACAGGCAATGGAAGCGTCCGAACACCACAGTCGATTTCTACGGCTATGGCGCAAGTAGCCATTATATTTCAATGTCAGCAGAATTCTCAATATGGCGGCGTTTCCGGAAATAAACTAGACTATGATTTAGCGCCATATGTGGCCAAGTCATTTGTGAAGTATTTCCAAAAGGGGTTACACTACTTCAATGAGAATACGGTAGTCGAAGCACAACATATGCAATTAGGTAACCTAACGTTATCCGAATCACATCCACGTTCCTATTCTTTTGCGACGCAAGAGACTAAGGCAGAGTGCCTTCAAGCTGCTGAGAGCTTAATCCATAATCTAAATACCATGTCTAGCCGCGCGGGCGGTCAGATTCCCTTTACCAGCATTAATTATGGGACATGCACGACCCCAGAGGGGCAGATGGTTATCGATAGCTTACTCATGGCAACGATGAATGGATTAGGAAATGGTGAGACACCTATATTCCCCATTCAAATCTTCAAATGTAAACAGGGAATTAATCAATCCCCTGGGGATGCTAACTATGATCTTTTCTTAAAAGCGATAGAATGCTCAACAAAAAGACTCTATCCCAATTTCGCCAATCTCGACGCACCTAGCAACCTTCAGTATTACGATCCAACAGATCCAAATACTGAATTCGCTACAATGGGTTGTCGCACACGTGTTCTTGCTGATCGACATGGTCGCAACCATTTATCAGGTAAAGGTAACTTATCCTTCAATACGATTAATCTTGTCAAATTAGGTATTAAGCATGGTGTTGTGAGTGGCAATGCCTTTCCTAATGAGCTTGGTTTCCAACAAGATCTGTATCATTTCTTAGATATTGCACTTGATGGCCTCTTGCACAGATACAAGATTCAAGCTCGCCAACCTGCCAAAGCTTCCGACTTCATGATGCGTGAAGGTGTCTGGGAAGGTGGCGAAGCATTAGGTCCTGACGATACCGTAGAAGATTGCTTGAAGCATGGTAGCTTGTCCATAGGATTTATTGGTCTTGGTGAATGTATGAAAGCCATGTATGGTAAACATCACGCTGAGAGTGAGGATGTTCATACCAAAGCATTAGAGCTCATCTCCGCTATGCGTCGCTACTGTGATATGAAGAGTGAAGAGCATGATCTTAACATCACTTTAATGGCAACGCCTGCGGAAGGCCTTTCTGGTAAATTCACCAAGAAGGATCGAGAAGTATTCGGCTCTATTCCAGGTGTAACGGACCGTGAATACTATACCAACTCCTTCCATGTGCCGGTGTATTATGATCTTCCCGCCGCTCGCAAAATATCATTAGAGGCTCCTTTCCATGAATTATGTAATGCTGGAGCTATCTCTTATATTGAATTGGATGGGAATGTACGTACGAACCAAAGCGCTTTTCTAAAAATAGTTCAATATGCCTTATCGCAAAATATTAGCTATTTCAGCATTAACCATCCTATTGACCGGTGTGGAACTTGCAATTACGAAGGTATTATCGGCGAAATCTGCCCTCACTGTGGAACCAACGAAGCAGACGTTCCGATGTATCGTCTACGTCGTGTTACAGGTTATCTAACGGGTGATTACCAGACACGCTTTAATGCTGCCAAGCAGGCAGAAGTAGGAGATCGGGTCAAACATCGATGAACATTTGTGGCTACTACCCAGAATCCATTAATGAAGGTAATGGCCTACGGGCTGTTATCTTTCTTAGTGGTTGTCGCCACCGCTGTCCCGGTTGTTTCAACCCAGCCACATGGAATTTCAACTATGGTGAACCGTTTACGCAAGAACGTCAACAAGAGATCATTACTGAAATGGCTAATAACCCATTGCTTGATGGCTTAACTTTAGCTGGAGGAGATCCTTTCTTCTCAGCAGATGAAGCAGCAGCTTTTCTTGATCAAGTTCATGCTGTTCTTCCTAACTTCTCCATATGGATCTATACAGGCTATGTATATGAAGATCTGGTAGCATCTGTCGACTCTGCGGAGTACCGATTGTTGCAGAAATGTCACGTTGTTATTGATGGTCCTTTTGTAGAATCTTTAAAAAATATTACTATCCCCTTCCGTGGGAGTACAAATCAGCGTATTATAGATATTCATGCAAGTTTAAGACATCACGATGCTGTACTGTTGGAAATTTAATTATCACAAATTGAAATATCCATGTTGAAAGGAAGACATTCATGCCACATTTCGTAGTAAAACCAAATAATCGCCAGCTCGCTTTTGATGAATCACGTATCTCCATTTATACAGATCGCCTTCTTCAAGGTCTAGAGACTCTTAACAAAGACCAATTGATCCGCGGTGTGACTTCTAAGCTCCGTCGTGATGAAGTTACAGGAGAAGAAATTAGCAATGCATTTACCATGTCTGCCCTAGAGCTTGTTACGAAAGAAGAACCGAATTGGAAATTTGCCGCTGCTCGCTCTCTGCTGACTAGTTTATATAAAAAGGCTGCACATCACCGCCGTTATAAATCTTACGCCGATGAGCCTTATGGTGCGTTTTATCCGCTAATTACAGATTTAGTGCACAAAGGAATATACAGAGAAGAACTACTTGAATACTATACCAAAGAACAGATTCAAGAGCTCGGTGAGCTCATTGATTATAAACGTGATCTTTTATTCGATTACATTGGTCTCTTAACGTTAACAGAGCGTTACCTTACGACAGACTTCGATGGTCATATTATGGAACTTCCACAGGAACGTTATATGATTATCGCCATGTTCCTTATGCACAAAGAACCTGCTGAACGACGTATGGAGCTTGTGATGGAATCGTATTGGGCTATGAGTAATCTATATATGACGGCTGCAACACCTACGATGTCTAATGCCGGTAAAAAAGTGGCTGGACAGCTCTCCAGTTGCTTCATCGACACCGTTGATGATTCATTAGAAGGTATCTTCGATTCCAATACGGATACAGCTCGACTTAGTAAAATGGGCGGTGGTATTGGGGTCTATCTCGGTAAAGTAAGAGCACGCGGTTCAGATATTCGAGGACATAAGAACACAAGTTCAGGTGTCATACCTTGGATTCGTCAACTGAATAACACAGCTGTTAGCGTAGACCAATTGGGAACACGCAAGGGTGCTATTGCCGTATATATTGACGTGTTCCATAAGGATATTCTCGCATTCCTCGATCTCAAGTTAAATAATGGTGATGAGCGTATGAGAGCACATGATGTGTTCCATGGTATCTGTATTCCTGACCTATTCATGAAGGCTGTAGAGAACCGCGAAATGTGGAACCTATTCTGTCCTCATGAAGTGAAGAAAGTCATGGGTTGGACAGATAGCAATGGGCGTCCACTCGGACTTGAGGATTTCTACGACGAAACGCTAGGTCAAGGCTCATTCAGTGATAAATATGCGGAAGCCATTGATCATCCATCGTTATCCCGTATTACGGTTCCTGCCATCGATATCATGAAGCGTGTAATGAAGTCGCAACTAGAGACAGGTACGCCATATATGTTCTACCGTGATACCGTCAATCGGGCTAATCCGAATAGTGCACATGGTATGGTCTACTCCTCTAACCTATGTACAGAAATTATGCAGAACCAATCGGCAACGGTAGTGGAAAAGGAAGAACTCGTAACAAAAGACGGACAAACCAGAATTATTATCACCAAAGTACCTGGTGATTTCGTTGTATGTAACTTGAACTCCATTCACTTAGCTCGTGCTGTACCCGCAGGCGTATTGGATCGACTCGTTCCGATTCAAGTTCGCATGCTTGATAATGTCATCGACATTAATAATATTGAGGTGCTGCAAGCACAATATACGAATAGTCAGTACCGTGCCATCGGTCTAGGTACGTTCGGACTTCATCACTTGCTAGCTCTTGAAGGTATTCGCTGGGAATCCGAAGAAGCCGTAACCTATAACGATCATCTCTATGAGAAAATCAACTACCTGCTTGTTCGTTCGAGTATGGAATTGTCCAAAGAGAAAGGTCACTATCCGAAGTTCAAAGGGTCCGACTGGGAAAGTGGTCAGTACTTCACACAACGTGGCTATACAGATGGTCAACATGAAGGTCAATATGTAACAACAGCACAGTGGCAGGAGCTTCAACAAGATGTGCAACACAACGGTGTGCGTAACGCTTGGATGTTCGCTATTGCACCTAATGGTTCAACTTCCATTATTGCCGGTTCCACAGCAAGTATCGATCCATTATATGAGTTGCTATCTTATGAAGAGAAAACAACGTATAAGATTGCTAATCCAGCACCAGATCTTTCTGAAAAGACCATTTGGTTCTATAAAACAGCGTTTAACCTTGACCAGCACTGGTCCATTAATATGGCTGCTGCCCGCCAACGCCATGTGGATCAAGGCCAAAGCTTCAATCTATACGTGCGCCCTGATATTAAAGCGACTGATTTCCTATCGTTACACCTTCATGCATGGAGTTCAGGTATGAAGACTACGTACTATGTACGTAGTCGGGCGCTAACGATTGATGAATGTGAGAGCTGCTCGTCATAAGCCTTTCGATCCCTCCCAAACCCTCCCTTCCAAGCATATGCTTTCGAAGTGAGCTTCCCAACGGAAGCTTTCAGGAGGGCCCTAAGGGCCCTGCCCTCTGGACACCCGAAACTATTTGGTGGAGTGAGGGAGTTCGGCGCTGGATATGAGGAGAGTCTCGAGCTAGGAGCGCTTATCGTCCCCCCCCTGTTCGCTTCGCGAATACGTTACGGTGGGACCCGCTTCACTTCGTGGCGAGTAGCTCTGACTTTGTGAGCTACGCATCCTGTTCGCTTCGCGAATACGGAAGAATACAAGTATTATTGATAAAGGAGTAATAGAAATGAAATTGCAACAAATTTTTAATACAGAAGCACCTAACCAATCGACTCGAATTATTCAGGGTGAATGTTCCGGTATTCTGAACTGGAACGATATTCGTATGCCTCATATGTATAAATTGTATAAGGTACTATTGTTAAACCACTGGATCGCGGATGAGATTCCAATGTCTAAGGATGCACAACAGTTCGCAGGATTGGATCCTGAGGAGCAGCGTGTGTTCAAAATTAACATCTCACTACTTGCTGTATTAGATTCGATGCAGACGATGTTCGTTGGAGATGTGAAGAGATATTTCACAGATTCCTCGCTAGAAGCGATCTCAGCAATTATTGCTCAACAAGAAGTTGTGCACAACCAATCCTATTCGTATGTGCTGTCATCTATTGTCTCCGATCAGGAGCAGAAGGAAATATTCGAATATTGGAAGCATGATCCCGTTCTTCTAGAACGCAATCGTTTCATTTCAGATATCTATCAAAGCTTCCGTGATGAACAGTCGCCACAGACGTTCTTCCATGCGATGGTTGCAGATTTAATTCTTGAGGGTATCTTCTTTTATAGTACGTTTGCATTCTTCTATAACTTAGCTCGCGATCAGAAGATGATGGGTACAAGTCAGATGATCTCTTATATTCAACGTGATGAGAATCAACACTGTTATTTCTTCGCTGAGGTATTCAAGCAGCTACTTGTGGACTTCCCAGAACTCAACACGCAAGAGAACATGGCTTATGTGTACCGAACAATGGATGAAGCTGTTCAACTAGAGACGAATTGGGCGCATTACACGCTCAGCAACATTCGTGGTATCGATCTAAGGGAATTAGAGGATTACATCAAATATACAGCGAATAAACGTCTTACATTAATGGGAATGGACAAAGCTTATGAAGGTGTCGATGTGAATTGTATGCCGTGGATTAAGCCGTTCTCTGATGATGCTCTAAATTCTACAAAGACTGACTTCTTTGAAGCCAAATCTCGCAACTACGGTAAAGTAGGCGACGATAACGGGTTTGACGATTTGTAAGAAGTATGATCTTAATAACTAGCGAGGGTGGGAAGGGGCTTATGCTCCATACCCACCCTCTTCTTTTATTCTACTCTCAATGAACATTTAATTGAAATTCTAACGGCACACACAGACACTATTTCGCGAAAACATAACTCTATAAAATTCTAACGGAAGCACACACCTCTATATGCAAATAAACAACCTAAATACAGAGGAAAAGGCCAAATAGGGTCGCTCAGTTCTCTTAGAATTTGAAATGTACTATTTCTGCAAAATAAGGTCCTCTGCTTCCGTTAGAATACTTACGTGACTATATCCGATTATATTTTTATTCATCCTTCATTCATTGTCCTGTTTTAGTAACTACACTGTGGTCACGGGAGAAAGTCAGTTCTCTATGAACGTAAGGAATTCAATGTAGTTTCTTTCTTTGGTATCTTATTGCTTATGTTCGCTTCTGAGCCGAGTCTCCATAGCTAACTCTTCCAATGCCACATCCAGACGCAGCTGTAGCTCTTCAGCAATCTCCATCTTACCTTCATCCGTTCGCACAACCTGAGAATCTACCGTGTAGACACCACCTAGAATATGCCTTGCACCTAATGCAGACAAGACTGGCTTGAGCGCATAGTCAATTGTTAGTAGATGTGCCAAGCTTCCGCCAATGAACAAAGGTAATGTAATCTTACCGGCAAACCCCTTTTGTGGTACGAGATCTAGAAAGGTCTTTAGCACACCCGTATAAGAAGCTTTATATACCGGGCTTGCCACAATGACAGCATCGGCCTCTGCCAATAGACCGTTGGCTTTCACGATCGATTCACTTTCGAATTTGGTATGAATAAGATCTTCGGGAGGTAGCTTAGCTATATCGATTCGTGATACTTCAAATCCTGACTGAGTAAGAATATTCTCTGAATAATCAATAATGGAATGAAGTCTTGAGGTCATTGCGGGATGACCGTTTATAATAACTACCTTTGACATGTTGGCATTCTCCTTCTCTTCACAAGTTGTTGTTCGGCCAAGTGTAACGATCTGTACATATAAATGATTGACCTAAAAGAGCTATCAACCATAGTACATCTATGGTTGATAGCCCTTTTCATTATACCCTTATTATACGCTATTATAGAACTTATGATTAATGTCTCCACCAACTTGTTACTTTCATTGGTTTATCACATATCGATTCTTCTTTAGCGCCTGTTCGTTCAGGTGTGTGCAAGTTGTTACGTTCCGTTGCATATTCAAGACGGTGATACTCTTCTTGGTTAGGGCCTTGATCTCTAGAGTACTGAACACGAGTGACTACGCGCTGCATTTCGATAAATCCTTCATACATTAACTTCGACCCCCTCGAATGGATGCAAGCCTGCCCTGCCGTCAGTGATCCATTCTTAGCTACGAAGGGATACAGCAAGGATTGCCTGCTATATGCTTTTGATTACGCTTTCATTATATCATGTAAACACAATAATGTTAATGGTGTAAGCGCTCTATTGTGTTTACATTTTGTGACTGTTTAGTATGCCACAGTAAATCTTGCGCGAACGAAATACGGATCTTCCAGTTCATCGATGAAGGCCACCGCATAATCCGCTGCAGAGATGATACTTCTATCGCCTTCATCTAGAATAAGCATATCCATTCCAATTCTGAATTGGCCCGTACGACGTCCTGAGGTAAGCACGCTTGGCGGGCTACAATATGTCCAATCCACATCAGATTTACGCAATATGTCATAAGCCTGTTCGTTGGCGATCGCTAACGATTTGGATTCTGACGGATAGTCTGGCATATCCATCCACTTGTAACCAGAGGATGTTATAAGAGTACCCGCATCACCGACGACAAGCAGTCGAGATATCTTGCAACGATCTGTCACCTCAACAAGGGCTTGGGTTAGTATCAAGAAGTCATCTTCCGAACCCCGCTCAGGAATACATGCACTGATGATGGCTTGATGACCTTCAGATAATGCTGCGATACGATCACAATCCAAGGATTGTGCTTCAACGACATGTAGATTCTCAAATAATTCTGGCATTTGGGTCTGATCAGGTACTACAGCAGTTACTTCATACCCACGATCAAGTGCTTCCTTCATAATAAGCTGTCCTATACTTCCACTGGCTCCGAATAACACCACTTTAGTTTGATTCATCGTGCATTCCTTCTTCCTAGTATTAATCTCATCATACGTTATATACACCACTTCAAGATTCGCCTTAGTATCTTACCATCTTAAGCTTCATGATACACTTCTTTTCACGGGTTAGCGTCTTCTATATTCTTGTATTATCAATATTCTTATGCAATAGTGGAGATAGAAAAAAATGAAGGGGGGATCACGTTGTCCCTTGCAATCCAGGAATTTATCCATAGCTTCTCTACATCTATGGAAGGGATCATAATGGCTTCTATAGCTATTATTTTATTTATATGGATGTATATACGTACAGCTCTACATTTAAGAATGACAAGAAAAGAGCAATTAGAACGATTACATGAATCATTAATATTGTATAGTCGGGTCACCGGCCCTCTTGGAGAAATGATCGACGATGATCACCCGAGTACCGAGGATGTCAGTCATTTAGTCTTCTTACTGGAAGAATGCAAGGCCGCACCCATGCTTACACAAGACTTACATGAACATATGAATGCCTACATAAAAGAGCGAGATCCATCACGATTATCGATGCTGTATAATGTGTGGATGCGTGAGGTGAATAGACTGATTGAGGACCATCGTATGTTGTTACGAAAATGGGATCGTCCGAGTTGGGGTTTTAGCTTCTGGTTATTATTAAAGCCTGCCTTACCATTTGCAGCCGTGACATCTATTGTTATGTCGAGTTTACAACTCTCAGATACGTTATCGGAATTATCCAGTTGGGAATCCTCCCATTGGTTAATTATGAATGCATGGGCTCGATATATTTCTTATCTTGTAGCAACAGCTTCTATATACCTGTTGTTCATGTATACTCGTCGTAAATCATATCATTTTGTCCATACCATTCTTTATCTATTTATTGCTATAGCTGCTTTATTCCACGTATTGGGACTACAATCAGCCCTTTATATTGTTGCTATACAAGTGATACTCTATGTTGCTGGATTTGGCTTTAACACTACACGTACACGTAAGGACCGACCTTATGCCGGTCGTGACTTCTTAGGTGATGATCAACGTCAACAAGACGATAATTGATGAACATACACAGATACGAATATATAGAATAGCTCCGCAGTCGTTAGAACGCATCCGTAACATTGGAGGCATTTCCTTTCGACGCGGAGCTGTGATCCTTGCTTATTCAAGAACATCATTATTTAGTATTCGCTTGAATATCTCGTATGATATCTTGTAATGTGATGGTGTTGTAATGACGCTCAAGTGCCGATTCGCCACTACTGTATATTTGATCCATGATTTCTTGAATATGTTCTGATACTACGCAAAGTGACTCTCCCCCTCCAGATATCCAACTGGGTTGAAGTGAACCTTGGGCAAGTAGACGATATAAATCACCAAGCGTAACGTCGGCAGTATTCACATTCAATAAATACCCACCACCAACACCTTCCTTCGTCGTGACATACCCTTGCTTGCGAAGCAATCCAAGCACTTTCCGTACACGAGCTGGATGAGTGCATACGCTTTTAGCAATAACATCACTATTAGCCATATTATCCTCTATTAAGCTAAGAAGGGTTAAACAATGGACGGCAATATTAAACTCACTATTCATTTCATCGCTCCCTATCATCTGTAAGTGTATGCATCACAGTTATAATTGTCAAGTTTGGCATCCGTTCTTATTTATATTAATAATTAACGCTATGATATAATGATCTTACTTCATACATTAAGGAAAGGAGGGGTCTTGCGGTGTTCGATATTAATAACCCAACGGTACAGCTTGTCATCACTTTAGGAACGGCTATTATGGCTTTATTTGCGATATTTATTCGTACCAAGACAAGCAATACCCCTGTTACCATAAAAAAGATCGTTATCCCTCCCATTGGGATGTCCACTGGCTTCTTTATGTTCGTCGTACCGATGACACATATTCCAATTTGGTGGGCTCTTGTGTCTTTTCTTCTAGGATGGTTCGTATTCTCATATCCACTCATCCGTGGTACTCGTTTCAAAGTTGTAGATGATCAAGTCTACACAGATCGTTCCAAAAGCTTTATCTTTATTTTGCTTGGAATGCTAGCTGTCCGCTTACTACTCCATCAGATTATTGAACGATACATATCCATTCCACAGACTGGATCTCTGTTCTTTATTCTGGCCTTTGGGATGATCGTACATTGGCGTGTATTTATGCTAAAAGAGTACAAACGAGTCATTCAGTAAAAGAAAAATGATGAAATGAACTTCGTTATACTAAGTAGATTGCTCCAACTTTAGATCATGTGATATAGTTAAGTAGAAATCATTATTGCTATTCGTTCATGCATGACCACCAAATTAAAAGGCAATGTTACCCTAACCAAAGGTACAACCTCGACTATTTTAGTCTTGTGTTGTACTTTTTTATGTGAAAAAAAGGAGATGTTTATGATGTTATTAGAAGCTGTATATCACGGTCCGAAACATAGCTGGTGCTATGCTTATGATGCCAAGACGATACATCTTAGAATCAGAACCAAAAAAAATGATGTAGACAGCGTTTCGGTATTCGCAGGTGACAAATATGCATGGGATCGCACCTTGGTGAACATCCCTATGCGTATTCTATCATCAGATGACATGTATGATTACTGGGAATGTGAAGTTGTACCTCCCTACCGACGTCTAAGATATGGCTTTATGTTGCAACAAGCAGATGAGATCTATTGGATGACCGAGTATACATTCTTAAAAGAAGCACCGGACAATCCAGACCGGTTGTTCGAGTTCCCATTCATTAACGCGGTCGATGTGTTTGAGACACCTGATTGGGTTAAAGATGCTGTCTTCTATCAAATATTCCCGGAACGATTCGCCAATGGCGATCCTACCAATGATCCAAAAGGTACACTCCCATGGGGTGGTACGCCTGAACGAGATAATTTCTTTGGTGGTGATTTACAAGGGGTCATCGATCATATCGATCATCTTAGTAAGCTTGGTATTAATGCGGTTTATTTCACGCCTTTATTCACGGCAACTACGAACCATAAATATGATACGGAAGATTATATGCAGATTGATCCACATTTCGGTGATATCGCTCTGATGAAGAAATTGGTTAAACTTTTCCATGAACGCGGCATTCGAATTCTCATTGATGCTGTCTTCAATCATTCGGGCAGAACGTTCGCTCCGTTTATTGATGTTCAGAAGAATGGAGAGAAATCTCGCTATAAAGATTGGTTCCATGTTCGTCAATTCCCAATTACCGTTGAGAATGGCATTCCTAGTTATGATACGTTTGCATTTGAACCTCTAATGCCTAAGCTAAATACGGAGAATCCAGAAGTAAAGTCCTATTTACTACAAGTAGCTGAATTCTGGATTAAGGACATTGGGGTCGATGGTTGGAGACTCGATGTGGCGAATGAAGTGGATCATCAGTTCTGGAGAGAGTTCCGTCAAGTTGTGAAGAAGGCCAATCCAGAAGCCTATATTCTAGGTGAAATATGGCATGATTCTTCTAACTGGTTGCAAGGGGATCAATTCGATGCGGTCATGAATTATCCATTCACGAATGCCGTACTTGATTTCTTCGTTGAAGGAACCTCTGACTCACAAGGATTCTCCAATGCACTCGGTCAACAGATGCCACGTTATCCTCGTCAATCGAATGAAGTGACCTTCAATCTGCTGGATAGTCATGATACTGCTCGTTTAATCACTCTATGTGATGGAGATAAGCGTAAATTGAAACTGGCAACCCTATTCCAATTCACCTTTACGGGCGCACCATGTATTTACTACGGCTCTGAAGTTGGACTTACGGGTGGACCTGACCCGGATTGTCGGAAATGTATGGAATGGGATCCTAAGAAGCAGGACCTGGAACTCTTTGCTTTCTATCAGAAGATTATTGAAATGCGTCTATCTTACAGTGCATTACGAACAGGAAAGTTTACCTTCCTCCCTTCCGAAGAAGGTAGCCATACATTGGCCTACGTTCGGGAAGACAACGAGAACTACTTCGTCATTATGATGAATAATGAAAGTACCAAGCAAACGATGAAGACCACTGTTACTCAGGCTGACTGGGTAGATATCATTACAGGTGAAGAGATACATGCTGTGAAAGGTTCACTTTCAGTGGATTTACCTGCCTATGGTTATGCTGTCTTGAAAGCTGGGAAATAACGTTCAGAATATATGGGGTTGTCCCATAAGTAGATTTTCTACAAGTGAAGACCAGTTCTCTCCATTCTCAAAAAGTTAAAAGTCAAAAAAGCAGCGATTCTTCCGTTATTGGAGGATCGCTGCTTTTTTTGATCATTCGCAGCTTGTTTCAGTAGATTGTGGGCAAGTGAAAGCCAACCGACCTCAACCGTCACTTTTTCATGCCGCGAAGCGGAAATCTTCGGGATCCCCGGTTCTTCTTCCGTTGTTTAGATAAGCGTATTTTTCTTTAGCTAGAAATTGAAGAACCGCAGTAAATACCGATTCGAGAACATCCCGCATTCTTTCGGAACGGAAACGGTTGATGGTGCGAAAGTCTGCTTAAAGTAGCGCAGAGGACGGAACGATTTCGTAAAAGCGATAGCGGTCGCCTAAAAGCTTTCCAAAGGAAAGCTACTACGAAAGCAAAAGCTGTCTCCGAATTTCAAACGCTGAGCGGTTTTAATCCGGAAATTCGGAGACCACAGCGATTGGAGAAATGTTCCGTTCGCGGAGCGTCCTCCTAGCCATTTTCTTGACTTATGGGACAGCACCCTCATTCTATTCAATTACTTACTGCAAGATTACTGTACTATATGGCGGCAATTGGAGTTGGTTGCCTGCAAGTTGCGCATCCGATGTCGTTGTGCTCACAATCTCTTTGATGCTTCCGTATAGGTCGTTGTCTAATGGAATCGATTGTGCTTTTCCCGATAGATTATGAACGACCAGCATTCGTTTATCCTCCAAGGCACGAACATAGGCCATGATATTGGGATTATTGACCTTGTAAGGCAGAATTCCGCCATCACGTAGCACCTCGTGTTGCTTCCGCCAATGAATCAACTGTTTATAGTGATTGAATAGAGAATTGGGATCCTCCATCTGCTCGTCTACAGGAATGACATTTTCTTTGTGTAAGGATAATTCCCAACTGGTCTGCCCTTTCCCTTTAGCATCGCTACTCCATATCATAGGCTCCCGAATACGTTCATCCGGTTTCGCACCAAGCATTCCAATTTCCTCTCCATAGTAAATGAAGGGATTCCCTGGGAATGTAAGTAGAATGGAAGCTGCCATTTTAGCGTGATCCACATTGCCTTTCATTTCAGTCATCACACGGTTCTGGTCATGATTCGTTAAAAAGGTGGCATCGACGAATTGCCCAGCGGATTGCTTACTGAAATAGTCATATTCTCTGACCATAGTAGATACAATATCGGTCGCCTTTTCTGTACGTGCCGATGTAACGATTTTACTAGCGAGATCGAAATTAAACGCTGAATTTAGGGCTTTATCTAGATAGGGACCGACTACAGCAGCAGAATCCCACACTTCCCCAACCAAATAAGCATCATGATTTATTGGTTCAAGTGCTTCTCGGAACTCTTGCCACCATTCTTGGTTCTTCTTCACGACTTGCGTATCAGCAACCGAATGCTGAAAGTCTTCATAGATATGTTTGGCTGCATCTAATCGAAACCCATCCAGTCCCAGGTTCAACCAGAACTTCCCTATCTTGGCGAACTCTTCCCTAACTTCAGGATGATCCAAGTTCAGATCCGGCATACCCTCCCAAAAAATGCCTAAATAATGATCTTGGTTCGATCTATGCCATGCATGTTGACCCCAAGCCCCTAGTGTATTACTATCCAGACCTTGATCTTCTGCCCACATATACCAATCACGTTTAGGGTTATCCTTACTCTTCAATGATTCCAAGAACCATGGATGCTTATCACTAGAATGATTGACAACTAAATCCATAATCACTTTAATCCCACGTTGATGGGCTTCATCCAGCAATACCTTGAAATCCTCCATACTTCCATAATCTGCATTCACATCATAATAGTCAGTGACATCATAACCGTGATAGGAAGGGGATGGATTGATAGGCATCAACCAAATGCCTTCGATACCAAGGTCAACCAAATAGTCTAATTGTTGCGTAATTCCATTGAAATCGCCTACACCATTCCCGTCACTATCATAGAATGAGCGAACAAAGATTTCATAAAAGACACCGTCGCTTTTCCCCATATCCACCGTCTTTAGATTGACAAAAGGTTGTGTAACCTCTTCTGTTACGCCTTTGTCCTTAGACGTTTCCAGTTGACTCGTCTGATCTACGGCGTCATTACCTACCGATGAGTTCCCATTTGGTGTTAAACAACTGCTCAAAAGAGACACGATCATGCCAATCAACAGCAGCCTAGACATAGTGCCAGTAATCTTACCTTTTGTCCTCATCCTTTATCAGCTCCTGCTGTCAAACCTTCAACTAAGAATCTCTGCATAGCCATAAATAATATCGTGATCGGTAGAGCAACCAATACACAACCGGCTGCGAAGATCGTGAATTGTGTAGCGAATGCCGCATTAACCATATTGTACAAGCCAACAGCGAGCGTCTGCTGTTCCTTCGTTCTCAACACCATTTGTGCAAAGATGAAATCGTTAAAGGCACCCGCGAAAGAAGTTACGGTTAGAAAGACAATTAATGGCCTGGATAGCGGCAAAAAGATACTGAAGAACACTCTGAAGTGTCCTGCGCCATCTAATCTTGCAGATTCTTCTAAGCTCTTAGGAATCGTATCGAAATAACCCTTCACCAATAGGTATCCCATGATTGCACCCGCAGAGTATACGAAGATTAGTGCTGAATGCGTATTTAATAAATTCAAATTTAACAATAGAATATATACAGCAATCATACTCATAAAAGATGGGAACATGCCTACAACGAATAGAGATGTCATGATGCCTTTGCGACCCTTAAAACGGAACCGTGAAAATACATAACCCGACAGTAGCACAAATGTTGTACTGAATATGGTGGAGACTACTGCGATCTTTAACGTATTCATGTACCACTTGGCGAAAGGAAAGTTCTGAAATAACTCCTTATAGTGAACGATGGTCCACTTTGTAGGCAGAAAGGTTTCACTAAACAAAGATGTACCAGGACGAAAAGAGGATAGAACGACCCAAAGAGCGGGATAAATAGCAAATATCGCAATGATAACAAGGATAACATGACTAATAGTTAACCCTATGAAACGTCTAAGCTTATGTTTATTCATCATTGGAATGTGTCCTCCTCTCTATAAAAGCGTGATCTACGGAAATTGTATATCGAGAATGAGGCTAAGATGATAAAGATGATAATACCTATAACGGAAGCAAAATTATATTTACCATTGTTAATAGATAAGCTATACAGCCAAGTGATTAGAATATCGGTATGTCCTGCGTATTGATATTCACTATTCACTGGATTACCATTGGTCATCAAATAAATAACGTTAAAGTTATTAAAGTTACCCGCAAATTGGCCTATGAGAATCGGAGATAAAGCAAACATCACCGAAGGATAAGTAATCATACGGAATTTATGAAATCCATTGGCTCCGTCAATTTCCGCTGCTTCATATAAATCTCTCGAAATCGTTGTTAAGATCCCTGTGATCATCAGCATCGAAATAGGAAACCCAAGCCAAAAGTTGACTAACAGAATCGTTGCCTTCGCCCACGTTGGATCGGATAACCAAGCCGGACCATCAATCCCAAAAAACTTGAGATACTGATTAATCGGTCCAAATTGAGCATTAAACAGGTTGCGCATGATAAGCAAGGAAACGAACCCCGGTATAGCAAATGGAAGCATATATACCGTTCTAAAGAATTTCTTAAACATGATCCCTTTTTGTTGCAAAATAACAGCAATGATGAACCCACCGAAGAAACAACTTACCGTGGATAGAATCGCCCAACATATCGTCCATACAAAGACACCATAAAACGTATTCGCCCAAGTACTGAGCGTAAATAGATTCTTAAAGGTATCAAAGCCGATCCAATTAACTAAGTTAGCTGGTGGTATATGTTTGGGTGAGGAATAGTCCGTAAAAGCGATCAGAACTGAGAATATAAGCGGTAAAATCGTAAAGAAAAATAAAAAGATAAGCTGTGGGGAAATAATGAGCAGCGGGAAGTTCTCCTCCCCTAAGTCTTTTAAAGTCTGTGCAAAACTCTTAGGTTGAGCACCCTTTTCGATCTCTATGGCCGTTTTATACGCATCACGAATATTCAGAATATAAGCTATTAGGAATAACATGATGAGGAATAGAACGATTAACCCTTCAACCATCAAAAAGATGGAGTGATCTCCAGGCACCATTTTATTAATTCTACCGACCTTTTCTAGATGCTGAGCTTTTTCACCTAATGTATATAGCCCCCACAACGCACTACCTAGATTCGTCATAGAATAATAAAGCCCCATAATAAACAGTAACAACATCGATAACCCTTTCAGATATTGTCTATTTATGATTTGACCTAACCCCATAATGACGGCTGATAGAACGGGAGCGATTGTTCTACGCTTCATATATTTCACCTCATGCTTATTCATTTTAGTGAGGGCTGTCTCATGGTTGAGACAACCCTCACTACTATCATTCAATCATTATTCTTTACCTTGTTGCTCAATGCCCACCTTGATATCTGCTACTGCTTTATCAAGAACTTTCTGTACATCTTCACCATTCCAGATCGGTTCTAGAGCTGCTGTAGTCGGTCCCCATACCTGACGCATTTCTATAATGGCAGGCATAGCCTCAACATTTTTGAACTGCTCGATAAATGCTTGCGCGCGCGGGTCTTTTTGAATGGCGGCATCGTCCTCCATCCCATTACGAGCAGGGATAATGCCAGTCATCGTGTATTCCTTCGACAATGATTCCTGTGAAGTTACGTAATGAACGAACAACTTCGCTGCATTTGGATATTGTGAGAATGAACTTACAAAGTAAGATTTAATACCCGCAAATGGCTTCGGGCTCTTGCCGTTAGGCATTGGAGGCATAGGAACAGCTCCAACTTCGAAACCTAACTTCTCTTGTGTGAAGTTCCCCATTTGCCAAATGCCATCTAAGTTAATTGGTAATTTACCGGATTGGAACAACTCTGTCTTCACATCGCCACTTGCATCCGCTGCTTTAATTGGCAATGCTTCACGTAATGTTTGATAGAACTTCATTGCTTCAACACCTTCAGGTGTATTGATTCCGATATCCAATGGATCCGTTCCATCTTTACCAAATGTATAACCACCATTTCCTGCGATGAAGGCATAGTTGTAATACCAGTTATTCACTTCCCACATGAACCCAAATTTATTAGATTTCACGTCGTTATACCCTTTAGAGAACTTGATAATATTGTCCCATGAGGATAAGTCAGCCTCTGTCACTAGACTTTTATTGTAATAGAGTAGATACGTCTCCATGTTCCGTGGATATCCATATAGAACACCGTCCATCGTCAATGCATTGATCGCGATTGGGCTGAAATTAGCCTTTGTATCTTCTTCATAATAATCATTAGGAAGAATAATTCCTGCTGCCACCGCTTCTCCAAGATGATCATGTGGCATGACCATGATGTCTGCACCTAAACCAGCTGGGCCATCTGTTTTGACCTTAGCCATCTGGTCCCCTGATCCAACTTCTTGGAACTCAACAGGGATATTATATTTAGCGGTGAACTCTTTAGCCATTTCTTCAATAAATGCTTGCTCATCCACACCTTCCCAGACAATCAACTTCGCGCCATCTTCAGGAACAATATCCTCATCGACTGCTGGATCAACCGTTGGTTCAGTAGTCCCTTGATTCGTTGGTGTGTTGTTACCAGCTGTTGTGTTTGCAGGTGAATTTGTATTTCCTGAGCATGCTGAGATTAGAAAAATTAGTGTCAAACAGATTGTTAGTAGCTTTAGTGATTTTCTCATAAATAATTTCCCCCTTTAATCGTTAAGTACTACATTTAAATCATTTAATCCGCTTGTACTCATATCAATTTCTGTGTGGACTCTCTTGAATTGTCATGAAACAGTGATGTCGATATGATTGTGCAAACGTTTGTAAAAACAAACATGACTATATATGAAATCGCTTACAATGTGATTAAAACATACACAACTACTTATTGTAAACAGCCATATTCTCGCTAATTTGGATATGAACCGTAGATTTTCCTATGAATTCGCCTGTTTCCTAATCGAAATTAGTTAATTCTTCAATTTTCATAGAAAAACCGTTTGCATGGCATGTGGCAACAGTTATTTACTATATTTAACTACCGGGACCGTCTCATCATGATTTACAAGATCACGACATTAGATTAAGATTAGACCAGTATAAATATTTAAAACACGCTTTATTTGAAATACTATTAGCAAACGGTCTCATCCTGGAGGTTATTATGTCTGTAACAATAAAAGATGTCGCAAAAAGAGCCGGTGTGTCGCCCTCCACCGTATCTAGAGTCCTATCCAACCACCCTAGAATAAGCCTTGAGACTTCTCGTAAAGTAAAGGTTATTCTAGATGAAATGGGGTATTATCCCAATATTTTAGCTCAGAGTCTTGTCTCTAAGACAACCAATAGTATTTGCGTTATTCTGCCTAAATCTGCTGAAGAGCTATTCTTGAATTCATTTTTTATGGAGTTAGTTCGAGGTATTGTAACACAAGCCAATCGTTCTGGTTATGATGTCGTACTTAGTTCGGGAGGAAGCGAGCAAGAAGAGATTGATGTTGTATCAAGGCTCATTAACGGGAAAAGGGTCGATGGAGCCATTCTTCTATATTCCCGAAAAGATGATCCTGTTGTCGAATTTCTACACAGTAATCATCATCCATTTGTGTTAATTGGGCGTAGCGATAAATATCCAGATCTATTATCGGTTGATAATGATAATATTCAAGCTGCATATGATGCTACGAAACACTTAATCAACTTTGGTCATAAACGTATTGGATTTGTCAGTGGTCCTCCCCATCATGTTGTATCCATGGATCGCCTAAAAGGCTATCGACGCGCGCTCGAAGAAGCAGGCCTCGAGATGCGTAAAGACTGGATTGTTGAAGGAGAATTCTTACAAGAAAGCGGCTATCGAGCGATGTCCTTCTTCATGAATTTGCCTCAACGTCCTACAGCCTTAGTCGTGGTTGATGACCTCGTCACATTTGGTGTACTCCGTGGTTTACACGAGCTAGGATTCAAAGTCCCAGATGATCTCAGTATCGTCAGCTTCAATAATATTTCTATTTCTGAACTCTCCACTCCACCGATCAGTAGTATCGATATTGGTATCTATAATTTAGGGTATACAGCGTCTCAAGCCTTGATTCAATCCATCCGACAAGAGGGAGACAATGATCTTCAAAAAAGACATATTATATCCCATCGACTTGTCGTTCGCGAGTCTTCCATGAACCCTGTCTCTTGATGAAATACTAAACTGGCTTTTGTAATCAAGACTTCTCTGCTATAATGACTTTATATCGCTAATATTTACTTGCCTGACCTATATATTTTTGGAATATTGATGAAGCAAATTAAGCTTCATTATTATTTTTCTTGAGAGTACAAACGTTTGCACAGTAAAGGAGAATGATTTATGAAACCTACTAATCAACCTATTCATGCCTGTTTATTTGACCTCGATGGTGTCCTCGTGGACACAGCCAAATATCACTTTTTAGCTTGGAAAAGACTGGCAGATGAACTGGGGTTTGTATTTACTGTGGAAGATAATGAAAGACTAAAAGGCGTGAGCCGGATGGCCTCACTGGATATATTACTAGAAGTAGGCAATCTTCAACTTGATGAAGACAGCAAGATAGCTCTCGCTGAAAAGAAGAATAACTGGTATGTGGAATCCATCTCCACAATGGATGATTCAGAGCTCTTGCCTGGTTCACGAGCTTTCCTTCAAGAATTGAAGGATAACGGGATAAAGGTTGTTCTTGGTTCTGCTAGTAAGAATGCCATGACTATACTCAACAATGCGAACCTAGTTCCATACTTTGATGCCATTATTGATGGTACCAAGACAACTAATGCTAAGCCAGATCCGGAAGTATTCAACCTTGGTGCACAAGCCGTACAAGTCGATTCCTCACATTGTGTCGTATTCGAAGATGCGGAGTCTGGTATTGAAGCCGCACAACGTGCAGGAATGCGTACCATTGGCATTGGTCCTGCGGGATCGCTCAATCAGGCAGAATTCGTGATTTCTTCACTAGAGGAGATCTCCTACGACAAATTACAGCATATGATGTCCAATATATAAGTTACCTCGATCCAACTAACATCAAAAGGAGAAGATCAAACATGAAACAATACTTACAATTAGACCCTTGGAGCATTATTGAGGAAGGCTTTGATCCAACAAACCACGAAATATCGGAGAGTATTTTCAGTATTGGGAATGGATATATGGGACAACGTGCAAATTTTGAAGAAGTATACACAGGCTCTTCATTACAAGGCAGTTACATGGCAGGGGTTTACTATCCAGATAAGACGCGAGTCGGTTGGTGGAAGAATGGCTATCCTGAATATTTCGCCAAAGTATTAAATGCCACCAATTGGATTGGGATCGATGTTGTGATCAATGATATCGTTCTAGATCTGGCGGTATGTCAGGTGAAGGATTTCGTTCGTGAACTGAATATGAAGGAAGGGACACTTTCGAGAAGCCTCATTGCCATACTTCCCGATGGAAAAGAAGTGCAAATCTCATCCGTACGATTCGTTAGTATCGCTCGTCGAGAAATTGGTGCGATCCGATATGCTGTCACTCCGTTAAATTTCAATGGATCCATTCGATTAACGCCATATCTTGATGGTGATGTCTCGAATAAGGATTCCAATTACGATGAGAAGTTCTGGTTGGAAGTATCCAAAGAAGTTACATCTGCAGATGCTACACTAACGATCAAAACCAAGAAACTTGATTTCCATGTTACGTCTGTGATGAGTTACACGGTATCGAAGAATGATCAACCTGTGACGATCTCACCAGAACTAACGGATAAAGAGAAATATGTCGCACACACATTACAATTAGATCTACAAGCCAATGAACAAGTTGTTCTTTATAAATATGTAGCCAATGTTACTTCTAGAGATCATGAACCTGATCTACTACCGAGCGTAGGTCGTAACATTCTTCAATCTGCTATGGATGCTGGATTCGATCATTTACTTCAAGAGCATATCACCGCTTGGGACGCTAAATGGAGCGAAAGTGATATCGTTATCGAAGGGGATGTGGCAGCACAACAAGCTATTCGATTCAATATTTTCCAACTTAATCAGACGTATAACGGAGAAGATGATCGACTCAATATCGGTCCAAAAGGATTTACAGGCGAGAAATATGGTGGTAGTACGTATTGGGATACCGAAGCTTACTGTCTTCCCTTCTACCTAAGCACAGCGGATGAATCCATTGCACGAAATCTATTGGTGTACCGCTATAAGCACTTGGAAAAAGCAAAAGAAAATGCGAAGAAGCTTGGATTTACTAAAGGTGCATTATATCCTATGGTGACGATGAACGGAGAAGAATGTCATAACGAATGGGAGATTACTTTTGAAGAGATACACCGTAATGGTGCCATTGCTTATGCTATTTATAACTATGTCAATTACACAGGGGATACTTCTTATCTAGGACAATATGGTCTTGAAGTGCTTGCTGAAATATCTAGGTTCTGGGAAGAACGTGTCAATTATGTCCCTGCCAAAGACCAATATATGATGTTAGGTGTTACTGGACCTAATGAATATGAGAATAATGTCAATAATAACTGGTATACCAATAGCATTGCCGTTTGGACTTTGAAATACACACTAGAAGTGCTGGATCAGTTACAGGAGAAGGAATCCTCTAGATATCAAGAGATTATTGCCAAATTACAGCTTAAGGAAGAAGAGACTGCTAAATGGCGGGATATTATTAATAAAATGTACTATCCATACGATGAGGAACGTCAAGTATTTCTACAACAAGATGGTTTCTTAGATAAAGACCTAACGCCGGTTAAAGATCTCGACCCTTCTAACCTACCGTTAAATCAGCAATGGTCTTGGGATCGTATCCTTCGTTCTGCTTATATTAAGCAAGCGGATGTGTTGCAAGGTATATTCACGCTTCGAGACCAATTCGATCTGGATACCGTTAAACGTAACTTCGATTTCTACGAGCCATTAACTGTCCATGAATCATCCTTATCACCTTGTGTGCATTCGATCCTTGCCTGCGAACTTGGGTATACAGATAAAGCCTACGAAATGTACCTTCGTACATCTCGTCTAGACTTGGACAATTATAACAATGATACCGAAGATGGTTGTCATACAACAAGTATGGCTGGGACATGGATGTCTGTTGTTCATGGATTTGGGGGGCTACGTGTACAGGATGGTATGCTTCATTTGAATCCATTCAATCCTGGTCATTGGAAATCATTCTCCTTCAAAGTTATGTTCCGTCATTCACGGCTTAAAGTAACCGTTGGCGAGCATGAGATTACCGTTACGAATGAGACCGATGTACCTGTGAATGTGAGTGTTTACGGAACTACCTATTCGATAAATGGATTGAGTCATATCAAGGCTAGTATCAAATAACGAATAAATAAGACCCTTGCGGCAGATATTCTGCTACAAGGGTCTTGCTGTATTAGTCAATCCATTTCTTTTGGTTACCTTCTTTATCTGAGTAAAGAATATGTTCCGCATGAATATCAAGGATGACATAATTCGGATCCTTTGGTCCATCGAACCACTTCTTCAAGTCTTCATTCCAACATTTCTCCTTCAACGATTCATTCGTTGAGATCGAACAAGTGCCTTCAACTTCAACGACTTCCTTCGTACCCCCAATGTCATATCCAACAAGTAAGGATATGTTGGGATTGTGCTGTAATTCATCTACCTTCTGCGTTCTGCGATCAGTCACGAGATGAATGCTTAATCCTTCATTATACAAAACCATATACCTTTGCTTCGGTTTATTTCCTTCAATCGTTGCAAGAGCACATATTTTATTTCGGTCGAGGACCTTCGTGATTTCTTGCTCAATCTCCAAATTCTTCATATGGATTCCCTTCCCTCTCCTCGTGTTGTAATAATAAGACTATCCCTTGTATTGTACCCACCTAATCAAATAAGAATCATCATCTCATGAATTTCTTACTGGACAGCTGTGCCGTGTTGGACTATACTGGGGCAGAAGTCTAAAACTTCATATTGTACCTGGGGTGCTGGAATTGGCCGGCTGAGATTGTGTCCCACAGACACTGACCCATATACCTGATCTGGATAATGCCAGCGTAGGAATCTCTGTGATATGTCATGTACATATCTACTCTTACGCACACAAGCGTCCCGATGATGGGACGTTTTTTTTGTCGAATACAAATAGGACGCCAAACCATACGTCCAACAAAGGAGAGAGACAAGTGAGAAAGAGAACGTTATTATCATTACTGTTCACATCCATGCTAATTCTTGTTATAGCGGGTTGTGGAGAAGGTAAGAATGAACAAAGTACCTCAGCGAAAGATACAAAAGAATTACGACACATCAAAGTGGCTTTGGACTGGACTCCTAATACAAATCATACGGGACTATACGTCGCTATTGACCAAGGTTATTATACAGAAGAAGGTCTAAGTATCGAGATCATCCCACCTGGTGCGGGTGGCGCTGACACGATGGTTGCTTCAGGTGCCGTACCTTTTGGCATCAGCTATCAAGAGGGTGTAACCGTGGCAAGAACACAAGATGTACCGCTAGTGTCCATTGCAGCGGTTATTCAACATAACACTTCTGGATTCGCAGCACCTGTGGATCGAAATATTAAAACCCCTAAAGATTTCGAGAATAAAAATTACGGCGGATGGGGTTCTCCTATAGAAGAAGCTGTCATGGGTTCTATCATGAAAACTAACAATGCTGATTACGACAAGGTGAAGATGGTCAATATGGGAGATGCAGATTATTTCACAGCTGTTAAGCGAGATATCGACTTCGCATGGATCTTCTATGCTTGGACCGGTATTGAAGCAGAGCTACGCAACGAACCTTTAGATATGTTATACGTAAAGGATTACGCTACCGAATTAGACTACTACACACCTGTCATTGTTACGAATGAGAAACAGATTCAGGATGAACCAGAGCTTGTGAAGGCATTCCTTAAAGCTACATCCAAAGGATATCAGTATGCGATTGATAAGCCCGAAGAAGCTGCAGAGATATTAATTAAGGCAGTCCCTGACTTAGACAAAGAACTAGTGATTGCTAGTCAGAAATGGTTGAGCCCCCGTTACACGGATGATGCACCACGTTGGGGCGAACAGAAACCAAAGGTATGGAGTGGCTACACAGACTGGTTGTTAAGCCTTGACCTACTGGAGAAAGAGATTGATATCACCAAGGCATACACCAATGAGTTCTTACCCAATTAAATATAAATAAACTAAACTTTAAATTCGAAAGGGAGTAAATATGATGGCCAACACACTATTAAGTATTCAAGTCATTCCAAGAACACCAGGAAATGAAGATTACATTCCTTATGTAGATCGTGCAATTGAGGTAATCCAACAATCTGGCGTGAAATATGAAGTTCATCCAATGGAGACAACCATGGAGGGTGACCTCGATCAATTATTAGATATTGTAAGAGATATGCATGCAGCGCTCATCGATGCGGGAAGCCCAAGTGTTATTTCACAGATCAAGATCGGACATAATCCAAACGGTGTGAGTATGGATAAGTTAACGGAGAAATATCGCCCATGAGATTGTCGTGGAACAAAATCTGGCCGCCCTTCGTGGCGGTCTTCTTTCTATTAATCGTATGGCAGTTATGTACATCCCTGTTCGAATTGGAAAAGTGGATTCTTCCATCACCCTATAATATCGCTCAAGAAGCGCTCACTCAATCCAGTACTTTATGGAAACATACCTTTGCCACAGTTAAATTAACGAGTGTTGGTTTCTTCATTGGAACATCGATAGGACTTCTGGTCGCCATTATATTACATACGATCCCTTTTCTTAAATCAGCTCTATATCCTATCTTAATTCTTAGTCAAAATGTACCCTCCATTGCTCTGGCTCCGTTATTGATGATCTGGTTCGGCTTTGGGCTTCTTCCCAAGATCATTGTGATTACTCTCGTCTGCTTCTTCCCAGTCGCTATTGCTACGATGGGTGGACTCAAGCAAAGCGATCCTATGATGCTCAGCTATATGCGAATGATTGGAGCAAGCAAACGTCAAATCTTCATGAAGCTGGAACTTCCGTACTCCATCCCTGCTGTATTCTCAGGTATCAAGATTGCTGCGACATATAGCGTTATGGGTGCAGTTATTGCTGAATGGATCGGATCAGATAAGGGAATTGGATATTATATGATGCTACAGAAAGCTAGCTATCGCACAGACCGCATGTTCGTTGCTATCTCTATTATTGTTGTTATTAGCCTATTGATGTTCGCAGTTATAGGCTTATTAGAAAAGTGGCTCATTCGTTGGAACGATACAAAGACAACTAATTAGATCGATTCCGAAACTAATCACATAAAGGGCGTGTTTCTTATATTAGAATCTCATATACCGATAGACTATAAGCCGAATGATCCTCTTCATTCAATATCGCACGCGCTACAGGTGAATCATATTCATAAAAGCTTCAATAACAAAGGACAATCACTTTCGGTACTGAATGATGTTTCCCTTCAAGTGAATAAAGGAGAGTTCGTCTCTATTGTTGGCCCTTCAGGATGCGGTAAAAGTACATTATTTCATATTATTGGTGGATTAGTTCAACCTGATGCTGGGGAAGTATGGATGAAGGGCCGTCAAGTTACAGGTGAACGAGGTCATATTAGCTTCATGCCGCAACAACCTGCGTTATTCCCATGGCGAACCATTGAAGATAATGTCATTTTAGCTCAGGAGATAAAGGGTACCTCCAAGAAAGAAGCACGTGAAGAAGCAAAATCCTGGCTTGCAAAAGTAGGTCTATCGGGATTTGAACGAGCCTATCCTCATATGTTATCAGGTGGAATGCAACAACGTGTTGCCTTTCTACGCGCACTTCTTAGTCCGGAGGAACTCATCTGTCTTGATGAACCTTTCAGCGCTTTAGATGCACTAACACGAAGTGATATGCAGCGTTGGCTACTTAATATTTGGGAAGAGAATCAACGTTCCGTCTTATTCATCACACATAATATCGAGGAAGCTTTACTGCTATCCGATCGCATTTATGTATTCTCCAATCGTCCAGGTTCGATATTACAAGTAGTAGATGTCCCATTACCTAGGCCACGAACAGAGCAACATACGGAAGATGCCACCTTTTTGAAATTAAAAAGGGACATATCGCAATGGATGAAAGAAGAACAAAGCAAGATTCATATCTAGTATCATAATAAGCTCTATAAATAATTTCATACCAACTGGAGGTTATTCGATTTGAACACAACTATTAATACGCCATTCATTGATGCCCATATTCACCTTGATTTATATAGTGAAGAGCAATCGATACCCCTTGGAGAGCTACCCAATGACAATGTTGATGGAGTCATCGCTGTATCCATGGATTTACTCTCCAGTAAACGAAATCTTGCACTTGCACGAGCGTATCCTAACTTGGTACATCCTGCCTTTGGATTTCACCCAGAACAAGCTCCTCCGACACCAGAAGAGATTTCCGAACTGTTATCTTGGATGTCAGATCATCACAAAGATATGATTGCCGTAGGTGAAGTTGGGTTGCCCTATTATTCAGAATTAGAAGCCAAAGAGACTGGTCAGTCCTTCGACCAGTCTCCGTATATTGACTTATTAGAACAGTTTATAGCTTTTGCTAGGACATACGATAAACCGATTATTCTACATGCCGTCTATGATGATGCAGATATAGCCTGCCGTTTACTTGAACAATACGCTGTTACTAAAGCACATTTCCACTGGTTTAAGGGTTCTGTAGACACGATAGACCGCATGGCTAATAACGGTTACTATATATCCTTCACACCAGATATTGTATATGAATCTGAGATTCAACAATTAGCTCGCCGCTATCCTATAGATCAGGTTATGGCAGAAACGGATGGACCTTGGTCTTTCGACGGACCCTTTACTGGACAGTTGACTCATCCACGGATGGTATCTAACGTCATTGAAACTTGGAGTCAAATCCACCATATGAACATAGAAATTGCAAATAAGATGATCTACTCTAATACGAAGCGATTTTATGGAATCTAACTAAGTTATGGATCCTATCCTATCGATAGAATCGCTGATTATAATTTGACGCGTTGCAATCGTAGGGCGTTAAGAACAACAGATATTGAACTGAATGCCATCGCTGCACCCGCTACCCATGGTGCTAGAAATCCAGCCGCAGCGATGGGAATTCCTATTGCATTGTAAGCCAATGCCCAGAATAGGTTCTGCTTAATATTGCTCATCGTTCTACGGCTCATCATAATGGAATCCGCTACAGCATTTAGATCCCCGCGCATTAATGTAATATCAGCCGCTTCCATCGCAACGTCCGTACCCGTACCGACTGCCATGCCAATATCTGCAGTGGCCAGAGCTGGGGCATCATTAATACCATCTCCAACCATGGCGATGATTTTACCAGATTGCTGTAATTTTTTCACTTCCTCTGCTTTACCTTCTGGAAGCACCTCAGCTAACACCTTTGTTATACCCGCTTGTTCGGCAATCGCCTTGGCTGTACGTTTGTTATCTCCGGTTATCATAACAACCTCAATATTCATTGCAATCAGTCTATTCACGGCTTCCTTTGACGTTTCTTTGATCGTATCCGCAACAGCAACAATACCTGCATACTTATCATCTACAGCAACAATCATGGCTGTTTTGCCGGATTCCTCCAGCCGGTTCATATCCTCATACGCCGTTCCCATGTCTATGCCCTTCTCAGACATCAGCTTTCGTGTACCTACAACAACTTTTCTACCATCCACCCATGCGGTCACACCATATCCCGGCATATTCTCGAATTGCTTCGCAATGGGTAATGGTAACCCTTTACTTCGCTCAATGGCACTATGCACAATAGCATCTGCTAGTGGATGCTCCGAATGCTTCTCTACTGCAGCAGTCATCCGTAGTAGCGAACTCTCGGTCATCGGCGCAATGGGAAGAATATCTGTCAATACAGGCTTACCATTCGTGATTGTTCCCGTCTTATCTAATACCACAACCTCAATGCCCTGCGCAGATTCTAAATGTTCTCCACCCTTGAATAGAATTCCGAATTCCGCAGCACGACCCGATCCAGCCATAATCGATGTTGGCGTTGCCAGACCGAGTGCGCAAGGACAAGCAATAACTAGAACTGCAATAGCCTTCTCCAAGGCGCTCGCGAATTGCCCTTGTTCTATTTTGAAATACCAGACAAGAAATGTTAAGACAGCAATGGCTACCACGATCGGTACGAATATTCCTGATATCACATCAGCAATCCGCTGAATAGGTGCCTTAGAGCCTTGTGCCGCTTCTACGACCTGAATAATCTGTGCTAATGTCGTATCTTTACCTATCTTGGTTGCCTCCACACGCAGAACACCATTCTTATTCAAGGTTGCACCAATGACCTTATCTCCCATTTGCTTATCGATCGGTATACTTTCACCGGTTAGCATCGATTCATCCACAGAAGATATACCATCTATAACTTGTCCGTCTACCGGGATCTTCTCCCCGGGCTTCACGATAATGACATCTCCAACAATAACCTCATCCATTGCAATATGAACTTCTTCACCATGACGGATAACAAGTGCCGTCTTGGCTTGAAGACCCATAAGACTCTTGATCGCCTCGGATGAGCGGCCTTTCGCTAGTGCCTCGAACCATTTACCCACAAGGATTAAAGTAATCAATACACTACTCGTCTCGTAATACATCTCTATGCTATGTTCCATAGATCCCATTCCCAATGATTGTAACGTTAGGTATAGACTATAGAAATAAGCCGCAGACGTTCCCAACACCACCAACACATCCATATTAGCACTACCGTTACGCAGCGCTTTATACGCTCCTTTATAGAATGGAGCACCAATAATGAATTGCACAGGCGTTGCTAAGATGAGTTGAAACCACGGATTCATGAATAATCCCGGAACGGGGATCCATTGCGTAAATGAGAAGTGTCCTACCATAGACCATAGCAATGGAAAAGATAATATAGCTGAGATGATCCACATCCATTTTTTTCGTTGTATTTCATGTTTACGTAGTTCAGAAGAATCTTTAGCTTCCTGTTTGGGTCTAGCCTTATAACCAAGTTGATCTACTTTGTGTACAATATCATCAACAGACACAGTACCTGGGGAGTACTCCACATGTGCTGTCTCGAGAGCAAGGTTTACATGCGCTTGTGACACGCCATCCAATCGATTAAGCCCCTTTTCGATACGGACGGAACACGCTGCACATGTCATGCCTGTGATTTCGAAATCCATCGTTTCTTTCATGACTCCATAACCTAGGTCGATAATTTTCTGTTCGAGTTGTTGTGTATTCAACTGATTGGGGTCATAACTTACCGAAGCTTTCTCCAATGCCAGATTGATATTTGCATCGATGACACCTTCCATCCGTATTAATCCTTTTTCAATACGAGATGCACATGCAGAACAGGTCATCCCTGTAATTTGCATCATGAATTGAGCTTTATTCGTATGATGTGATGATTCCATCTTCAAGACTCCCTTCTTCATACCCATAATTAAGTACATACCCCACAAGGGTATCTACTTATAAAAAAAAATACGAGGCAATTGGATTTCATATCTCCCGCTGCCCCGACACTTTCATCCCTATGGCTTAATTTATAATCCTTATACGATATCGTAACCTTGATCCATAATGGCGTTCTTTATCGATTCTAAGGTCACCTGATTCTCATCGAAGTCAATCTCTACTGCCTTCGTTGGTAAATCTACCTTACCTGTTGCTCCTGCATTCTTAACTGCACCCTCTACTGCATTCTTACAGTGATTACAAGTCATTCCCTCAACCTTCAACGTGATATGTTGCATGATTCATTCCTCCATTATATAGATAATTATTACGTCTAATTATTTCATTAATTTATTTACCGTTATTAAAAGTTCGTCAATAACCTCATGGTCTCCTGCTTGAATACGTTCCACAACACAACTCTTCATGTGTCCCTCCAGTAGAAGCTTCCCCACACCATTCATGGCAGACTGAATCGCTGCGATCTGATTCAAGACATCATCACAATACGTATCTTTCTCGATCATACCTTTGACTCCACGTATTTGACCTTCAATACGATTCAAGCGAGTGACGAGCTGTTTCTTTGTCTGTTCGGAATGATGACTCTTTCGTGAATGCGTCTCTACATGGCACTGCTTTACTATCTCAACAAGATCAGATGGGTTTAGATCATCATTCATACGATCCATTATATCATCCGCCATAGTCATCCTCCCTATCCATTCATATTACCTAACTATACATTTATAGTACCATACCCCCGCAGGGTATGTAAAGCTCTATATATATGCAATGACCCGTTGAACATGGTGTTCAACGGGTCATTGCATATCATTCCATCCATATGTTATGAATTGTAAAATTTCTCTAATGTCATGTCGTGTTATTCTTTCTCACTTGTGTTTGCATCATAGGAAGCTTGATGAAGTTCCTTAATCATATGTTGCATAATCATATTTTGTTGACTGCTAATTCCGGATTGGTTATCCTCTACAATCATTTCGTGAATATCCTTCTTCAAAATCTCAATACGGCGTTCTAGCATAGCATTGTCCATAAAACTAAATCACTCCTGACTTGTTTTTGAACTCGCAAATGAAGTCCTTCCGTTAAGTATAAAGAAGAATCGAGCACATTGAAAACTTGCTTAAAATGGTTCTCCCCCTGTATATAAGGCTCTCCCTTGAGCAGAGAACGTTACCTTGTTGAGCCATACATATCCTCCCATATACGCCATGTTCCTACCTAAGTGTGGCTAAACAGCACTTAAAATGCTATTCCATCGAAAGACTGAACAGAAACATCCCTCATATGTCCCTTCCGCTTCTTCCATCTTAAAGCGACCAGAATCCCACGTAAATACTCATCTGCAATCATTGCGATATACACACCAAAGAGTCCCATCTCTAGCACAATTCCCAATAAATATGCTAATCCAACAGATACAATCCACATCGAAATGACGCTTGTTATCATAACATAACGTGTTTGCCCCACTGCATTCAGGGCGTTACCCAACGTCATATTAATCATTTTACCTGGTTGGAGAACAATATTAACGACCAATAAGAATACTCCTGTAGCAATAATAGACTCATCCGATGTAAACCAATTCAATATATATTTGCCGAATATGACGAG
Organism: Paenibacillus sp. CMAA1364; assembly: GCF_054373195.1. NCBI lineage: Bacteria > Bacillati > Bacillota > Bacilli > Caryophanales > Paenibacillaceae > Paenibacillus > Paenibacillus sp. CMAA1364. The sequence continues at coordinate 16,421 of NZ_JBITNB010000018.1, read as the reverse complement.
AAGTAGCGTATTCACTTCAACAAGCAAGATCCCCCACTTCACAGCCTTCCATGCCTCTGAGTAAGCTTCTTCACGTTTTCCCGATCCATACAAATGGGCAGTACGAATTTGTACAGCCATAGCTATAGCCATTCCAAATAAAAAGGCAAATGACTCCACAGTTGATAAATATGAACGGGTTGCCAATTCCATAGCACCCATCGTTCCTATGAACGAGGCAATGACTAGCTGAGAAATCGAATAAGAGCCCCCACTTAAGGAAAGCGGTATGCCAATCTTCGCTATCTCTTTCACAATCTTCTTATTCCATTTCACAAACTCACCGAACGTTAGGCGTGAGCTAAAGCTATTCAATAAAATCATAAACAGCATAATCGCCGCAATAGACCTACTTAAAACGGTTGAGATCCCCACTCCCACCATACCTAATTCAGGAAATCCAAATGAACCAAATATAAACAAATAATTAAATAAAATATGTATTAAATTCATCCCTACAGCAATCATCATCGTCACTTTTGTATTACCTGTATTCCGAATAATCGTACTACAAGTTTGAAGGAGCGCCATCATAAGTGCACCACTTCCTACGATATAAAGATATTGCTGTGCCAAAGGTCTAATTTCCATAGGTACTTGGAGTAGAGCGAGTATTGCATCTGTATTAAAATGTATGACTAGACTGACTACAATTCCAATCATGACATTAAATGAAAAGGCCAAAGACGCAGCCTTGCGAGCTTCTAACTCATTACCCGATCCAAGCTTCTGAGCAACTAATATGCCTGATCCACCACTAATCATCGCAAATAGTACGAACAAAGCTGCAAAAAACTGATTACAAATCCCTACTGCAGCAACAGCTTCATCTGATATTTTGCTCACCATAATCGTGTCAACTGTCCCCATCATAAATTGCAGAGACATTTCCAACATAATTGGCCACGCTAAATTATACAGAGAATAGTTGTGCTTATTTCCCAAATCCGCCAAATCTCTCTACCCCTAGGTTCAATTGGATTTATTTTCTAAGTATTATTTTCATATCCGCCGCTAATGATACCATTCATTCATAAGAGTCACAATGACCTTTTCGAAATACGTATAACTCATAGAGCTCTTAGAAATATAAAACAATAACTTCAACAAATATCTCTTTATATCACAAATACGAACAGACCGTAATCCATATGGATTACAGTCTGTTCTACATTCTTCATATTACCTTATTCGATTTGAACGCCCTTCTTGATTGACTTCAAGTCACCATTGGAATTGTTAAGTATCGGAAGCATCTTGTTATCTCGGACCATCGTAGAATTACACAACCGACAAGTCGGCTCATGCTCAAATGCGAAGTTATCACGCATCCATCCCTTACAATTCTCATCTGTACAGGACCATATTGAAGTTTCTTCCTCCGGAATTTCCTCTAACGACTTTTTGCGATAATTCATACTCAACCTCCTCATTGGACTTTAAAAAACCAAACAAGTAAAGACGGATACCTATCCTAAAAAGCGAAAGCGGCACCCGTAAGTATAGAAAAAACCTTAATGTCATTTATATAATAGTATAGAAAAACTGCCCTTAACAGACGTTAAGGGCAGTCTTGTTTGTATTACAGTTTTACAACGTTCTCTGCTTGTGGTCCACGGTTTCCTTCAACTACGTTGAATTCAACACGTTGTCCTTCGTCTAAAGTCTTGAATCCGTCGCCAGTGATAGCTGAGAAGTGAACGAATACGTCGCTTCCGCCTTCAACTTCGATGAAACCGAAACCTTTGTCTGCGTTAAACCATTTTACTGTACCTGTTTGCATTTGTAATTCCTCCAAAAAATTTAATTTAATGCTGATCTTTTTTTACACTTACATATAAAAAAGTTTCACACATTGAGAAAAGTTCAATGATCTTTGAATCCGCTTCTCAATACGTGAAAGCGATCAATATTTCCTAACTGAGTTCAGTGTAACATATGAAAAGATGAATAGCAAGGATGCTTAAAAGTATTTCTTTTCTCTTGTGTACATATCTTCCCTGAAACAAGATCTAATCCATACATGATATGACCTACTTATATATCATACCCAATATACACAATTATATAACACGTTGTCTACCTTATACATATAGTTGATATTTCACCTTCCACACGATAATATGGGGTCATTATCTACAATGAAAGTTCAGGTGCCTATGATATGATTAAGAATGAAAAGATAAGAGCGTCCGAGGTTCATGTAACAGGAATCCATGGTGAAGATTTAGGGATTGTCTCCACCACAGAAGCTCTATTGATGGCTAAACAGCTGAAAGTAGACCTTATCTGTACTTCCCTTCTAAGCAGTCCTCCTCCCTGTCGTCTTATGAAAGCTGCTACTGCAAAGAACGAAGCCCAGCATTCTAAACAACAAGCTCGCCCAACAGATCGAAATGCTAAGCTCAAGGAAATACGCCTAACTCCACATATTGAAGAGCATGATTACGATACGAAGAAGAATCAAGCATATAAACTTTTGAAATCTGGTAAGGCTATTCATCTCGTTGTTCGCATACAAGGTAAAGAAGGACCTCAAGCCAAACAATTGTTAGAACGGTTTGTAAAAGATCTTCTTGAAGTCGGTAGCAAGCAAACAGGTATCCAAGTAAGTGGTAAACAAGCGATGGTTCAACTTAACCCTCTATAAAGATGGTTATACTAACTGGTCACCAGAGTGACCAGATCAATGTGAGGTTAGACATATGTCCAAACGTATCTTATTTACAGGTGGTGGGTCGGCAGGTCATGTCACTGTAAATGTAGCACTCATTCCAAGATTAATTGCTCTAGGATGGGATGCTTCCTATATTGGTTCTTTTAAAGGAATCGAATCAGATCTCATCTCTAATATGAAGGAAGATATCGACTACTATGGTATTTCAACAGGTAAACTAAGAAGATACATGAGTATCGAGAACCTGAAAGACCCCTTTCGAATTGTTAAGGGTGTCTATCAAGCTTATCAATTGATTCGGAGAATCAAGCCAGATATTCTATTCTCCAAAGGCGGCTTTGTATCTGTACCCGTCATTATCGGCGCCAAACTTAACAAAGTGCCGATCATTATCCACGAATCTGATATTACACCTGGACTTGCGAATACCATTGCACTCCCACTAGCGAACAAGATATGTGTGACCTTCCCAGAGACATTGGAACATATTAAAGGTGATAAAGCCACCTATGTGGGGGCTATTATTCGCGATGAACTTCGTTCTGGTGATGCAACGCGCGGTTTGAACTTCCTACAATTTAATACAGGCAAGCCTGTCATTCTCGTAATGGGAGGTAGTCTTGGTTCGAAGAAAATTAACGAGACCATACGAAGCAATCTCGCGTTGATGCTCGACCAGTTCCACGTGGTACATATCTGTGGTAAAGGACAATTAGAACCTTCCATCCAGCTTCATGGATATCAGCAGTTTGAATATCTCCATGAAGAGTTATCCGATGTGATCGCTTCAGCTGATTTTGTTGTCACAAGAGCAGGTTCAAATTCCATCTTCGAATTTCTAGCACTCCGCAAGCCGATGTTGTTAATCCCTTTATCTAAGGCAGCTAGCCGGGGAGATCAAATACTTAATGCTGAATCTTTCGAAAAGGCTGGATATGCAGAAGTTCTATTAGAAGAAGAATTAACAAATGAATCGTTTATACTCTCTCTCCACACACTTATCTCTAAGCAGACTGTCATTGTGAAGAATATGGCACAACAGAATTTAACCAATCCTATTGACGCTGTGATACACCTAATTCAGGAAACTTCTAAGTAAGAACAATGGCTATTCATTCCACATTCTATATTCGTTATGAACACAAACAGGCAGCCCTATATGTTACAAGGGACTGCCTGTTCATTCATTCCATCTTATACTTTATACTTTATACTTTATACTTTGAATCGACCTACAAGTTGGTGAAGTTCCTCAGACATTTGCGAAAGACTGTACGCCGATGAACTGATCTCCTCCATCATGGCAAGTTGTCCTTCCGTCAGTTCTGATATTTGATTCACACTACTCGCTGCAGCCTCCATCGTTCCCTTCACTCCTTGCATCGTACATGCCGCTTGCTCTGAACTAGCAGATAACTGCTGGGTTGCGGATGATGTCTCCTCCATTTGATTAGCAACGTCATTTATCGATTGATGAATCACTTTAAATGACTCGCTTGTGACAAAGGCCATCGCTGCCCCATCAGCAACTTGATGCGTCGTTTCGTCCATCGTCTTCACGACATCTTCTGTTTCCCTCTGGATCAGCCTAACTAACTCAGTAATTTCATAAGCTGAGTGGGCAGATTGCTCCGCCAGCTTGCGAACTTCACCTGCGACAACTGCGAATCCCAGACCATGCTCACCAGCCCTTGCCGCCTCGATTGCAGCATTTAGAGATAACAGATTCGTCTGTGCTGATATGCCCGTAATCACCTCAACAATCTGATCGATTACAGCAGTACGTTCACCAAGTCCCTTAACAGATGAGGATAATCCTTTAACCGTATTCTGTATTCCTAACATCTGTTGTTGCATTTTTTCTGCTAACTGCGAACCTTCTACCTACTTATCAAAGGCATAACCTGCCGTGCTGGACACCGCTTGAGCATTGGTAGCAATCTGATCAATACCTTTTGACATCTCATCAAATGTGATCACGCCGTCAGCAATATTCCTTAATTGCTGACCTGAACCCATTGCCATGTTCTGAAGAGAACTTGCATTCTCCTCGGCTGCTCTGCTTGTCTGCTCGGAACTAGCCGTTAGCTCTTCAGACGATGCCGCAACTTGTTGTGCTGTAATTCCAATTTGTCTAATCATGTCACGAAGATTGCTGATCATTTTGTTAAAGGATTGCGCTAGATCACCCACTTCATCTCGTGATGAGATGTTAAGTACCTGCGTCAGGTCACCTCCCCCTTCAGCTATGTCGTGGAGTTGTCTATTAATCTGGATCATGGGACGTATAATTCGACGAATGAAAATCATACTTATGAATACAGCCAGCAAACCTACGATGGCCATAAGGATGTACACGATGGTTAATATCATATTTACCTTGATATCGATTTGATGAATTGAAGATGCCACAGACCATATCCCAATCACTTCATCACTCTCATTCTTAAGAGGACTATATATCGTTAAATAAAGTTCCCCAGTTACATCCGCTTTACCAACGTACGTCTTACCATGCTTTATGACAACATCCGTCACTAATGGGTCAACTTTGGTTCCAACGTTTCGTTCTTGCCCATTGAATATGTTGGTTGCTACCCGGACATCTTCTTGTGCGAGGGTAACCGCTCCCCCCGTGATTGTCCCCAACGTATCAACAAATTCGTTCATGCTGTCTATCTTTGTCGTTCCCTTAAACAGATGACCATCCTTCAACGACCATGCTCCAGGATACTCTTGATCTAAAAGGTTGTAACCCAACTCGGAATCGATCTCAATTCGTTCCTGAAAGAGTTCCATCATTACCGTACTAACCTGTCTTTGAACGACCATCGTTATCGATATCGATAACACCAGAATGACACCAACAATTAACAGACCCATCTTCGTACCAATACTCACACGGACTTTACGACCCAACTTCAACTTACTCATGATGCAACCTCCTGAGGTGACTACAATGCCTTAGACCTTTACCGTCCACAGTGCTTTTGACCACCATTATCTTTTATTTATTAGTAAATAATACCTATTATTGTATCCTACTAATTACTTAGAAGATGTGACATTCGCTACTATTTTTGTATTTTTACAGGATTTGAGATACAATAGGCATTGATTTTTCCGATTGGTGACTGGTGGCTTAGAACCACCTTAACTATTCATCCTATTAATAAATGAAAAGAAGTGAAATGATATGTCATACGATTGGGAATTCAAAAAAGTACCTACGCTAGTTATTGTTTCTTTTCTATTGATCGCTAAACTATGCTTTCTACGTTACTTCTACTTCAATGAGGTTACGGCAGGTGGGCTACTCGCAGATACGTTCTCTGTTCTAGCATTCATGAGCTTGCTAGAACTTATTCTTCCTAAGAAAGCTAAATGTACCGTCTACTGGAGTATTCAGATCATCGTCTCCATGATATTATTTGCTGCAACGTTATATCATGCTCATTTCGGTTCTGTGCCTACATATACAGTGTTCAAGGAATTTGGGCAAGTCGGACAGGTTCGCGGCAGCATCTTGCCATTGATCAGACCCATCCATTTCCTATTCTTTATCGATCTTGTTATGGCACTCATTATAGCGATCATTCGATTCGCTCGTCCTCGTCGGGATGTATATTCGTTTGCTAATGGTCCAATATTTACATCTACTTATAATAGAAGAAGGTCGGGATGGAAGATCATTGTTACCCTAACCTTAATCGTTAGTGTCCTTGGTTCAAGCCTTATCATTCATCGTTCCCTAGCGATAGACAACGAACTTGTCCAAGCTAATAAGGTTGGATTCTTGAACTATCAGATTGTAGCCGCTATGAAGAACAAACAAGAAGCTACGATGATCAATAATGGTAGTTTAGAAGAGACTACAGCAGATGTTCGAGCTCTACAATCTAGCTATCCTTATCAAATAAACAATGACTCTATACCTGAACAGTTTGGTATAGGTAAAGGAATGAATCTCATCGTGGTTCAGATGGAAGCATTTCAGAGCTTTCCTATCCACCTCAATCTTGGTCAGCAGGAGATCACCCCTGTCCTTAATCAACTAGCACAGGAAAGCTATTACTTTCCCTACTTCTATCAACAGATTGGACAGGGTAACACTTCCGATGCGGAGTTCATGTCCAACACGTCCATCTACCCTACCGGAACTGCTGCGATGTCTTCTGGATTCGGGGACAGACAACTGCCTAGTCTCCCTAGGTTATTGAATCAGTTAGGATATCAAACGGCTACGTTCCATATCAATGATGTTACGTTTTGGAGTCGCAATCTATTATATCCTGCGCTTGGCTTCGATCAGTATTATGATAAACCCTTCTATAACAATGATCATTTCAATGATTTCGGCGCTTCCGATCAGGAGATGTATCGTGTAGGAATAGAGAAAATCAAGGAGATGTCGGTTAACAACAAGCCTTTCTATGCGCAATTCGTGACAACATCTAGCCATGCACCTTTTGTTGTACCTACAGATCAACGTAAGCTACAACTTCCCAAAGATATGGAAGGAACACAATTAGGTAACTACTTGGACGCTATGAATTATACAGATGATGCGTTAGGTGAACTTATTGAGCAATTGAAGGAGAATGGACTGTGGGATAACACGATTCTTGTGGCCTATGGTGACCATTTTGGGGTCAACCCCAAGGAAACCGACGGTGCGGAGATTACAGCGAAATTGGGTATTCCTTATGATAATCAGATCAGTCGATTCAACATTCCTCTTCTCATTCATGTGCCTAACCAGAAGAAAGGTCAGGTTGTCGAACTTACAGGGGGGCATTTAGATATTATGCCAACGGTAGCCAATCTGCTGGGAATATCCCTTGAAAAGGAACAATACACCGCATTCGGACGGGACCTTCTGAATACGGATCAGCATGTTGTGGGAATGCGTTATTACTTACCTACAGGATCCTTTTTCAATAATGATGTGATGTTCGTTCCCGGCACAGGATTTGATGATGGTGTCGCTACTTCTTTGAAGACACTTCAACCGGTCGACGATATAACCGCCTATCGTTCCGACTATGATTATATTATGCAACTCATGAAATTATCTGACGTATATGTTCAACTGTTACCGAAGCGATCTCCGTAAGCCCGCTATATAGTTCAGGAGATCTATCATCTGTTCTATCAGTTCTGACAATATATTGTCTCACAGGTCCACCTTCATGACTGGTAATCCATTTACCAGTCTTTTTCACCTTTGTAGTATAATGTGTTCTATATCAATACTAGAGGAGTTAACTCATGAGAAGGCCTAGGTCACTAAGAAGTAAAATTAATGTCTATTTCTTAACAATGTTCATTGTTATTCTAGGGATATTCAGTCTGGCCATTACCCAATACTTCAAGGAAGCGTTGCGCGAGAATGCAGTTAGTAGTGGACAACAGATTGTAGGACAATCCATTGCAACCATGGATACGTACTTCAGCCACCTCAAGAAGATCATACAAGTATTAGGAAGTAATGAGAATATATTAAAGGCAGTTGAGTATCGGAACTCTATCGATGAAATCGACTACAGATATGAGCTATCTAATAAGTGGACCGTTGAATATGCCATGCGAAATGCAATCGGTTACAATTACGATATCAAAGACATTGTTATTATTGGTAAAGAGGGTACACCTCTATATCATTCAGGCGGATCTATCAAGAACGAGTACAATTTCAAAGAGCAAGATTGGTTCCCGAAGGATCAGGATGATTATGCTATCGTTAATTTTTCAGGATTGCATGCACAAGACTATTACTTCAATAAGAATGATAAGCAAACGTTCTCCATGTTCATTCCTGTAAAAGACTATCGTAACGTACATAAGAATTATAACGCCACGTTAATGTTCAACTTTTATGTCGATAAGATGTTTTACGCTGGCGATTTACCGTTCTCCCATGCCATTATCATCGTCGATGAACACGATCATATTATTTGGGACACATCAACTGGGTTGAATGAGAAGCAGATAATGAACATGCAGAAGCAACTGATTGGGGATAAAGGTAGCTTCATCATCGATAGGACGGATGCAGGTACTTCACCTTATTCTGTTGTATACGATACTTCCCAGATCACGGGTTGGAAGAATATCGGTCTGAAATCACTTGATGAGGTTGACCGACACATTCATGTACTGGTGATGTTCTCCTTCTACTCCGTTCTTGTTACCATCGCTGCTGTATTAATATCTTCCATGATCATCTCTAAAAGTATAACGAAACCAATTACAAGACTAGCTCAGAAATTCAAACGGATTCCTTCCGAAAGTCTAGACGTCGATTTATACGATGATAGCACTAAGGAAATCCTTATTTTGTCCACTACTGCCGAGAAAATGATTAAGAAACTAAACGATCTAAACATAGAGATTCTAATGGAGCAAGCCAGTGCCAAAGATGCCCAAGTCCGTGCACTACAGCATCAAATCAATCCTCATTTTTTAAATAATACACTACAAAATATTAAGGCATTAGCTCTTAGCAATGACTCACAAGCCATATCAGAGATATCTACCATTCTCGGTAAAATGTTATCTTATTCGATCTACCAGCCCTATGAATTAGTTGAATTACATCGCGAAATCCTTCATGCAGAGAACTTTATTAGAATACAAATGTATCGATATCCTAATATATTTGATTACGAAGTGGATTGTCCTGAACATTTATCCTTTATAAAGGTTCCTAAGTTGATCCTGCAGCCTATTGTTGAAAATGCTATTCAGCATGGCATTTTGAAAAAAGGTCACGGTTATCTCATGATCTCCATTCATGAAGAACAAGACAACATCCTTATTTCTGTCATTGATAATGGTGGCGAGATGTCAACAGAACAACAAGAACAACTAGAATTCGAATTGAAAAGCAATCATGTGGGTAGCAAACCAAGTAGTATCGGGCTTGGCAATATTGATGAAAGAATGAAAATCACATATGGCGCAGACTATGGTATTCGTATTCACTGCGACTATGGTAAACATACAACGATTTCTATCGTGATTCCCAAATAACAATATTACTGTAACTAGAAGGGGTGCACTATATGATCAGCGCATTAATTGTAGATGATGAACTGTTAACGGTACGTATGCTAGAGAATACCATTGACTGGAATTCATATGGTATTCAAATCATTGCAACAGCACAAAGTGGGGAGCATGCCCTAGAACTATATCGTAATTATCAGATGGAATTAATCATTACCGATATTAATATGCCCGGGATGAATGGCATAGAGTTCATACAGCGCGTAAGAGATAACAGTAAAGAGACACGGATCATTCTACTTAGCGGATTTGGTGAATTTCATTACGCTAAACAAGCCATGAAATACGGGGCATCTGCTTACATTCTCAAGCCAATGGATGAGGTTGAATTAGACTTGGCCTTAAAGGAAGTTGTTGTTGAAATCTCCTCTAACAAGAAAATACAGAAAATGATCGAACAAAATAAGCATACTTCCCTAAGCAGATTAATGAAAGGTGTTATGAAAAAAACAATTTCAGTGAACTCCCTGCTTGGGATTGCTAGTGAACTTGATTTCAGATTTAATCATTATATGTTATTCAGTATGAATATTGAGAATGAGACGATGAAAGATTTCATGGATATTAGTAATTTACTTCATTCAAAGAATAGCTATGTTCAAGATCAATTCAGTCATGTTGTGAAAGATTATGGTGAACATATTATTCTGGAGTATGAAGAAGATAGTTGGTATATTCTCATCTCCCATATTCAAGCGGAACAGGCTTCCTACTGTGCCCAAAAGTTGATAACGTCACTTCTAGATACACTGGCTATCCCGTCAAACGTATGCTTTAGTAGCATCTATACGACAATGGAGGAACTACCTCAAGCCTACGAAGAGGTAGAGAAGCTGAAACGGCTCAATCAATATACGAATCATGGTGGCATTATTTATCAAGGGCATCATCCTGAACTCAACTCATTTGATAAATTACAGATGCTTGAAGATGAGAAAATGATTGTATCCTATATTCTAAGTGGTAAGATCGTCCCTGCACGTGAAAAGTTAGTTGAAATTCTACAGCATACCGTCCATATTAATTCTTCTTCATTGGATGATGTCTACGATTTCTGTTTCAATATCCTGTCTGAGATTAAAAAATACCTACTAGAAGAAAAGTATATATCTTCGATATCCAATGTGATTATGAATGTGAACTATCAAGATCTGCTACGGCTCTCTTCCATCGATCAACTTATTAACTTTATGGTGAAATTGATCAACAGCATTAGCACCATGGACGCTAGCGCTGATACCCATGTGAATAAGCTTGTGGAGAAGAGTATTCAATACTTAGAAGATCATTACAGCGAGAATATATCCTTAGAGGAAGTGTGCGAACATGTGGCAATGAGCAAAAACTACTTTTGCTATTTGTACAAGCGTGAGACTGGAAAGAGCATGTGGGTGTCTTTAACGGAGATCCGAATGGAGAAAGCCAGATATATGCTTGAGCATACCGATATGAAGAGTTATGAGATTTCGTATAATATTGGCTATGACAATCCAAGCTACTTCTCTAAGCTTTTCAAAAAAATGCATGCCATGACACCTAATGAGTATAAGAACAAACATAGCAACATAAAAAAGTGACATAAAAAAGTAATATACTTCATGTAAAATTTGCCTAGTAGATGATAAGATGACGGCATGATACAAGATGACAAAGGAGCGAGTATGTTGAACCTCACATTCGAACTATTAGATAACGAATATTGGTATGGTGGATATTCACATTTGGGTTGGGCTCAACCTTGGGGAAACCAATCTGAAGGCAATATGGATATGACAATCAACAGCACAGTAAATCAAGCAATGCCCTTTATGGTCTCAACAAAAGGAAGATATATCTGGTGTGAGGATGGATTCCATATTCATTTCAATCAAGGTATCCTGTCCATTGATTATGACAAAGGTGTACCTCAATTGGTCGCTGGATTTAACACAATGAAAGAAGCATACATCGATGCGTCTGCCAAGCATTTCCCTGTAAAAGGCGGCTCCATTGGTATAGAGCTATTCACAGCACCACAATACAACACCTGGATTGAACTAACATTCTATCAGAATCAACAAGATGTGATGAAATATGCTTCTAGCATCACGGAACATGGATTACCCAGCGGCGTTCTCATGATTGATGACGGTTGGAGTGACTACTATGGTAAATGGTTATTCAGTCACGAGAAGTTCCCAAATCCTAAACAGATGATTGATGATTTGCACAATCAAGGCTTCAAGGTGATGTTATGGGTATGTCCATTTATCACACCGGATACAACCGAATTTAGATATCTGAGAGATCGCAACATGCTAATCTCAACACCAGAGGGTGATGCCTTTATTGCAAAATGGTGGAATGGTCACTCTGCAGTATTGGATATGTCCAACCCGAATACCATCAAGTGGCTAGATGATCAACTGGCCGTTCTTACTGATGAATATCATGTAGACGGTTTCAAATTCGATGCTGGTGATAGTCCATTCTATACCCATGACATGGTGACCTATGGACAGACAGATCAGAATACACAGTCCCGTTTATGGGCCGAATATGGCAGTAAATATGAATACAATGAATACCGTGTGACGTGGAAAGCTGCTGGTCTACCTCTAATGCAAAGACTAGCAGACAAGAATCATAGCTGGGATGAGCATGGCATACAATCACTCATTCCCAACACCCTTGTTCAAGGAATCACAGGTCATCCATTCGTATGTACGGATATGATTGGTGGAGGCGAATATTTAAACTTCCACCAGAATCATCACAACTTGGATGAGGAATTATTCGTTCGTCACGCCCAGATTGCTTGTCTACTTCCAACGATGCAATTCTCCGCAGCTCCATGGAGAGTCTTAAGTCCAGAATACTTTGATCTGATTAAGAAAAGCGTAGATCTACGTAACGAATACTTACCTGCGATTCTTCAACTCGTAGATCATGCGAAGCTTAGCGGTGAACCAATCGCTAGATTCACAGATTACGTCTTTCCTAATCAAGATCTAGAGAACATGACCGATCAATTCATGTTAGGTAATCACATCTTAGTTGCCCCTATTCTTCTCAAAGGCGCAGTTGATCGATTAGTTAAGTTGCCCAATGGAACATGGAAGGATCGACATGGTGTGTTGATCGAAGGTGGCGTTACGGTTACCTTAAGCCCTTTAGCGGGCGAACCTATCGTGTTAGAATTACAATCATAACCTATTTATTTATAACGACCCATGACATTACCGGTGAATTGCTGCCGGGTAATGTCATGGGTTTTTTAATATAAATATCGATCGGAATATATTGATAGAATATAATCGCATGTATCCACTGCATCCGATTTTTCCTTTTATATCTATATCTATTACATACCTATACGGTAATATTGTCATAATAACTCATGAATATTATTGATTCATCACATTGCGAGAAAGCGCTATCATTAAGAGGTAAAGAAGAGATAAAAAAACTACATTTTCGGAGGGGTATACATGAAGAAAAGAATGATGTTAATGCTTACGGCTATATTACTGATTTCTGTCGTTGCAGGTTGTGGAAAGGCAGATACGAACCAGAATGCTGATTCTAGCAATAAGCCAGCCACAAATGCTGTGGAGAAGGTTAAAGTTCGCCTTATGGCATATAACCAAGAAAGCAGCAGAAAATCATATTTGGAATTTCTGAAGAAGGAACTTCCAAACATTGAAGTCGAGTTTCAATTCGTAGCATTGGATCAGTTCAATAGTGTATTAAATACACAACTTGCATCTAAGCAAGGACCTGATCTTATTGAGACTGGTGGAGAAACAACGCTATTAGCTTCAGCAGGATATCTGCTTGATCTTACAGATCAAGACTTCATCAGCAATTATACAGACACAGGGTTTCAAGCTTATACACTGAAAGATAAAATCTATGCAACACCTCTACAATCTTGGTTCGAAGGTATTTATTATAACAAAGGTATGTTTAAGGATAATGGATTAACTCCTCCACAAACATTTGATGAGTGGATGCACATTCATAAGACTTTAAAGGACAAAGGTATTAAGCCACAATCTATGGGTGCCTCATCTTGGGAGCCTATGATGAAACAATCTATGGGAATGGTTCTTAATGAATTCTATTCCAAGCAAGAGAACAAAGGCTTTGATGACAAATTCAATGCTGATGAAGTATTACTTGCAGATAACTGGGGTCCAGCTCTTAAAGAATGGAACAAGATCATAGAACAAGGGTACTTGGATCCGAAGATGCTAGGTACAGACTACGACCAAGCTCTAGATGAGTTCGCAACAGGTAAAACAGCGATGTGGCAATCTGGCCCTTGGGCATTAGAGACACTTAAAGAAAAGAATCCCGATCTACAAATAGGGATGTTCCCATTCCCTGGTACTGAAAAAGGTACAGGTTGGATGATCGGTGGACCTGGAAGTGCATTAGCGATTAATAAAGATTCGAAGAATGTTGATGCAGCATTAGAAGTTCTACGTCTTACAGCTACACCAGAAGCTCAAAAAGCTCTGATTGCAGATAACGTAGGTAGCTCATTCGTAAAAGGCGTAGAGGTTGATCTAGGGGAAGAATTCGCCGATTCCGCAGCAGCGTTTGAAGCTGGGAATGTATACGGTCCGTGGTTGTACTGGTTAGGTGGTAATCCAATCGTTGAAAGTTACGGAAAAGCACTACAAGAAGTACTATCCGGCTTAAAGACAACGGATGAAGCGTTGAAAGATGCCGACAAGACTGCAAAAACCATTCGCGATTCCATGTAAATTAAACGATTAGGTATGTAGAGAATAAGGGGACTATCTTAGTCCCCAACTTCTGCATAGGGGAGGATCATCTATGAAATCGGCAGTCGCCAAAACACTGAAGAACCATTACGTATATTTATTAATGATTGCGCCAGCGCTTATTGGTTTTATCATTTTTTTCATTGTGCCTACGGTCATGAACTTTGGTTACAGCTTAACCAACTGGTCAGTATATAAACCGAATTACAGTTTTATTGGATTCAAGAATTTCGTTGATCTCTTTCATGACGTTCAGACACTAGCAGCGATAAAGAATTCATTTACTTATGCAATTATTATGACGATTTTACAGAATACTTTAGCTATTCCGTTAGCTGTTGCCCTATCTCAAAAACTCAGAACAGCTAATTTACTAAAAACGGTGTTTTTTGCACCAGCTATTCTAAGTATATTAATTGTGGGTTATTTGTGGTCATTTATTATGACTTCAGCAGATCACGGCTTGTTAAATGAAGTTGTCCAATTCTTCGGATTCCAACCTATCAACTGGCTTGGTAATTCTAAAATTGCATTATATTCCGTCTTATTCACACAATTATGGCAATGGACGGGATGGGCGATGGTTATCTATCTCGCTAACATACAAAGTATTGATGAAACATTGTACGAGGCTGCTAAGATTGATGGTGCCAATGGCGTACAACGATTCTTTAAAGTCACACTTCCGTTACTATACCCATCCGTCTCATTTAATGTTCTGATGAGCATGATTGGTGGAATGAAAGTATTTGATATTATCTTTGCTATGACATCAGGGGGTCCCGGATATTCTACCGAGACCATCACGACGATGTTAATTCGCAGAGGATTTACAGAGGGAAGAACCGCATACGCAGCTGCCTTCGGTGTTGTCTTCTTCTTCCTAGTATTATCTATGTCCAAGATCATCACTTGGAGCTTTAATAAGTGGGAGGAGAAAATATCATGAGAAAACGTAACTTACTCCTGCTTGAAATATTCCTGTTGATCGCTGCTGTTATCATGCTAGTTCCGATCTACTATCTACTTGTCACAACATTCAAGACACCTGCAGAGGCTGCCTTAAGTCCGATGGGTCTACCTAAGAGCTTTATGCTAGATAACTATATTAAAGCTTTTACAGCGATGAATTATCCACGAGCATTAATGAATAATCTCATTATTAATATTAGTTCTGTCTCTCTACTCGTCATCTTCTCATCTATGGCTGCCTATGCCATTGCACGTAGACCCGAGAAATTCTATAAGCGAGTATACGGATTCTTCTTAATCGGTCTTATGGTTCCTTTTCAAATCTCGTTAATTCCATTATATAAAATAGTTACCGGATTAGGCGTGATGAATACATTAGTTGGCGTAATACTAGTTAGTGTATTCTGTATTAATATGTCTTTCTCTATCTTTCTGTTCAAGGGATTCATTAACACGATCCCCTATGAGCTAGAAGAAGCTGCTGCCATTGATGGTTGTCGTAAATTCACGATTTACTGGATCATCGTATTTCCATTACTTAAACCTATCATCGCAACCGTATGTATTCTGAATGCATTAGCGGTATGGAACGATTTCATGACTCCTTTGCTATTCCTACAAAGCCCTAACAAAGCTGTGATACTTCTTGAAGTATACAAAAATGTAGGACCGTTCTCTACGGACTGGACCGCATTCTTCCCTATGATGGTGCTAGGAATCGCTCCAATGGTCATATTCTATTTATTCATGCAAAGATTTATTATTAGCGGTGTCGTTGCAGGATCAGTAAAAGGATAACGAATAAGCTTAATCCAAAAGAAGCCAAGGCTATCCTAAAATGTACCCTTTGTAAAGGACAATTAAAAAAAGACTAGGCAATTTGAAGT
>NZ_JBITNB010000017.1:0-66231 GCF_054373195.1 Paenibacillus sp. CMAA1364 | reverse complement strand
ACAAAAAAACAAACGGGGTGCCCCTAGTCATTTTCGTGACTTTTGGGACAGCCCCATTTATATTATCTTGAGCAGAAGTGATATGTGAGTAAACTGGAAAATTGCATGTGAGTATATTATGCTTATACAATAGAAGTGAAGTACCAACGAACGAAGGAGGGTCCAAGAGAATGCAGAAATGGTTACTGGGTAGTATTATCGTTATAGGTATGATTGAAATATACTTGTTCAACTTGGTTGTAGGTAATATCGGCGTGACCAAAGCAATACTCCTTACGTTATTCACTTCGGCTATTGGGGTTATTATGATGCGATTTGAAGGTATGAAGGTGTTACAGAACGCTCGATTACAAATGAATAGTGGTCAAATTCCTGGTAGAACTATGATTGATGGATTAAGTATTTTTATCGGTGGTATTTTCTTGATGTTACCTGGTTTCTTTATGGACATTATAGGTTTTACAATGATATTCCCCTTAACGCGTCCAATGTATCGTCTTGTTATATTGAGATGGTTAAAAGGAAAAATGAAAAATGGGAATATGAAAGTCTATAGACGCTAATACATGTTCTTAGGAAAAGGCATTAAGAAATTGGTTGGAAATACGATAAAACAATTTAATCTGTAAAATACGCTGGAGGTTGTTCACAAAACGGACAATTTCCGTTATGATGTTATAAGGTTTGATTTTGTGTTACTTCGCGTATATTTATTGTGAATCAATGAAATGTAAATGGTTTCATTGTTGTAGAGAGCTACTTATACAATATTTTTTTCTAAAGGAGAGACGTGCGATGACAGCTACCAAAGGATTAGAAGGTATTGTTGCAACAACTTCTACCATTAGTTCAATCGTGGATGGTGTACTTACATATCGTGGCATTGATATCGATGATTTAGCTTTGAATGCCGGTTTTGAAGAAGTAGCTTATCTATTATGGTATGGGAAATTACCAAATGTGGAAGAGTTAGAAGAGCTAAGACAAGATTTAGATGCCTCTGCATCCATCCCACCACAATTGATTGAACAAATGAAGTTATACCCTGAGAAAGTCAATACAATGGCTGCTCTTCGTACTGCGGTATCTGCACTTGCTTTGTATGATGAAGAGGCAGATGATATGAGTCGTTCCTCTAGTGAAAAAAAGGCTATAAAGTTACAGGCACAATTACCAACGATCGTGGCGGCACTTTCTCGTATTCGTCAAGGTATGGAGCCGATTGAACCGAAGAAAGGTCTTTCTATAGCAGAGAACTTCTTGTATATGTTAAGAGGCGAAATGCCAGATGAGACTTCAATTAAGGCACTAGATCAAGCTCTTGTGCTACATGCAGATCATGAATTGAATGCATCCACATTCGCAGCACGCGTCACTGTAGCAACGCTATCTGACATCTATTCTGGTGTTACCTCAGCAATTGGGGCACTTAAAGGACCACTTCACGGTGGTGCGAATGAAGCTGTTATGAGAATGTTGAATGAGATTGGTGAAGTTGATCAAGTAGATACTTATATCCAAGAGAAATTAAGTAATCGTGAGAAGATTATGGGCTTTGGACATCGGGTATATAAGAATGGAGACCCTCGGGCGAAATTCTTACAGAAGATGTCACGTGAATTAGGTGAAATGAAGAAAGATAGCACACTTTATGATATGTCTGCGAAGATTGAAGAGATCATTACTTCACAAAAAGGTCTTAAGCCCAATGTGGATTTCTATTCAGCTTCTGTGTATACGCAACTAGGTATTGAAAGTGAGCTCTTTACTCCTATCTTTGCCATAAGCCGTGTATCAGGATGGACCGCGCATATTCTTGAACAATGGGTTGATAATCGTATTATTCGTCCACGTGCTGAATATATAGGGTTGTCTGATCAGAAGTATATATCTATTGAAATGCGTTCGTAAGAACGTCAGTTAAGAAATGTGGTAATGTTAGTTAGACGTTAAATTGTGCAATACCAAAAAAACTTAGGGGGAAACCAATATATGTTTAAACTTGAAAAGTACCAACTTCCAACAGAAGGCGAAAAGATTGAAATCCAAGATGGCGTCTTAAATGTTCCGAACTTTCCTATTATTCCGTTTATTGAAGGCGATGGAACAGGTCGCGATATTTGGAAGGCTTCCAAGCGTGTATTGGATGCTGCAGTAGATAAGGCATACGGTGGTTCTAAGAAAATCGCATGGTATGAAGTGTTTGCAGGAGAGAAGGCTTTCAATGAATATGGAGAATGGCTTCCAAATGATACATTAGAAGCGATTCGTGAATATATTGTAGCCATTAAAGGGCCATTGACTACACCGATTGGTGGAGGAATCCGTTCCTTGAACGTTGCTTTGCGCCAAGAGTTGGATCTGTATGTATGTTTACGTCCAGTTCGTTATTTCAAAGGTGTTCCGTCACCTGTAAAACGTCCTGAACTCGTAGATATGGTCATCTTTCGTGAAAATACAGAAGATATTTATGCTGGGATTGAGTACAAAGAGGGTTCTGATGAAGTGAAGAAATTGATTACATTCCTTCAAGATGAAATGGGTGTCAAGAATATCCGTTTCCCAGAAACTTCTGGTATCGGAATTAAGCCAGTATCTGAAGAAGGATCTAAGCGTTTAGTGCGTGCTGCAGTCGAATATGCGATTGAGCATGGACGTAAGAGTGTAACACTCGTGCATAAAGGTAACATCATGAAATATACAGAAGGCGCGTTCAAGAACTGGGGATATGAAGTCGCTGAACAAGAATTCGGAGATAAAGTATTCACATGGGCACAGTACGATATCATTAAAGAAAAAGATGGAGAACAAGCTGCAAATGAAGCTCAGACTCAAGCATTAGATGCTGGTAAGATTCTTATTAAAGATGCTATTGCAGACATTGCTTTACAGCAAGTATTAACACGCCCAACTGACTTTGATGTCATTGCTACACTTAATCTGAATGGTGATTATCTATCTGATGCACTTGCTGCACAAATCGGTGGAATTGGTATTGCTCCAGGAGCAAATATCAACTACATTACTGGACACGCTATCTTTGAAGCTACGCATGGCACAGCTCCTAAGTATGCAGACAAAGATGTAGTTAATCCTGGTTCGGTTGTACTATCAGGTGTGATGTTGCTTGAACATTTAGGATGGAATGAAGCAGCAGATCTTATTTACAAAGGGATGGAGACATCTATTAATGATAAGATTGTAACCTATGACTTCGCTCGCCAAATGGATGGTGCTAAGGAAGTTAAATGTTCTGAATTCGCTGATCAAGTGATCAAAAACATGTAATTCATATTTTATGAATTAAGAAGCCTCATTGCCTACTAAATGTGAGGCTTCTTTCTTTTCGTCTGTAGGTGCGCTATACTTAGTGTGATAATTATCACAAAATATATTATTGGAGGTTATTTATATGTGGACAATCATGAGTTTTGTACATATTTTAGGAGCGCTATCGGTAGGGTTCTACCTATTGTTGCCGTTTATTGTGAATAAAATGTCAACATTATCGTTGCCAGCTCAAGAAGGTACGGCTGTGGCGATACGTACATTTAACATTTTTGCACAAGTGGGATTATTGATTCAATTCATTACAGGTGGATATCTTATGACAAAGGGTGATTACTCTGTAGCTTGGATGGTAGTTACAGTGCTACTGATTGTTGCGTTGTTCGCGGTGAGTGGCATGATGACCAAACCATTGAAATCAGCTGTTGCAAAGGTCAAAGAAAAGAAAGAAATCTCATCTGAAGTAGGTAAATTGAAGATGATGAGTTCTATACTAGCCGTTTGTTTGCTTGTAATGGTATACTTTATGGTATTTAACGACGTAATTTAATGTAATAATCAAAAAAATGGGGTGTCCCTAACGTCATGAAGATGACAAGGGACACCCCATTTGTGTATGTTAATCCTGGTGTTTAGAATTAGAAAGTTCATCTAACGTCATTTCGAAGCTTGGAGCGATATGTTGAAGGAAGTAGTCTAACTCTGGTAAATCTAGCTGAAGTAACTTATCATAGGTTTGTCTTTTGGCTACGCTAAATTCGTTATTTCCAGTAGCAACTTCCAAAGTTGATTTGAGATAGGCATCTAATCGATCTGCTGCTTTGACATAAGTATGCAACACCTCATCTTGTGTCACTATTCGATCTGAATGTAGTAATTCTTCATATACCGCATGTAATTTAGGTGGGGTCATACGGATTAATCGATCGGCAGCCAACTTCTCCATCTCTCGGAAACTGGATAATATAAGTGGGTTATCATGTTTGACAGGTGTCGCAATATCCCCGGTGAACACCTCAGTTGCATCATGGAATAAGGCTAATGTGACTGCCCGATCTGCATTTAACTCTCGTTCAAAGTAATGATTACCAATAGTACAGAGCATGTGAGTCAATAGAGCGACATGGTATGAATGCTCAGCTACATTCTCACGTATGGTACTTCTCATTAGACTCCAACGTTGAATATATTGAAGACGATACATATAAGCAGAGAAATGATAATTCATAAAGATTACTCCTTTCCAATCATTGATCTTATGCTATTATAATACCAATTGATCTCAAAGACGAGCGAACTCGTTCTCAGATAATGAAGATTACCTAATACATAAATCGAGATGGAGAGATGAACTATAAATGAAGTCCTTTCGAACTAAGCTAGCTTTGATATTAATGATCATGATTGGATTAAGTATGATTATAGCCGGTATTATTATGGCTAAAGTATTTAGAGACTCGCATATTTCTATTCATGAAGAGAATATGGCCCGGGAAATAAAGTTATTGAGCAGTACGTTTGATTTCCATTCCACTAACGATGAGCAATCAAATCCGTATTATACGAGTGAATCTAGAAGGATTGCTAAATTGATAGACTCACGAGTAACCTTTATTAATCATAATGGTATTGTGGTTGGAGATTCGGAGAAAGACCCATCGGAAATGGATAACCACAATGACCGAGAGGAGATCGTCTCAGCGAGAGATGGTGGCGTTGGTCATGTCATTAGATACAGTGATTCTCTTAGACAAGACATGTTATATGTGGCCGTTCCTGTAAACAATGGAGAGGGGTTTGATGGGTATATTCGATTATCCGTTAGTCTACAAAGTATAGATGAGGGTCTACAACGTGGCTGGACTCTAATGGCAGGATGGTTACTTGTGCTGTATGTGCTTGCTACTATAATCAGCTATAGTGTTGCTGCAAGTCTGACCGGTCCGTTAGAGAAGATCATAAAAGTAGCAAGAAGAATTTCGCACCTCGATTATGATGCCCGTGTCCAAATTAATCGTCATGATGAAGTGGGTCATTTGGGAAAGGCGATTAACGCCATGGCAGATAGTCTGCAGAATCAATTGCAAAGAATTCAAGATAACGAGCGGTTGATTCAAAGTGTATTAGATAATATGACTACAGGTATCGTATTAATTGATCTTCATGGCAATGTTGCCGTGATGAATCCTGCTGCTGAGGAAATGCTCAAAGTAAGTGCGGAACGAGTCGTAGGTAAACCATATAAAGAAATGAAAGAACATTATGAATTGATCAAGCTCATTGATGAGGGAGTATCACTCGTACAATCCATTCATGAAGAACGATATTTATATTACCCTGAGGAAATATTAATGCGTGTCGATGGGGTTCCATTAATAGAACATGAAGGATCGTATCAGGGAACATTATTCTTATTACAGAATATTACCGCGATTCGTAGGTTGGAGAATATCCGCAGTGAATTCGTCACCAATGTTTCGCATGAATTAAAGACACCAATAGCAGCGGTAAGAGGATTTGCGGAGACGTTGCTTGGAGGTGGTGTGACGGATGAGAAGACAGCAAGATCCTTCTTGCAAATTATTTATGACGAAAGTGAACGATTGAATAGATTGATTAGTGACATTCTAGATTTGTCCAAGATTGAATCCAAGACCATTCAGATGAATTACTCGCCGGTTCACGTGTCATCCTTCATCCTACCCATTCTGGATACAATAAGTGCCATGGCAACGAATAAGAATATTCATATTCAATCAGACATTCCTGAAGAGTTGTACATTGAAGCGGATGAAGATAAGCTGAAACAAATCTTACTTAATATCCTATCTAATGCAGTGAATTACACACAAGATGGTGGGAAAGTGAGAATTACGGTAGAGCATACAGAGCATAAAGAACATGATGGAGGCCGCGATACGATTCGATTTACGATTGGTGATACTGGGATGGGCATTCCTAAAAAGGATCTATCTAGAATCTTCGAAAGATTCTACCGGGTGGATAAAGCACGTTCAAGATTCTCCGGTGGGACAGGTCTAGGATTATCAATTGTAAAACATCTCGTGGATATGCATCAGGGGGTAGTCACCGTTGAGAGTGAATTGAACTTAGGAACAACCTTTATGATTGAGTTACCACTCCTACAAGCTGTTGATAAATGAATCAAGTATGTTGATACTCTCTTAACATTCGGGTGTTATAATGAAGAGTAATGTGCGACTCGACATGCTTAAATTATGAAGGGGGAGAACCTAAATGCCACAACGGTTGTTGGTTATAGAGGATGAGCCTACATTAGCACGCTTATTATCTTATAATTTACACCAAGAAGGATATGATGTAACTGTAGAGGATCACGGAACATTAGGTTATGAACGTGCCCTTTCAGAATCATTTGATCTGATCTTGTTAGATCTAATGTTACCAGGTATGAATGGAATTGAAATTCTGGGTAAATTACGAACACAAGGTGTGGTGACACCTATTATCATTCTTACGGCTAAGAATGCAGAGGAAGAAGTTGTGCAGGGTCTTAAGTTAGGTGCTGATGATTATATTACTAAGCCTTTTGGCGTCGCAGAGCTATTGGCTAGAGTAAGTGCAGTCATGAGAAGGGTATCAGGTAAAAGTGAAGAATTGATCTCATCGAAACAAACGGTATCCAGTATTATTTCTTTAGGTGAGCTAGAAATTTTCCCGGAGAAATATGAAGTTATTCTATGTGGACACAATATTAATCTGCGACCTAAAGAATTTGAAGTGTTACTGTATCTTGCACGCAAGCCGGGGGTCGTACTCACAAGAGATGACCTGATGAATGAAGTATGGGGCTTCGATTATATTGGTGGACAGAGGACGGTTGATGTGCATGTTAGTTCTCTTCGTAAGAAGCTTGAGCTCGATCCTGAATCCGTCCATATTGATTCTATTCGTGGTGTCGGTTATAAATTAGTTGTGAATAAAAAAGGTGTAAAAGCTTTTTAATATATTTTACATGGCGTTTACAATTGTAGGGCACAGTATTTACATAAAAATAGTAGTATGACTATGGACGCACGTAAAGAGAAGGAGATATGAATATTAAATGGAAGATATAATCCATATTAAACAATTAAATCTATTCTACGGTGAATTCCATGCGTTGAAGGAAGTTAATCTTACGATTCCGCAGAAGACGATAACATCTTTTATTGGACCATCTGGATGCGGTAAGTCAACGTTGTTACGAACCTTGAATCGAATGAATGATATGATACCAGGAACTCGAATTGAGGGTTCCGTGACAGTAGATGGTAAAGAAATCTATGGTGAAGATGTTCCAGTGGAAGAACTGCGTAAACAGGTGGGCATGGTGTTCCAGCAACCCAATCCTTTTCCTAAATCAATCTATGATAATATTGCTTACGGTCCGCGTTTGCATGGTGTTGTTGCGAAAGATGAATTGGATCATATTGTAGAAGAAAGTTTGCGGCAGTCAGCTCTATGGGAAGAAGTGAACCATTTCTTAAAGCGTTCAGCTCTTAGTCTTTCTGGTGGGCAACAACAAAGACTATGTATTGCCCGTGCACTTGCGGTTCAACCAGATATCTTATTGATGGATGAAGCAACTTCAGCTCTCGATCCCGTATCCACACTCAAGATAGAAGAATTGATACAGGAATTAAAAGATAGATATACGATTGTAATGGTCACTCATAATATGCATCAAGCTGCACGGGTATCTGGGAGAACAGTATTCTTCTTGAATGGCGAAGTTATTGAAGCAAATGAAACCAACAACCTATTCAGGAATCCACAGGATTCTCGTACAGAAGATTATATCTCAGGGCGGTTTGGATAGACTGTGCATCACTAGGTGATTTCAAGTATGAATAGGAGGAGTAGGGAGATATGATTCGAAGAATAGGATTAGACCAAGATTTAGAAGAACTACGCTCCATGTTGCGCAAGATGGGAGAACACGTCATAGAAGCATTGGATAAGGCGATCACTGCTTTAAGCACAATGAATATTGACATTGCTCAAGAGATTGTGAAAGATGATATTCTGTTAAATAAGATGGAAGATCAAATTATGGAGATGGGTTCTCGTTTAATTGTGACACAGCAACCAGTTGCCAAAGATCTACGACGTATCATTGTTGCTTTTAAAATTTCGAGTGACCTAGAACGTATGGGGGATTTAGCGTTAGATATTGCGAAAGTAACGATGCGATTACAAGGTCAGACATTGATTAAACCACTCATTGATATTCCTAAGATGGCAGAGATTGTAGATGTTATGATCTCTGAAGCGATTACTTCCTACTTAGATGAGAATACCGATTTGGCATTAAAAATGGCCAGAGATGATGATGAAGTGGATCATTTATATGGTCAGATTATAACAGAACTGTACGGGTTCATACCCTCGCATCCCGAATCCGTATCACAAGTGATGTTGATGACTTTAGTAGCTCGATACATTGAACGTATTGCCGACCATGCCACCAACATAGGTGAAAGTGTCATCTATCTCGTGACAGGAACAAGACCTGATCTTAATCAATAGCATCGAAGGATTTCAAGGAAGCATCGACAAATGTCGGTGCTTTTTCTCGATTATAGGGTACATATGGTATCATGATAGAAGAATGTTCTAAAAAGGGAAGGTGCTCTATGGAAAAGTTAATTCTTATTGATGGAAATAGTATTATATATCGTGCTTTTTTTGCTATGCCACCGCTTACGAATACGAAGGGTTGGCATACGAATGCAGTATATGGATTTACGAATATGTTGCTTCGAATTATCGAGGATTATAAGCCAACACATATGATGGTAGCTTTTGATGCGGGTAAGATCACGTTTCGACATGACACATACAAGGAATATAAGGGTGGAAGAGCTAAGACACCTCATGAATTATCGGAACAATTTCCCTTATTGAAGGAACTTTTGCAAGGATTAGGTATAGCCCAGTTTGAGCTGAGTGGATTTGAAGCAGATGATATCATTGGTACGCTAGCTAGACAAGCAGATGAGGCAGGACGTAAGGTGCTTATTATATCTGGAGATAAAGATATGTTCCAATTGGCATCAGATCATGTTCAGATTGGAATGACTCGTAAAGGAGTTACCGATATTGAGATATACGACCCCGCACAGATTCAAGAAAGATATGGTCTAGAACCACACCAGATCACTGATTTGAAAGGCCTTATGGGAGATACATCGGATAATATTCCTGGTGTACCAGGTGTAGGTGAGAAGACAGCTCTGAAGCTTCTACATCAATACGGTACGGTAGAAGAGGTTCTAGCTAACACACATGAGTTAAAGGGTAAAATGAAGGAAAAGATTGAGGCACATGCAGATGATGCCATCATGAGTAAGAAATTAGCTACGATATATCGTGAAGTTGAATTAAACAAAACAATTGATGAGCTAATATTCAATGGTCTGCAAGAGGAGACCGCTGGTCCAGCATTGGCACATTTAGAGTTCAAATCACTACTAGAGAGGCTATCTTTCACAAGTGATGGAGGAGATGATGGCGCAGCTAGTTCTCAACCTGCTCTGAATGTAGAGGTTACTATCATTACCGAAACGAATATGGACGAGTTGATTACTCGCCTTCCACAGATTGAAGTACTGCATGTGGAGACACATGGTGATAATCCACATCGCGCATCCATCATTGGAATCGTCTTTTCATCGCATGAACATCATGATTACGTGTCATTAGATGTATTAAGAACGCCATCTGCGGCACCTCTTCTAGATTGGTTACAAGATTCTTCCTATCCGAAACGAGGGTATGATTTGCATCGTATGGATCTGGCATTGCATTGGAATGAGATCCCTTTTGCAGGTGTTGAATTTGATGTGCAGTTGGCCGCTTACTTGCTTGATCCAACAGAATCTAATCAGACCGTGAGTGCCTTAGCATCTAAATATGGTCTGTTATCTATAGCAAATGAAGAAGAAGTGTTCGGAAAAGGTGCGAAATACAAGGTACCTGACTTAGATATTCTTAGTGAACATTTAGCACGGAAATCTGCAACGATACTCAGTATTATTCCGAAACAGGAAGAAGAATTAGCAACCAACGAGATGCTGTCGCTATTCCACGACTTGGAAATGCCTTTATCACGTATCTTGGCAGATATGGAGAAGCAAGGAATCAAGGTGAATTCTGAGGGGTTACAACAGCTAGGCAAAGAATTAGAAGAGCAAATTCATCACCTAGAGGAAGAAATCTATCGTATAGCGGATACAAAGTTCAATATTAATTCACCGAAACAGCTGGGAGAGATTCTATTCGTTAAGCTGGGACTTCCTGCTGTGAAAAAGACGAAGACTGGATTCTCCACGGATGCAGAAGTATTAGAAAAGTTAGCACCTTATCATGAAATTGTTCAACTTATTCTACAATACCGCACACTTGCGAAACTGCAATCAACGTATGTAGAAGGATTGTTGAAAGAGATCTCTCCGAAGACAGGTAAAGTGCATACGTATTATCGTCAGACGATTGCTGCAACAGGTAGATTGAGTAGTCAATTCCCCAATCTACAGAATATTCCGGTTCGACTTGAAGAAGGTCGTAAAATTCGTAAAGCGTTTGTACCTTCTGAATCAGGATGGTCGATCTTGGCGGCGGATTATTCACAGATCGAACTACGAGTATTGGCTCATATCTCGGATGATATCAATCTGAAAGAGGCCTTTGTCCAAGATATGGATATTCATACGAAAACGGCTATGGATGTGTTTGGCGTTAAGCCAGAAGAGGTTGATTCCAATATGCGACGCTCCGCGAAGGCCGTTAACTTTGGAATCGTATATGGCATTAGTGATTATGGATTATCGCAAAATCTGAACATCACACGTAATGAAGCTGCGAAATTTATTGAGCAATACTTCGAAGTATTCCAAGGTGTGAAGAAGTTCATGGGTGATATTGTGAAGGAAGCGAAAGAAAAGGGATATGTCACGACACTCTTAGGTAGAAGAAGATATCTTCCAGAGATTAATGCCAGTAACTTTAATATTCGATCTTTTGCAGAGCGTACTGCTATGAACACACCTATCCAAGGCACAGCTGCAGATATTATTAAGCTTGCTATGGTACATATGGATCAGGCACTTACGGATAAGAAACTCAAAAGTCGGATGTTACTTCAGGTTCATGATGAATTGGTCTTTGAAGTTCCGCAAGACGAACTTGAACTGATGAAATCACTTGTTCCGGAAATTATGGCCAAAGCGCTTGAACTAGCAGTACCCCTGAAGGCGGAAGTGAGTTACGGTAATAACTGGTATGAAGCTAAATAGTGCCCCTAAGCTAGCGTGAATCCGTTATAATGGGGGAGAGGTGAACGCATTATGCCGGAATTGCCGGAAGTAGAGACGATAAAGAATACGTTGAACATATTAGTGAAAGACAAAACTATAGATCGAGTCAGCGTTCATTTAGCACGAATTATACAGCGACCTGATGATATACATGAATTTTCCTTTAAGCTTGCAGGGCACACGATTCAAGGTGTCGAACGTCGCGGGAAGTTTCTTCGAATTGTAATGGATGGTCTTGTCCTCGTATCCCATTTGCGGATGGAAGGAAGATACGGATTGTATTCAAGCGAAGATCCAATTGAGAAACATACACATGTTATTTTTCATTTCAATGATGGTACTGAATTGCGTTATAAAGATGTTCGACAATTTGGCACCATGCATCTATTCCCAACGGGTGAAGATTTAGCGAATTTACCTTTATCTAAGCTAGGCGTAGAACCACTAGATGAGTCATTTACAGTACAACAATTCAAGACAATATTAAAAGGGAAGAAGACGAAGATTAAATCGGTTCTTCTAAACCAGGTATATGTCGTTGGGATTGGGAATATCTATGTGGATGAGTCTTTGTTTGAAGCGGGCATCCACCCTGAGCAACCAACAGATGCTATTGGGGACAAGCAGCTTACAGCATTACATGGTTCCATTGTCGGAATATTATCTAAGTCCATTGAAGCTGGAGGATCCTCAATCAAATCATTTGTGAATGGTCAAGGAGAGATGGGTATGTTCCAACAAGAACTTCAAGTATATGGACGCGAGAATAAACCTTGTATCCGCTGTGGCATGCTTATTCAGAAAATCGTTGTTGGCGGAAGAGGAACGCATTTCTGTCCAAGCTGTCAAAAGTTATAAAAAAAAGAATTCATCATAAGATTGTGCACCCACTCCTTTTCTCATCCATATACTATCGGAGGACATATCGACGGGGGTAAAGTAATGTTGGAATATGCATCCAACATCTTTACACGAGATAGGGAGGGAACTGGGTGCTCAGTCACATGTTTGCACTGATGTTACTAGCTTTCGCGGTTAGTTTGGATAGTTTTGGAGTGGGGATTACATATGGGCTAAGGCAAGTGAAAATCCCCTTGTTATCAATTGTGATTATTTCTACTCTTTCTGGTATTGTTATTTATTGTTCTATGCAATTAGGTGTTCTGTTATCGAATTTCGTATCTCCTTACGTAGCATCTGCAGTAGGGGCAAGTATACTCATTGTGATGGGATGTTGGTCACTCCTGCAGATGTTAATACAGAAAGAGAAGGAACAATTGGAGCAAGTGGTCATTGTTGATGAGGTGAAGATATCTCCCCAACCTCCAGTGGAACGCCAAGTATTCTTAATAGAAATTCGTAAAATGGGGCTTGTTATTCAAATTCTACGAACACCATCTTCGGCGGATGTGGATAAATCAGGTAGTATATCCGGTTATGAAGCGATGTGGTTAGGGATTGCATTATCACTAGATGCATTGGGTGCAGGGCTAGGAGCAGCATTATTAGGATTTAATCCTGTATCTACATCATTAGTGATCGCCGTCTTTAGTGGGAGTTTCTTGGTTATGGGCATGAATACAGGTTTTCGCTTCGCTACGAAATCTTGGACGCGACATATGGCCGCTTTACCAGCTTTAATGTTAATAATAATGGGAATAATGAAGCTATTATGAGGTGAAATATGAATATAGGATTAACAGGAGGAATAGCAACGGGAAAGAGCACGATATCCTCCCTTCTAGTACAGAGGGGAGCGTTGCTCATTGATGCGGATGCAATTGCACGAGACGTTATGCTTCCGGGGCAACCTGTACTTGCTGCAGTAACGGAATTTTTTGGACAAGATATATTACAAGCTAATGGAAATTTAGATCGTAAGAAGCTAGGGGATATTGTGTTTAATGACCAAGAAGCACTTCAAGTATTAAATCGTATTACTCACCCTGAAATACGTAAACAAATACACCAGCGTATGGAGAAGTTAGAGGAATTGAATCCTGATAAGCTCATTATAGTTGACATCCCTTTATTATTCGAATCAGAACTACAATCGATGTTTGAGCAAGTCTTGGTCGTGTATGTACCTAGGGGAATACAGAGATTGAGATTAATGAAGCGGGACGAGCTGACTACCGAACAAGCGGAGATTCGACTCCAGTCGCAAATGGATATCGAACTAAAGAAGTTACAAGCAGATCTAGTTATAGACAACAGCGGTAGTCTACATGCTACAGAGCAACAAGTAGATGCCATATGGCTCAAGCTAGGTCAGCAGCCATGAGAGTGTTTCGGAAGAAAAGGGTTCTCTTGCTTCTGTTCACATCATTTGTATTGTTATTATTCTTTAATAGTAATTGGATGTCTTGGGTGTATCCAATTCATTATAAAGAAGAAATTAAGATTCAAGCAGAGCATTATGAAGTAGATCCTTATTTAATAGCGGCCATCATTCGTGTAGAATCTAATTATAAAGCAGGTAAAGAATCCAGTAAGGGCGCTCTTGGAATTATGCAACTGATGCCTAGTACGGCAAATTGGGCAATGGAGATGGCGAATACGCCTCAAATATCTTTAGACCGGATTAAACATGAAGTGAGTCCTAATATTCAACTAGGAACATGGTATTTCTCCTCCTTAATGAAGCAATATGATGGGAATAAGGCCTTAGCCATTGCAGCCTATAATGCAGGTCCAGGAAATGTGAAGAGCTGGATGAGCAAAGGCTTGTGGAATGGACAAGCGGATACGGTAAAGGAGATTCCTATTGATCAGACTAGGCATTATGTAACTCGTGTATTATATTATTATGAGAAATACACTCGTCTTTACGAAGAGTTTGAATAACATATATGAAAAGAAGCATGGGTCAGCTCGTCAGCTAGACCAATGCTCCTTATCTAAAACATATTAGCTATATTGTCCAGCTAATTGTTGTTCTGCAATGGTTACCAATCGTTTGGTGATATATCCCCCGATGGATCCATTCTCATATGAAGTCATATTACCTTGATATCCATCTTGAGGAATGCTGATTCCAAGTTCTTGAGCAATTTCATATTTCATTTGTTCAAGTGCTCCAGTGGCTTTTGTTACAACTAAGTTGTTAGAGTTGCTGCTTGAGCTCATTGTTGTTCACCTCCTCGCTGTTGGTAAAAGTATTATGTGTCTTAAATACGAATTTCATTACAAAAATAAATAGAAAAATAAAGGAAATAAAATTGACAATTGCTGTCATACATTACGAAAAGGAAGTGTTGATAACCATGAAGTGCCCTTTCTGTGACTATTCCGGAACGAAAGTATTGGATTCTCGTCCAGCTAATGATAACAAATCAATTCGTCGCAGGCGTGAATGTGAACAATGTGCACGGAGATTCACGACATTCGAAATGGTCGAAGCTACACCGTTAATCGTCATTAAGAAAAATGGCAATAGAGAAGAGTTCAGTCGGGATAAAGTTCTTCGTGGATTGATCCGTGCCTGCGAGAAACGTCCTGTATCTGTAGAACAGTTCGATATGATCGTCTCAGAGGTCGAGAAGGCTCTTCGTAATACGGCTGTATCTGAAGTAGACAGTCAGCAAATCGGAGAATTGGTAATGGAAGAGCTATATCAAGTCGATGAGGTGGCTTACGTAAGATTTGCTTCTGTATATCGCCATTTTAAAGACATCAACATGTTCATGAAGGAGCTCAAAACATTATTGTCCAAAAGTCCTGCAGAGGAATAAGAGACAAATGGTTATTGACTTAACCTTCATTATTTGATAAGTTATTAGTTGTTGTCAAAGTTCAATGGGGCCTTAGCTCAGCTGGGAGAGCGCATCGCTGGCAGTGATGAGGTCAGGGGTTCGATCCCCCTAGGTTCCACCATACAAATAATTCAAGCCACTTCCTCGGAAGTGGCCTTTTGTTGTGGCGGAATGTGTTCTAAGGGAAACCCAAGCCCTTAATGTAATCAATATGACGTATTCCGATATCTAACGGAAATGAGAGACTTTATTAGGTGTATTTCTCCATAAACATGCCTGATTTCCACAAATAGAGCCATTCATTTCCGCTAAAATTCAACACTTGCGATAATGCTCTAAATAGCGTCAATGGTTTCCGTTAGAAAGACGCTAATGTGACACTAGGATAATTCAGCAACTGAAGTATGCGGTATCGCTACAATCCCAATGTCCTAACTACCCGATATTTCTAAGGCTGAATTCCCGTCGGTACTGCACGGGACTGTGACCTGTGATTTGTTTGAAGGCAGCAGAGAAGTGACCTGAATTGCAATAGCCAAGTTCTAATGAAATCTCCGAAATGTTCAGCGTTGTATTCTCGAGATATTCCTTACCTAATTCGATACGCACCCCATGGAAGTATTTAATAGGGGAAGTCCCTAATTCTTTATTGAAAATATAGATAAGTGTGCGTGTTGGTATGTTGATGAACTCAGAGAGTGCCTGCACAGTGAACTCTTTTAAATTATCCTTCATATATTCAAGGCACTTATTGATGACCGTTAAGTCATAAGACTTTACATGATGTACTAATTTATTAACAAGAATGCTATAGAAAAGGTAAAAGTAAGCAGAGGAAAGCTGTTGTTCTCCTTCCTTCAGGCTAAGAAGGGTCTGGTCGCATAAGTTGAAGAACTCCATTTGAAAGGGTAAATGATATAGGTAGTTAGCTTTTAATAATAAGGGTTCTGTCTTAAATTCAAAGAGCCAGAAATTCCATGTATCACTAGCACAATTATAAGCGAGGGACTTGGAAGCGTTTGCAAATATAAGGGTGTTTGCCTTCGTCTGAAAGACTTGACCATCCACTTGAATCACACCATTCCCATCTAAGGTGTAGAATAATATATATTTACTACTTTCTATAATGCGATGATTGATATCATATTCTTGTGTTGTGTATAATTTATAGACCGTTTTCACACTCATTGGATATGTCTTTGTCCAATCATTCAGCGAATAAAAATCGAAATACATATTACACGAACACCACCTCGTTATTTTTTTGTTTCACAATACAGCTAATAGTATACATAATGCTCCGTACGAAACATGCTTGTTTTTGTCGATGCATCAACATTTATTTAGCTTGATAGTGTTAAATCAATTCCATGGCATATCACCTCTTCTATATTGAAGGGGTTGTTTGTATTTTTGCGTTTTTTTATAATTGTTGCTCGTTTATAGATTTACATAAAATATAACTTCCATTAACCTTTTGATAAGGAAGAGATATGGTATAGCTGATTTCGTGAAATTTGGATTTATGAAGGGCGTGTCAATTGTGGGAATAAAAGGGATTATACCAATAATACTAAAAAAGCCGTTTGTAGTAGGAGTTGGAATTTTACTATCCATCGTGTGCGTGATTGCTTTGGCAGGTTTTTTAGTGATGCCCGATGAAACTTCACAACATGGCATAACAGATGACATCCGATCTTACTCAGGCTATACCCGTGTTATAGAACAGCCGGAATATGACTTCTATGCGTCTTTAGCTCAAAGAGAATTGGATGATAAAACGAATAGCGAGTTACTTGCACAAAAGACAAAACAATTCATCCAAACAGCGAATGCTCAGTTTTATTTGGCTAATCAATTAGGATTATATCAGCCTTACTCTTTTGAGAATATGCAAGAACAGATGAAACATGAGAACGCCAGACGCAAGATGGACAAGGAAAAGGGGCTTCCAATCTATGGCCCTGAAACCTTCGATATTGTTAGATATTATCAATATGTCTCAAGTAACCTAGAGGTTGATATTATCGACTATTTAGCTACACATGCAGATGAAAGAATGGTGAATGAAGCGGAAAATTATTTCATAGAAAATATAGATAAATACGATCATAGGGAACAAATTGTTTATGTGATTACAGAAAATGGAGAAGTAGTGGAGCATACCGTGGATTGGAAACAATTAAGCACATTGGAAAAGGCGGACTCACAACTAGGTGAATTTCTGAGAGTGGGTGATGAAAACCAGACGTTAACTTATAACTTCGGCAACATAGAAAGGCAAGTGAAGATTCAATCTATGACGTATGTGTCGACAGAATTCGAACAGCACAAGACTGAAATTGTAAGCGATTACCTAAGGGGTGGACAATATAAAAGGCTTCTGAGAGAGGTTGAATTGAATAACCCTGTAGAATTTGTTGAAATAAATTAATGTACCTTAACCACTAAGTATAGAAGAGAGAGGGAATCTGATGATGGGAATAATGAAGAAATACGGATTTTTGAAAAAAATGATGGCGATATCCATTGTGGTTTCGTTGGTATTCTCTATGGTACCACAGAATTTCTCGATGGCTGCATCTAGCGTTGTATTAGAAGAGAATTATCTCAAACACTCCACCTTTGAGGAAACAGATGTAAGTCTCTCCACAGACTTTCCGACTGATAAATTCGGTAACTGGTACGCTTTCCAAGGACCTATTAAAGTTCAAGGCAATGCTCATGAGGGAGATTGGTCGGTGAAGATGTCTACTGCGGGTCAATCGCTAGAACAGGATGTGAAAGGTTTACAGCCAGGTTTAACTTATGAATATGCTGTGTGGGTTAAAGCAGATGATGTAACGAAAGGCGCATTAAAGGTAGGTGTTAAAAACCATGGTAGCAGTGAAGCCAGAGTTACTGCGACTAGCAATGACTGGAAAAGGTATTCGCTAGAGTTCACTTCTACCACGGGTCGCGTTCGTACTTATGCGTGGCTAGATACCAATACTGCAGGCAACAACTTTTATATGGATGACGCGACATTGACACTTAAGAGCGATCTTAAACAAGTCGATGTTGTAAATGGTATGGTTACAGCACAATTTAAAGATGACTATTCGGGTATTCCTGATCCCAATTCGTTCGAGGTTACTTATTCATCATCTCTCGAACCTAACACGATCTTACCAGTTACCATTACGGATTCAAGCATTGCCACAGGCAACAAGATCCTTTCACTACATTTCACTCCGCTAGCAGCACAACCTCAAGCGCAGTTGATCACGATGTATGTGAAGTATAAGAAGAATAACACGAACCAGACGGTGACATTAGATTTCCCTATCGAAGCCTCGGGAGAGCAAGTGATTACAGCAGAGGTACAGACACTTGCCGCCACGAATGGCACGATTACAGCCGTACTGAATCAGGCTCCAACCATCGCACCTGTAGCTTCTGATTTCACGGTTACCTACAGTGTGAACGGTGGTACATTCAATAATTTAATTACTAAGGATTTTGAATACGACAAGAATTCGCATAACGTAACCTTTAACTATAATCAGTTATCATCATCACCAAGTGAGCAGACAGTTATCGTGAAAGTCATCTATCAGGGAAAAGAAACAACAAGCCAATTTATAATTGGTGTTGAGGAAGGTGTGACATATTATGTGTCCAACACTGGTTCCGACAGCAACAATGGATTATCGCCAGAAACAGCTTTCCAAACGATTGAGAAGTTGAACACCATGACATTTAAGCCGGGTGATCATATTCTTTTTAAAAAGGGCGATGTATTTAAAGGAGCATGGAAACCTATTGGATCTGGTTCACAAGGGTTTCCAATTATAGCTTCTAGCTACGGTCCTGAAGGAGCGCCAAGACCAGTATTAAATCCTAGTGACACGAATTGGTCGGCAACACTGATGAGTGCGGAATTTAGTTCAACCGTTACCGTTAATAATGTAATCTCATTTTACAATCAACAATATTGGGAAGTAAGAGATCTAGAACTCTCGGGTCCTAATCATGCACCTGATCAAAGTGTATATCGCAGAGGGATCAACATTACAGGAGAAGATGCCGGAGATCTGAATCATTTCTATTTCGATAATTTGGTTATTCACGGATTCCATGGACCTAACAGTAATTCTGGGAAATCATCAGGAGGAATCCTGATGGAGGTGCAAGCTACGGCGAACACACCAGCATCAGCACATATACCAACGTCTATTAACGATATTCGCATCACGAACAGTGAGCTATATGATCTTGGTCGTTCTGGGATAAACTTCGTATCGGTGTGGGCACGTAGAGCAGATACGACGGATACGAAATGGGGACCTTATCCAAGTAATCATGCTCCAGGTAGAGCGGGCTACACTTGGAAACCGTATGAAGACTTTTATCTAGCAAACAATCTCATTTATGATATTGACGGAGATGGAGCAATTATTGATAACACCAAGGATGCTGTGGTGGAGAATAATCTGGTATATCGTACTATGAAAGGTGCACCCTATGCGGTGGGATTGTTTAACTGGAATTCCGACAACACGATATTCCAATTCAATGAAGTGTACGATACCCAAAGAGGTGGCGATGGGCAGGGGATAGAGATCGATGCCCTGAATGATACGACATATGTGCAGTATAATTATCTTCATGATAACGCAGGCGGAACCTTTATGTGGTGTAACACACCAGGCTTATACGGTTTTAACGGAGTTTACCGGTACAATATTAGCCAGAATGACGATACTGAACATGGTGTGATTGATTGGCGTGGGGGGACCTTTGGTGCTCAGGCCTACAATAACACGATCTATATGAAAAAGGATGGTTATAAAAAGTTTGTTTACGGTAATGGGGGTAGCTCGGATGCTAAGTTCTATAATAATATTTTCTACTATCCAGGGGATACACCATTCCAAGTGACTAGCTTCAGCGAGAATAACATCGATTGGAAGAATAATATATTCTATAATTTCTCCAATACGCCTAGCAATGATAACGCTGTGATCACCTTAGATCCAATGTTCGTTGATCCAGGCAAAGGCGGTACAGGTGTAGGTAAGCCTGTTGATGTTGCAAGTCTTAATGGCTACAAGCTTAAACAAGGTTCGCCGGCGATAAATGCGGGTAGACCCATTGCGAACAATGGTGGCAGAGATTATTTCGGAAATCCACTGACGGGGATTCCAGATATCGGGGCATATGATTCTGGTCTAACCTCTATGAATGTTGGATCGACTGTCTACAATGTAAACCAAGCGCTAAGAACAATTTCGATAGCTGACACTGAAACATTAAACGTCACAGCACTTTTATCCAATCTTACTTATGATGCTGGTGTTCACTTGAAAGTCTACAGTGGGGCGGTTGAGATCACAGGAATGGAGATGTTTAAGGCAGGCGATACTTTGAAAGTCATAAGTGGTGTCGATGAAGTAATATATACCCTTTCCATTGTTCGTAATCCATCTTCCGATGCTAAGGATATTCCTTTGGCTAAGTTATCAGCTAATGCGGGTAGCTGGGAATCTAGTGGGGGAGCGTCTGAAGGACCTGCAAGTTTAGTGCTGGATAATAAAGTGAATACAATATGGCATTCTAAATGGGCCGGTGACTCTAGAGATAATCTTCATATTACGATTGCTCTTTCCGATGATGCTTATATGGTGGATGGCTTACGCTATCAGCCGCGTATAGGTGGCGGTGGTAATGGGATTATTAAGCAATATAAGATTCAGTACAGTACGAATGGTACAGATTTTGTGGATGTACCTGGTGCGACTGGAACTTGGAATACGACCGGATGGCAGAATGTTCAGTTTGCTCCGGTGGCTGCAAAATCCATACGTCTATATGCGATTGATTCCATAAGTGCAGAGAATAATAAATTATTCGCGAGTGCGGCAGAAATTCGATTGACTGGATTTGAAAAGGAAATGGTGGACACGACCCCTCCAACCGCTCCATCCAATCTGACGGTGTCGAATGTAGGAGATACAACAGCGATGATTACGTGGGTAGCTTCTACAGGGAATGTAGCGATTACAGGATATGAAGTGTTTGTAAATGACGTTTTATTCGATACAGTGAACACTACAAACCTTACGCTTACAGGCTTAATGAGCAATGTCGACAATCAAGTTAAAATTAGAGCGATGAATGCGAATGGGTTCAAATCGGACTTTAGCTCTGTTGTTGTAACAACTACGGTGGCTCCTTCAGAACCAATGGGTGTACTTTCAGGCAGTCAAGTAGTTCAGTTGGACGAAGAGTTTAACGTAGTATATGGATTGAATAATATAACGGATACTGTGTACGGGCAAGATATTACGTTTACGTATGACTCTGATAAGCTTGAGCTAGTTAATGTAAATGCTAGCCATGACCATTTCAGAATAGTTCAAAGTATCGATAACATACCTGGACAACTTCGTCTACTATCTGCAGGCTTAGGAAGTGGTATTATGAATGAGGAGACCTTAATAATTACCTTTAAAGCTAAGGCGGTTATAAACACACCGGGTACTGTAATTCATGCAGTAAATGGAATTGTCGCGAATGGGGTCGGGCAAGAAGTAAGCTTAAAGGATGCGGCATTGAATATTGTTATTACGGATATTCCTGTGGTTACGATTCCAGGAGATGTTAACCTAGATGGCAAAGTGTCCATTGGTGATTTGGCACTTATCGCTGTTGCCTATGGTAAGAATTCAACAGATCCAGATTGGAATAAATACCGCATACTTGATGTCAATAAGGATAATCAGATCAATATTGAAGACTTGGCATTCGTGGCATCTAAGATACTAGGTAACTAAATCATAAAACATGAGTCACAAGGATAGGGATACTCCCCATACAATTCCTTATATAGGATTGTCCTCTGTAATAAGATATAATAGATTCAATCGTCATCATACACGTTATAAAAGGATCTATATAAGGAGACAACATGGGGAATTATCAGATTTGTGATTATTGCGGGAATTTACATGAGAAAAGAAATAAAAGGATTTGTCTGAAATGCGAGAATGAATATCAAAGATTACGTAGCGTAGTTGAAGAACATCCAGATACAATAGTGCTAGAACTTGCTAACCTAACGGGTGTAGGAGTAAGTCGAATTCTATCCTTCGTAAGTAACGGATATTTCATCATGAAGGAAGGTTCTATAGCGCTTTTTGAATAACCTAAACATGACGAAGAAGCTTGGAAGGTCTACACAGACTCTCCAAGCTTCTTTCATGTTTATATCTATGGGGAATGATGGCTATATCGTACGTGAATGCACCATTTCTCCCTGTACCCATACTTCGCGGATATTCTCAGGACGTGCAAGATATAGAATTTTCTGAAAAATATCATTTAAATCTTCATCTACTTGAAAAATAGGGATCTTTGCAGAAGCGACAGTGGTATCAATGATTTGAACATCCCAAACATAGTCCTTTTCTATGCGACCGATTGGCAAGCTAAGGCTATCACCACCGCCAGCTGTAGCGAGATAGAATGCTTCGTTCACCGTAATGCGTGAATTCGGTACACCACGTTCTTCAGCAGGAAGAGCTGTATTCACACCATCTTCCAGCATTCTGGACGAGATGACAGCTTGTCTGATGTTATCAAATAGGCTTGGTGAGAAACCACCAGAGAGATCGGAGCCCAAGCCAATCTCGACGTCCTTGGTATGCAGATGTGCAATGGGAATCACACTATTAGCGAAATAAGCATTCGAGATCGGACAATGGCATACGGCCGTACCCGTCTGTGCGAATAAATCAGCATCGTCATCATTTATGAAGTTGCAATGGGCCATGATGGACTTATCTCGTAATAGTCCGAAGTCATGTAAGGCAAAAGCATCATTCTTATCGAAACGATCTTGAACATAGCCATGGGCCCAATCACTTTCGCTGCAATGCGATTGTACATAAGTATTATGCTTGGCAGCTAAAGCACCTAATCCTTCTAACGCTTCATCAGTACAGCTTGGAATAAACCGGGGCGTAACTACAGGGTACACCCCTTGTTTCGTAGACTTAGCTAATTCCTTTATCGCGATAATAAATTCCTCTGTATCAGCTAACGCTGTTTGCGTATCAGCGTCACGATAGTATGCCGGGTTGTTCTCAGGATGGTCCATAACCACTTTACCAACTAATCCGCGTTGACCTTGTTCGGCACAAATCTCAGCTAGCAATATACTTGCTTCTTTATGAATTGTGGCGAAATATAGTGCGGTAGTCGTTCCATTAGCAAGCAAAGTCTTTACGACATCTTGATAGACGACTTGTGCGAAATCTAGATTAGAGAATTTAGATTCTAATGGAAACGTGTACGTGTGTAACCAATCGTGGAGCGGAATATCTAGTGCCGTTCCAGCTTGGGCCCATTGCGGGGCATGTACATGTAAATCGATGAACCCAGGTAAGAAATACTGCCCTTCATTTAAACGATGGAAGTAATCCTTGTCTTGATGTGCATCGATTAGAGTCTGATAATGTGTATCTTCTGGTGCAATAACTTGATCAATCATACCGTTACTAAGTACAACAAAAAGATAATCTTGTAAAATATTCACTTCAGTTAGAGATTGGGAGGAAAATGCGGTACCTTGGAAAATCTGCGTATGTTTATCCATAAATTCCACCTTAATATTCGTATTATTGTTGAATGATATTGATAGTATAGGGCATGAGAAATATAAAGTCTATTGTTCAAAGTTATTAAAATATGGTATAATAAACTCTTTCGTAAAAATGCATGCTACTTATGGGCTGAGCATGATAAGGGTCGTATAATGGGATGTTGTTAGGAAACAATAGTTAGATGAACAGAGAAGAAATATTGGAGGTAACAACATGAGAAATACTAACATTAGTTTGAAAAAGAGAAGTTCTATTCTGTCGATACTCCTTATCTGCGTAGTCCTACTTCTAAGCAGTTGTGCTAAGGCACAACCCGAAGCACAAGAATCAACGTCTATGGAAGAAGATGTACCTTCGACGCAAACGAATACGAACGATGCTCCTGAGCTAACCGATCCACAATCAGATATAGTAGACACCCCAACGGTTGGACTTCCGGAAGGTGTTACTGTTAAAAGAGTATTAAATGATGTGATGATCAAAAATAAATACCGTAAAAAGGTTGAATTGCTATCTGACGGTGGCAAGCATGTTACTATTACTGATCCCAATGGGGAAGTTGTGATACAGAAAATTGAATATGATGGTGTGATTCAATCTGTTCAAGGAAATCAAGTGACAGTGAAGGTTGATCAAGGTGGGCAACAAACCATTACGATCCCTAACAATATCGTTATTGATGATGAGGATAACTTCGGATTGAATAAAGGTGTTGAGATTGAATGGGAAGTAGATACAGATGGACAAATTCTAAGCGTGGAACTGGATGATTAATAAAGGAGATCATATGACATTTAATGAATTGAATATTATACCTGAGATTTTACAAGCTTTAAGTAAAGAGAACTATACTACACCTACGCCTATCCAAGAACAGGCGATTCCAGCTGTATTAGCTGGGAGAGATTTCTTAGGATGTGCACAGACTGGTACAGGGAAAACAGCAGCATTTGCCATACCCATTATTCAACGTTTGAATGAGAAGTTAAGTAAACCAAATGTAGCTCGTCGTGTTCGTTCTTTGATTTTGACACCAACTAGAGAACTAGCATTACAAATTGCGGATAATATCAAAGCGTATAGCCAATATACGGATGTGAAGTGCACGGCGATCGTGGGTGGAGTATCTCAGAAAGTACAAGAGCGAGCATTAAATCACGGTGCAGACATTATTATTGCTACACCAGGTAGACTTATCGATCTTATAGGGCAGAAGCGTATTGATCTACAATATGTTGAAATTGTAGTCCTTGATGAAGCCGATCGGATGTTAGATATGGGCTTTATTCATGATGTGAAGAGAATTGTTGCCAAAATGCCTGCAAAAAAACAGACCTTATTCTTCTCGGCTACGATGCCTCCTGAAATTGCTAAAATGGTGAAGTCACTATTGAATAATCCCGTGAAAGTCGAGATTACGCCAGTATCATCGACAGCGGATAGAATTGAACAATCTCTTTATTTACTATCCACAGGGAACAAGCAGAAACAACTTAACGAACTT
The DNA here is from genome assembly GCF_054373195.1 of Paenibacillus sp. CMAA1364. Classification (NCBI taxonomy): domain Bacteria; kingdom Bacillati; phylum Bacillota; class Bacilli; order Caryophanales; family Paenibacillaceae; genus Paenibacillus; species Paenibacillus sp. CMAA1364. The sequence goes on along the minus strand of NZ_JBITNB010000017.1, from coordinate 40,694 downwards.
TTACTTGATAAAGCTATCGTTTCGGCCCTTGTATTTACACGTACGAAACGTGGTGCTGACCGTGTGGTACGTGATCTGGGTAAAGTTAATGTCTCAGCGCGAGCCATTCATGGCAATAAATCTCAAACAGATCGACAAGTGGCATTAACTCAATTCAAAAATGGCACAACACGTGTCTTAGTGGCAACAGATATCGCAGCAAGAGGAATAGATATTGACGAACTTACGCATGTCATTAACTTCAATCTACCTAATATTCCAGAAACATACGTTCATCGAATTGGTCGTACCGGAAGAGCGGGATTAAGTGGAAGTGCGATTTCTTTTTGTGAGGTGGATGAACTTCCTTATCTCAAAGATATTGAAAAATTGATTGGGAAGTCCATACCAGAAGTGAAAGGACATTCGTATCCTATGCCTAGATCTAGCCAATCTGCAAAGCTAGAAGCTACATTCAAGCCTGCAGCGAATAAACCTGTCAAAGCAAAGTCTAATAATCCTGCCCGTAAGCCCAAGAGCGAATGGTTCAAGAATAAGAAGTAGGCAATATTAATAGGCTAGCTTTAATATTTCTCTATTATCAATAAATGTTGTAGTGTTAAACAACATCAATACTTCATGAATGTCATGCTCCTTCATGTAATCACCAATATTACCATTGTAATAACGCAGGTCGATGACATGAATCTCTGGCACATGAAGGGCTAGAAATGGAAGTACACTATGTGCGTAGGAATCCTTGAGGACGAGTAGTTTATGCTGTTCGATATCTGCTGATTTAAGATCACTTGTTATCGTCATGAGCGCATGAACTCCGCCAAGGAAATAAGAGTATTTATCTTTTTTCATCAAATACTGATTATCATATAAACCATCTATGGTCTCAGTTGTATCCGCGATATACATTTTCGAATGTACAGACTGTTTGGGTAGGTAGACTTCAATGGAATCGGCATCTTGTCTATTGAACTGACTACGTGTCTGAAAGCTCCCAAGAAACGAATCGGTGACTTTGTTTATTGTAAAGTCCGATTCTTTTTTTGCGTTCCAATTCATCTTTTGTGCATACGCTTGATAAGTTAAGTAAGCTCCATACGTTGTCCAATGGTGGTCTGTTCGATAATATATGGGCTTGTTGTTATTAGAAGCAGGGCTTAAATAATCAAATCCATCTATAAAAGATAAATGATCTCCCACTTGCTCGTTAACGAACGTGTTGACCTTCGATTGCGGATAAGCCGAAGCAAGCCAAGGCAACCGTTCCGGGTACATACCAACGGAGTTAGGTGCGAGCATGAATGTGATATGGGAATCAGGATGATGTGTTGTAAATGTATTAACAGCATCTGTATAGCTCTGAATCTTTTCATAATCAGGAGTGTCGAACTTCTCGAATAAATAGCCATCTTGTCCGTTGTAGATCCCATTATTCTCTTGTTGTAGTCGTAGTTGTTCCATGGTCGACTTCACAGCAACCCATTGATCACGATAGGGAAAATGATCCGTAATATAAATTTCAGTCTGATCTGAGAATTTCTTAGACCAAAGATTATCCCAAGTGAACTGTGGAGCCTTTGCCAGATTACGATTCTCTGTATTGGAGAAATAGGACTTAGGTAGAAATAGGAATAAGATGAGCATGGCGAATAGAATAGTGACAAATCCAATGATATACAATTGATCAACACGTTTATTGATTTCGTTCATGCTCCTTTAAGTAATTAGATATAATAACTATCTTAACTAGAATCGGAAGTACAGAAATGGATTAAATGTTGCATCAACCAAGTACGCAATAGAGAGTATTAACAATAGAACATGCCAAGTCAGTTGAAGATAAGGTCTAGATTCCATACGATGTTTGGTTGGATCTGATATTGAAGCGATGACTAATATAGCAAGCAATATCACATTAGTGTATAAAAGATAGAACGATTCAGTACTCCATAATGCTTGTCCATGTAATCCCATTAGCGCGCTAAAATATGATCTCATGGCAGGCATTTCGTCAAACGCGAATAGCACCCAACCGATCAGTATCAGAAGTACAGCATAGAAATGGCGAACCCAACGTGGTGCACGTTGCAGTATTTGTAGGCCTATCCATTTCTCTAATATTAGAATTAGGCCGAAGTACAATCCCCACAAGATGAAGTTCCAGCTTGCACCATGCCATATGCCCGTTAGTAACCATACGATAAGAATATTACGTATTTGAATCCACAGTCCACGGCGATTACCGCCTAAGGGTATATATACATAGTCACGGAACCAGGAACTTAATGAAATATGCCAACGTCTCCAGAAGTCGGTAATACTTTGAGCTATGTAAGGTTTATTAAAGTTCTCATTAAAGCGGAAGCCGAACATAAGTCCAAGCCCTATTGCCATATCTGAATAACCACTGAAATCGAAATAGATTTGAAATCCGAACGCGATGATGCCAATCCATGCAGTCAGAACGGATAATGAATCTGGATTGGTGGATGAAATGGTGTTCCAGAGTAATCCGATATTGTTGGCTAGTAACACTTTTTTTGCAAGTCCAACAGTGAAACGTCGCACGCCTTCTGCGAATATCTCTCTGTTCACAATGCGATTGCGTAATTGTTCAGCAATCGTGGAATATTGCACAATGGGACCAGCGACTAATTGCGGGAACAAAGCGACGTATGTTCCGAAATTAAGCCAATTGCGTTGTGCAGGGGTCTTTCTTCTATACACATCAATAATATAGGATAAGGATTGAAAGGTATAAAAGGAGATCCCGATCGGTAAGGGTAATTCAGTTAATGGAATATGAGTACCTAGTAAGGTGTTAATGTTGTCGATTACAAAATCTGCATATTTGAAATAAGATAGTAATGTTAAGTTAACAATTATAGAAAATATGACAATCCATTTACGTTTAAGATCACTGAACTTTGGCCTATCAAGAAGCAGGCCAAAGCAGTAATCGGTGAAGGTGGAGAATAACATAATAACGATATAGATAGGCTCGCCCCACGCATAGAATACAATACTCGCAATGAATAAGATTAGATTCTTTAGCGGTTGAGGCGATCCGAAATAGATCGCCAATACAGCAGGCAAGAACAAGAATAGAAAGAGTAGGCTACTGAATACCATATGGCTTAAGGCTTAACAAAGAATTTTTCGAATGCTGTCTCAATTTCAGCTGCGTTCTCTGAAATAATGAAGATGACATAGTTACCTTTTGTGATCATTTTATAATTCTTTGCATTCTCATATTGATCAGGTAAATAAGTCTCGAATTGTTTCTGAACATCTGTTGCACGTTGTTTCACAGCTGTCTCTACGGCCTCGATGTCTTTCGCATCTTTCACTTTAAGAACGGCAATTTCATTGGTTTTTACATTCATCATCGGCATCATAATCGTATATTGCTCAAGCAGAACCGTATCCAAATGGTAGAATTGGAGAACCATATCTTCGGGCATCTCCATTAATGAAGGTTGCTCAATTTGTGCTAATACGGTATCCACCATTTCTTTGGTGGATTGTGTCGGCTGGTAGACTTCTTCTTTCTTGTTCGATCCCCCACATGCAGTTAGCATAATTCCAAGTACAATAACCATAATCATTAGCGCATTCTTTTTTCTCATTTTATATTCCCCTTAGTTGTATATTTTGTTGATCTCCTCTTAGACGAGGTGAATATCTTAAATGTTGCAACTAGTCCAACAGTATTCCCATAATACGACTAATCATGCATTCTGCAAAGGATCATGGATATTTCAATACTAAGGCTATGTCTTCTTACATTGTTATAGTAATATAGAATAGTTACTTAAATATCATCATGGTATTTCAATATAATTAGAAAAGTACGGAGGAGATTGGGTTATGGCACAGCGTAGCAAGCAAGACGTGTTCGAATATTTAGGACGGGCTGAAGTTGCAGCAGTAGGTACTTCCAACATGGGATTACCTCGACAGCGAATGATGCATTTCGCAGTGGATGAACAATTTAACTTCTATTTAACAAGCACAAAGGGTGATCCCAAAGTCATTCAATGGATTAATATACCAGAGACGGCTATATTAATTCACCAAGGTGCAACTTTCATGGAGATGGAAGAATGTGAAGTGATCGGTAGAGCAGAGGTATTGAAAGATGAGAAAGATCGTAATAAGGCCATTGAACTGCTTGTCAATCGTTCACCGATTGTAGGTCAATTCCATGCCATTGGTGCTCTAGATAGATTGGAGTTCATCATTGTGAAGCCATATACAGTTAAATATCGTCATGTGCCAGAAATACTCCAAGGCGAACCGCCAACCGTGTTTGAATTCGAACACAATCGTGAGAATGTCCATGTCTGGGATGATGTTAAAGCTAAGGCAAGAGCATGGAAAGAAGCCATCCGTCCGTTATCGCTTACAGCATCATTAGTACCTATTCTTTTGGGTGCGGCATTAGCATTTTCACATACAAATATGTTTAATTGGTTCACCTTTTTACTAACGCTCTTCGGTGCTATTATGATCCAAGCTGGAACGAATATGATCAATGACTGGAAAGATGCTGAACGTGATAGTGAGAATCGTACAGGTGTCCGCCCATTTACGGGTGGATCACGGATGATCCAACTCGGTTTAATATCCAGAGCAGATATGTGTTTCTTTGGGATCACCTTATCCACCAGTGCCGTCCTCATCGGGATATACTTAATTTTTGCTAGTGGACTTGGATTAATCCCATTAATTGCTTATGGTTTGATTGCAGGTATATTTTACACAGGTGGAAAAGGTAAGCTATCCTTCATTAATATGGGGACGGGTGTCGCTGAATTCTTGATTGCTACAACGTACGGGATATTGATGACGATGGGCGCTTACTATGTACAGACTGGACATTTCTCATTACAAGCATTCCTGATCTCGCTTCCAGTGGCTCTATTTATTAATAATGTCTTAATCATTAATCAGTTCCCAGATGAAGAGTCAGACCACAATTCACAGAAGAAAACATTGGTCGTTCGTCTTGGTAAGAAGAAGGCGAAGAATGTATTTATCCTAAGTTTTATCCTTGGATATGCGATCATCGCTGCTCTTCCTTTATTAGGGTATGCACCTTATTCGTTATACTTCTCATTTCTATCTATTCCATTTGCAGCACAGGCTATACGCTATGCGCAACAGTACTATGATAAGAATGCGGTGGATTTGATCCCAAGTAATGCACATACAGCAATTAACCATCTGTTCAGTGGTTTACTACTCGTTTTTGCTTATCTATTAAATAGCCTTAATATCATTTTACCTATCTTGTATTTCATTGCTTCGCTTATGTTAGTCTTTTGGGTCTGGAATTATATTGAACGACATAGAAAAGTTATGAATGATTTTAGATTGGCTTTTAAAAAGTAATATTAGATGCATAGCTCATGTGATAAGTAATGCCAAACCTCTTGTTTAATGAGAGGTTTGGCATTTTTTATGAACTGCAAGAATATATAAGTTTCACTTGATACTTTCTTATATCTTGGCAAACCGAATACCGTCCTTCAAAAGTATGGCGTGGCCAAGTCAACATGCATATTCAAATGCTCTTGGTTTCTGAAGAAATTGGAAACCTCGAGTGAAACGGGGGCTTTTCACATTTATATATCATACAAAAAATCGGGAAATGGGATATTTTTAAGTCTTCAATCGTGTTGTATGTAGCTGGTCATTCTTTATATTAATGTGCCAAGCTGCTACCGGATTGTTGTTCTTTCCACATCATCGTAATGACAAGACCAATAAACATAATGACAGCAGAAAAGAGATACGGATAGTTGATGTTCACATCAAATAATATACCGGCTAATGCAGGACCAACAATATTACCCAAGCTAGTATATGTTGAGTTCATTCCAGCGATAAATCCTTGTTCTTGTTCGGCAGATCTTGATAAATAGGTCGTCAATGCAGGGCGCAGCAAGTCAAATGCGAGAAAGATCAAGCAAGTGATTAGTAAAATGGTTAAATAGCTAGAAACCATAGTGGATGCTACTGCTAATACTACGCCAGCAATTAAGCATATCTGGATAAGTTTCTTTTCACCGAGTTTATCTACCAATTTACCAAACATAAAGACCTGAACGATAACCCCGAAGATGGCGCTTATTGTAATAATGGTAGCAATATCTCGTGGAGTGAAACCGAATTTGTGATCAGAATACAGACTAAATACCGTTTCATATGCTGATAAACCAAAAGCCAGTACAAATACAATAATAAAGGCAATAATATATAGAGGCTGAAGCGATCGTTTGAGATCAGTTACTAAGTTCGTCTCTTTTTTAAGATGACTGATTTCCAAAAGTTGCTGTTTGGTTAGTGGCTCTTTGAGAATAAATAGCGATGAAATACATGTTATTAATGCAAAGCCAGCAGCGAAGTAGAATGGAGCACGCACACCTAGCTCGGCAATGAATCCTCCAATACCTGGACCAATAATAAAACCGGTACTAATGGCGGCAGAAATATAGCCCATCGCTTTGGGTCTTTCCTCTACCGAGGTAATATCTGCAACAAAGGCAGTTACGGCAGGCATAATAAAGGCACCACTAATCCCTCCTAGAATTCTGGAGAAATAAAGCACGGATACATGAGTACCTAAACCAAAGATGATCTCCGATATACTGAAAAGGAATAATCCGATGACGATCATTTTCTTTCTACCATAAGTATCAATCCAACGTCCTGCAAGGGGAGACATAAGTAATTGTGCGAACGCAAAGGCCGCCATCAGATAACCCATCGTTTGACCTGATAAATGCATCAAATTCATAAAGGATGGCATGACAGGGACGATAAGTCCGACGCCTAGAAAAACAATGAATATATTACTTAATAGAATGAGTAAAACTGTCTTTTGTTCTCTTAATGGTTTCTTCATGAAATAATACCTCTCTTTTGTGAAATCATAGCTGTGAAATACCTCTCCAAAATACGGTCCAGGAGGCATTTAGTTTATCGTGTAAACGTTGTTCATTATTTCCATAAGCAAGTTCGAGCATGATCGAATCAACGATACCTAAAAAGGCAAGAGTAGGTATCGTTGCTGTATCTTTCATGATGGCTTTGGCATCGATCCATTCTTGGAATTTGCTTTCCAGTACGGTTTGAATTTGTTCTTCTGAGTCGATTACTTCCTCACTAATTGCTATTGCAAGATGGAGAGGTGGAAAAAAGGACATACGTAGCCAAAACTTTAACTGTTCGCTCTGTTGAAACAAATCAATGACCAATTGCAGATATCCTAATAAATCTGCTTTAGGATTATGGGTATCCACTGTACTCAAATATTGTAGTATCGATGAGATTTCTGTCTCTTTGGCATCGTGTAAAACTTGTAGAAATAGATCGTCTTTCCCCTTGAAATGAGCATAGAGAGATTGCTTTCTCAAACCGACATGCTCTGAGATTTGCGACATAGATGCTCCCTCATACCCATGGATTGCGAAAAATTTTAAAGCGACCTCTTTAATCTCTTTATGTTTCAATCGAATCACCTCTATATTAACGAACGTTCGTCAGTTATTCTAACAAATTTAATTTTTTTATACAATTGAAAATTTTAACATGATGGAGTCCACACTTTGTATCGTGCGGGTGAAGGACATGTTAGTCGTACATCAGCATATCAAAAAAATCGCCTAGTCATAAGTTCATGATCTGGGCGGTCTTAGTGTGCTATTGTTGTTTACCTTCGATTGCACTTAGCAAGACACTAGCCGCAATCCCTAGTCTGCGATCCAAGAGATGGCCGTGATCCATAGAGAAATCAAGTTCAATCTTTTGGATGAAAGGATTAAATCGTTGGTTAAAAGTAAGAACTTTATTGTGCCCCACTGTACCATGGAAAGACTGAGGAATGAGACTGGATAGAGATCTACGGATGAGAGCTAGCATCATATTATCTTCTGTAATAAGTCCAATGTTATGTTCATGAGTGTCAAGAATGATCCATTCATCCTTGAGGAACGATTTCATTCCCTTTCTTCTAAAGCTACCAATTAACTCGTTCGTTAGGGTGTCATAGACATCGTATGTAGCGGAGAAGTCAATCCTTGATCGTGATCTAATAACTAAGATTTCTTCTGTCATGTCATCTGAACTATATATTCTAATATCTTCCTTAAGTTTAAATGCCTTTTGTTTAACGTAAAAAGCTAGTCCGCCCTGAGAATCATAAATATGGAAGGCGTCGCCGAATATTTTAAACACTTTTTTGCGAATTAAATAGGTAGGATGGTTAAATCGATCAGTCATGAGTATAATTGCTCCTTTTTAATACCATTTATTCTTATTATCTCATATTTTTATATAAGATGGATCATGGAATTAATAAAATGTTTCTTACAATCCTTTTACACAATCATGCTAATCCATTAACAGTTCTTTTATACAATCAAGAAGCTGGTAAAAAAGACCTATATTACGTGATAGGAACAATGGAGGATGATGAGGTATGAAAGGAAACACGATGCACTTTTCTATGAAATGGAAGTTAATTATGAGTTTCTCTGTCATTGTTTTAATATTTTTGGGTGTGGCTCTATTTCAGAGTTATACAATAAAGCTTGTACAATCTTCGATGGTAATGCAGCGGACGGAAGTTGAGAAGACGATTACACTGTCACAGATGAGCCAACTGTTACAAGAATTAAATGCATTGGAGCATTCCTTCGTTCAATCTAGTGACCTACAATTTGCGGATTCCTTCAAAGAAACGCAACATAAGTTACAAACGAAATTAGCTAGTGTAGATTTTGAAGAACAATCTTCAGCGTACAGAAACGTACAATTGTTACAGAATCAGCTTAAGAAATATCGAGGGAATGTGGATGAATTAATTAACATGATGCAGACGCAAGTTAGTGAGGCAATGATGAGTCTTGAGGAAATCAGTAACTTACATATTGAAGCACTTGCGATGAATAATGCCATGTTAAATACGAATCAACAATTGTATATGGCAGCAGAAGAGAATGCTCAGAAGGCAGAAGATTATTCGCTAGATTTATTACAAAACACAACTATGTTTGCTGCTTATGCGGTTGCTTTCGTCATGATTATGACGCTTGTTATCGCCGTATTACTTATACGATCATTCTTATCACCATTGAATAAATTGCAATCTGCTGTTTATCGCATGTCAGAAGGGGATTTGCGCTATCTCATACATTCGCCATACCAAGATGAGTTAGGTCGGTTAAGTCATCATTTCGATCATATGGTGCAAAAGGTCAAAGATATGCTTCACAATACGCAATCCGCAGCATCCTTATTAGCAAATCAAGCAAATGACTTTCAACAATATTCCGCGATCACGGCTCACACGAATCAAGAAATCCTAAGGACTATTCAGGAGATATCTTCAGGGGCTATACATCAAGCTGAACAAACCGAGTATAGTGCAGAACTTATTCAAACGTTAGACCGTGGAATACATGAGATTACAGAATATACGCAGCACATGGTATTGACTAGTGAAACGGTTAATAGCAACACACGTAAAGGGTTTGTAGCAGTCACAGATTTGCGAGAGGTGTCCGAACGCTCCCGGGATTCATTAGCCAATGTCTATCATGCGTTAATCACGTTAGTTGCGCAATCGAAAGAAATATCAAGTATCACGAATTCAATTACAGATATCTCCAATCAAACGAATCTTCTCTCATTAAATGCAGCGATTGAGGCGGCACAGGCTGGAACCCATGGAAAGGGGTTTTCTGTTATTGCAAATGAAGTAAGGAAGTTGTCTGTACAAACGAAACAATCATCCGTACATATTGGCACGATCATCCATGATTTACAAAAAAGTATGGTCGAATTTCAAAAAGATATGCTTGTGACAAAAGAAAACTTTGAGATGCAGGACTGCAAAGTTGCTGAGACCCTTACTTGTTTTGAGAATATTGATCAATCGATAGCAGAGATGAGTAAACAAATGGAATATATTCACGATAAAGTTCAAATTACGCGAATGAATAATACCCAACTAACAGAATCGGTTCACCATGTAGCATCTATTGCTGAGGAGACGGCCGCGGGTGTACAGGAAGTAAATGCATCCAGCTTGGAACAAAATGAATCGATTAGCGAAATAGCGAAACAGGCTATTCAAATCAATGAAATTTCACAAATGCTTTTTCAAGAAATGAATATATTTAAGATGAATACGGATGAGATGGAAGAGACAAATGAAATTGTTGTCCTCAAAAGATGAATTCATTTAGAAATTAAGTTGCAATAATGTCATTGACGTTATTGTTGGTTTATGATAGGTTGGAATCATATAATAACTAATTCATATATGTATACTTGGTTTTAAAATAATTGTATTTTTGTGAGGTGGATAATGTTGCAACTTCAAGTCGTGAATAGCCCATTTAATCAAGAACAAGTCGATTTACTTAACCGTCTCTTACCATCATTAACAGGTTCACAACAGGTATGGCTTAGTGGATATTTAACGGCTAGCTCTAATGTGTATTCTTCATTAATATCAGAGGATAGCGTTCAAGCGGTGTCAGCAGTAACAGCAACGTTGGGTGCTACTAGTTCTGCTCTAGAATCTCGTGATGTTACAGTCTTATTCGGATCACAGACTGGGAATTGTCAAAGATTAGCGAAGGCCGTATCCCTTAAGTTGGAGGAACAAGGATATCAAGTTGCACTCTCGTCTATGAGTAACTTCAAAGCTAACACGCTCAAACAGGTGCAGAACTTGCTTATACTCGTAAGCACTCACGGCGAAGGGGATGCCCCAGATAATGCTTTACCTTTCTATGAATTCCTTCACAGTAAGCGTGCACCACAACTGAACAATCTAAAGTTCTCAGTCCTTGCCTTAGGAGATACATCATATGAATTTTATTGCCAGACCGGTAAAGATTTAGATAAACGTCTAGAAGAGTTGGGTGGCAATCGGTTCACACCGCGTGTGGACTGTGATGTGGATTACGATGATGACGCTGCGCAGTGGATAGAGAATGTATTGGCTGGATTACATACAAATGCAGGCGTAGGTCATGTAGATACGCAATCATTGACAGCATCCGAGGTTGCCCGAGAGGCGACAGCATATTCTAGAACACAGCCTTTTCCTGCGGAAGTGCTTGATAATGTCAATCTAAATGGACGTGGCTCAGATCGAGAGACTCGTCATTTAGAGTTATCTCTTGAAGGTTCGAATTTTCAATACGAGCCAGGTGATTGTGTGGGGATTTACCCTGAGAATAATGCTGAATTAGCGGATGCACTTATCAATCATATGAGATGGCAACCCGATCTACTTGTTCCAATTAATAAGAAAGGCGATGTCCGGTTGCTACGCGATGCATTACTACATCATGTGGAAATTACCGTTCTGACGAAGCCTCTACTAGAACAAGTAATATCCTTTACGTCTAACCACGAATTGAAGGAACTTCTAGAACCAGGTAATGAAGATAAGCTTAGGACGTATCTCTCGGAACGAGATTTGTTAGATTTAGTGCAAGACTTCGGTCCTTGGCAAGCTTCAGCTACTGAGTTTGTAAGCATTCTGAGGAAATTACCTTATCGTCTCTATTCCATTGCTAGTAGTTCAAAAGCTAACCCAGATGAGGTTCATCTTACGATAAGAACGGTGCGCTATGAAGTGAATGGACGTGATAGGTATGGTGTATGTTCAACACAATGTGCGGAACGACTGGAACCTGGTGACTCCTTACCGATATTTATCCATGAGAATCCTAATTTCAAGCTTCCAACGGATCCACAAATTCCGATCATTATGATCGGACCTGGAACTGGCGTAGCGCCATTTCGAGCCTTTATCGAAGAGAGAGAGGCTGCAGGATCGCAAGGGAAGAACTGGCTATTCTATGGAGATCAACATTTTGTTACAGATTTTCTCTATCAACTCGATTTCCAACGGTGGGTTAAAGACGGCGTACTAACACACATGGATGTCGCATTCTCTCGGGATTCGGATAAGAAGGTGTATGTACAACATCGTATGCTTGAGAAAAGTCAAGAACTCTACCAATGGATAGAGCAGGGTGCCAGCGTATATGTTTGTGGTGATGAGAAATACATGGCTCATGATGTACATAACACCTTGCTTCAAATCATTGAACAAGAGGGCGGGAAGAGTTCGGACGAAGCGATAGCGTATGTTGCAAAGATGCAACAAGAGATGCGTTACCAACGTGATGTGTATTAACACTTAGGGATGTATGTGAAAGGAGCGAGTAATGTATGACACTTAATAAGCCGGTTATAGTACAGGATGGGCCACCTAGTGACGTAGAAGATATTAAAATACGGAGTCGCTACTTGCGAGGCGAACTTGAAGAAGCTCTCAAAGATGGGATCACAGGGTCCATGTCGGATGATGAGAATCGATTGATGAAATTCCATGGCAGTTATATGCAAGATGACCGGGATTTACGTAACGAACGACATCGACAAAAGTTGGAAGCTGCTTATCAATTTATGGTGCGAATCCGTGCACCTGGTGGCATACTAACATCCGCGCAATGGTTAGAAATGGATCGTCTTGCACGTGAATATACTACGGGCTCTATACGTATTACAACACGCCAAGCAATCCAATTCCACGGCATCTTGAAATGGAACCTGAAGAAAAGTATTCGAACGATAAATGATGCATTATTAACGACATTAGCTGCTTGTGGTGATGTGAATCGTAATATTATGTGTAACCCGAATCCATATCAATCAGAGGTTCATGAGGAAGTATATGATTGGGCGACAAAGATAAGTAATCACCTATCTCCACGTACCAATGCTTATCATGAGATTTGGCTAGATGGTGACAAGGTAATAGATACAGATAGAAATGAGGAAGAGATTGAACCTATCTACGGAAAGGTCTATCTGCCCCGTAAATTCAAAATTGGTGTAGCCGTGCCGCCGAACAATGATATCGATGTCTTTTCTCAAGACCTTGGTTTGATTGCCATCTATGAAGATAATCAGCTCAAAGGATTTAACGTAGCGGTTGGTGGTGGAATGGGTATGACTTATGGTGATACGCAGACTTACCCGCAGTTAGCTAGAGTTGTTGGGTTCTGTACTCCTGAACAAATTATTGATGTGGCAGAGAAAACAGTGATGATCCAAAGAGATTATGGAAACCGTTCGGTACGCAAATATGCTCGATTCAAATATACGATTGATCGATATGGTCTAGATTGGTTTATCAATGAACTACACGATAGACTCGGATGGAAGCTTGAAGAAGCAAGACCGTATTTTTTCAAACATAATGGTGATCGGTATGGGTGGATAAAAGGAACAAATAAGAAATGGTATCTGACCCTTTATATTCAGAGCGGTAGAGTGGAAGACCAAGAGAACTATCCACTGATGAGTGGATTGCGAGAAATTGCCAAAATACATACAGGTGATTTCCGTCTTAGTCCCAACCAGAACCTTGTTATTGGCAACGTAACGAGTCAGAATAAGCGTAAGATTGAGGGAATTATTGAAGCCTATGGGCTTACGGATGGACTGCATTACTCAGCTTTGCGTAGAAGTGCTGTTTCCTGTGTAGCTCTTCCTACTTGTGGTATGGCTATGGCTGAAGCGGAACGCTATCTTCCTAGTCTACTTGAGAAAATAGAGCCTATGCTAGCAGAAGTAGGACTTCATGATGAGGAGATCAATATTCGGATCACAGGTTGTCCAAACGGATGTGCCCGTCCAGCGTTGGGGGAAATTGCCTTTATGGGTAAAGGTCCAGGTAAATACAATATGTATTTAGGTGCTGGATTTGCTGGTGAGCGATTGAATAAAATGTACCGAGAGAATATTGGTGAGGAAGAGATATTATCCATCTTGAAGCCGATGTTTCATCAATTTGCGGAAGAACGTTTAACGGGAGAACATTTCGGTGATTTCGTTGTCCGTGTAGGTCATGTTAAGGTTGTTCAATCCGGACTGGATTTCCATGATTAGGTTATAAATATGAAGTGTAAAATTATTAGGAGTGTCCTTTACGAAGATTAATCTTCGCAGAGGACACTCATTTTTAATATAGATCATAGTGGTAGATGTAACCCTACGTTTACAATGATTATGATACGGGTAATAGATAATAAGTCTATGTATAAATATCTTCTTCCAAGCGTTAAAAACGATGGGATTTGTAGAAAGTCGATGGATGGCTGAGGGATTAATGAATAATGAAGTGCTTTTAACGAAAAATGGTGGAAATTTGCCATTTTTATTGATTATTTGTACAATCTTTTGTATAATCGTTCTTGTTGATTTTGCATATGAATTATAGGAGGTTATCAATTTTGGGAAAAGCTTTGATTATTGGCGCTGGCGGCGTATCTAGTGTGGTAGTGCACAAATGTTGCCAGAACCCGGATGTTTTTGAAGAGATTTGCATAGCAAGTAGAACAGTATCTAAATGCGAAGATCTAAAAAATAAATTGGCCGGAGGCCGTACGATTATTCACACGGCTCAGCTGGATGCTGATAATACTGATGAGGTAATTGAGTTGATTAAGAGTTTTGGACCCGATGTTGTAATCAACGTGGCTCTCCCTTATCAGGACTTGACCATTATGGATGCATGCCTTGCAACAGGTGTTCATTACGTGGATACTGCTAACTATGAGCCACTAGATACACCGAAGTTCGAATACAAATGGCAATGGGATTACAAAGAAAGATTCGAGAAGGCAGGTATTACTGCACTGCTTGGAAGTGGATTTGACCCAGGCGTTACCGGTGTTTTTGTAGCACATGCTCAAAAACATCATTTCGACGAGATTCACACGATCGATATTGTGGATGCGAATGCTGGCGATCATGGCTATGCTTTTGCAACGAATTTCAATCCTGAGATTAATATCCGTGAGATTACAGCTAAAGGTCGTTATTTCGAGAATGGCGAATGGATTGAGACAGAACCACTTTCTGAGAAAAAGGTCTATGATCTTCCAGAGATCGGTCCGAAAGATATCTATCTGTTGTACCACGAAGAATTAGAGTCTTTGGCAGTTAATATTAAAGGTGTTAAAAAGATTAGATTCTGGATGACGTTCTCTCAGAATTATCTTAATCATTTAAAAGTGCTTGAAAATGTGGGGATGACCTCCATCGAGCCGATTCTATATGAAGGTAAAGAGATTGTTCCTCTGCAATTCTTAAAGGCGATTCTGCCAGATCCGGCTTCACTGGGTCCAAGAACAAAAGGGAAAACAAATATCGGATGTATCATCCAAGGAATCAAAGACGGGAAACCTAAGACATACTACGTATACAACGTTTGTGTACATGAAGAATGTTATGCAGAAGTAGGTTCTCAGGCGATTTCATATACAACAGGCGTTCCTGCCATGATTGGTGCAATGATGATTATCAAAGGCATCTGGAAGAAACCTGGTGTATATAATGTGGAAGAATTCGATCCAGATCCATTTATGGAAGCATTAAATAAGCATGGATTGCCTTGGCAAGAAGACTTCTCGCCAACGTTATTGGATTAAGGGATTCGACATGAGTATAGATATTGATATTCGTGCGCTACCGTCCCCCTGTTATATCGTGGATGAGAGACTACTCATCAAGAATCTTGAGGTTCTGAATGCTGTTCAAGAGCGTACGGGAGCTAATATTCTGCTTGCGTTAAAAGGATTCTCCATGTTCTCAGTCTTCCCTTTGGTAGGTAAATATTTAAAGGGTGTGACTTCAAGCTCATTATTTGAGGCCCGACTTGGTTATGAAAAGATGGGTAAAGAAGTACATGCGTATGCGCCAGCTTACATTGACAGTGAATTTGATGAACTCCTTGGTTATGTTGATCACTTGGTATTTAACTCCTTTGATCAATGGCTTAAGTTCAAGGACAAGGTGCAAGCTGTTGATTCCAAAACGATAGAATGCGGCATCCGCGTTAATCCTGAATATTCTGAAATTGAGACACCTCTATATGATCCTTGTTATGATCATTCTAGACTTGGGGTGACACTCGCCAATTTCAGAGCTGAGGATCTAGATGGTATTGACGGGATTCATTTTCATACGATGTGTGAGCAGAACTCGGATACACTGGAGCGTACAGTGAAAGTAGTAGAAGAGAAATTCGGAGAATACATCAAGGATATGAAGTGGCTTAACCTAGGTGGCGGTCATCATATCACAAGAGCTGATTATGATATTGAGAAGTTGATCCAGACGATCATCCATCTGAAGGAGAAGTATTCAGTAGACATATATCTTGAGCCTGGTGAAGCCATTGCATTGAACACGGGATACCTTGTGGCTACAGTGCTTGATATTGTGGATAATGGCATGAATATTGCGATATTGGATACATCTGCTGAATGTCATATGCCTGATGTCCTTGCAATGCCATATAGACCGAATATCATTGATGCCGGTGAATCGGATGAATTCGAGTATACGTACAGACTTGGTGGAATGACTTGTCTTGCTGGTGATGTTATCGGTGACTATTCGTTTAAAGAACCTTTGAAGCCAGGAGATAAGCTGGTATTCTGTGATATGGGGCACTATACGATGGTTAAGAATCACATGTTCAATGGTGTGAATCTTCCTTCGATTGCAACATACAACGAGACCGATGGGATTAAAGTGATTAGACAATTCAGTTATGAAGATTATAGTTCCCGCTTATCCTAATAAACGTAGATCAACGCTTAACGGCAATTTATAACGCCGTTAAGCGTTTTTTCTTATGAAAAGGTATAATTTCTGGCGAAATCCACAAACTCATTACGTAGGGAATGTTGGGTTGAATCTTGTTGAGTAGCTATGACGCAATTTAGTTGGCTATTCATATTCTCAGGAATAGGAAGATATTTAAGAGTTCCAAGTTCAAGTTCAAGTTGCACGCTCTGTTTGGGGAAGAATGTAATATAGTTGCCTGCTTGTACAGCTAGTTTAATGGTTTCTGGACAATCCATCTGCATACGTTCCCATACGTGAATATTATTGTTGTCAGACCATTTATCCGTAAATGTCTTCACAAAGGTCCCTTCGGCATGTTGGATGAAGAATTCCTCGCCAACATGCTGTGTTTCGACTTCTTGCATATTAGAGAAACGATGATTGCGTCCGAAGATAATGACTAATTCATCATCTAATAAAGGTTCTATTATCGTTGACTCATCCTTAATGAATTGATGTTCGCTGGAATGAATAATAGCAATATCAATATTACGATCCTTTAACATCGTTCTAATCATCTGTGTTGGTTGTATCGTTACATGAAGTTGAATGCCAGTATAACGAGTAGTAAAGGCAGTGATTAATTCAGGTAAAGGATAAATACCACTTCCCCAATCCGCACCAATCCGAAGTATTCCTTTATCCAATAATGTGAAATCTTGAATCACCTTTCTGGCTTCCGTAGCTAGTCCAGTTATTTTCAACGCATAGGGATATAGGGCTTTCCCTGCTTCCGTTAATAGCATACGCCCTCTCTTGGATTCGAATAGAATGGTGCCAAGTTCCTCTTCAAGACTCTTCATATGAAATGTTACTGAAGGCTGCTTCATATTCATTTCTCTTGCAACATCGGTTACTTTCTTATATTTCTCCATATGCACAAGAATCATTAATTTAACGATATTGATGTCCATCACACCCCAACTTGTATTGATAATATCAATCTAATGCTCGTATTCATTATAGATAAAATCTATAAATAAATATAGTTTATATATTGATATTTATTATTCAGTTTACATAGTAACGATTTTGACCAAATGATTGAGAATTATAATGAGTTTATGAGTTGAGAAGATGCGACTTAAGATATATAAATCAGATATTCATAGGGGGAGAAGAAACAAATGAGATTAAAGAAACCGTTTCTGATTTTGGGGTCATTGGTATTGATTATGGCATTAGCGGCATGCGGAACGAATAATTCAACAAATTCAGGAGCAACGAATAGCAATGGAAATGATGAAAGTATAAGTGGTTCAATTCTGGCAGTAGGGTCTACGGCATTACAACCATTAGTTGAACAAGTAGGTCAGAAGTTTATGGCAGATGCACGTTATTCTGGCGTTGCAGTTCAAGTACAAGGTGGGGGTAGTGGAACAGGACTAACGCAGGTTTCTGGCGGTCAAGCGGATATTGGGAACTCGGATGTTTTTGCGGAAGAGAAACTGAAAGAAACAGAAAAGGCAAATGAATTGGTGGATCATCAAGTGGCTGTCGTAGCCATGGCAACCGTAGCTAATAAAGATATCGGAGTAGACAGTTTGAATAAGCAACAACTAGTTGATATCTTCACCGGAACAATAAAGAATTGGAAAGAGCTTGGCGGGATTGATGAGGGTATTGTGATAATTAACCGTCCGAGTAGTTCTGGAACACGTAGTACTTTTGAGAAATATGCATTAGGGACAAAGGTTGAAGATATAGCGGGTTCCATTATAGAGGAGTCTTCAGGAAATGTTAGGAAGCTTGTTGGTGAGACACCTGGTGCCATTGGATATCTAGCCTTGTCTTACCTGAATGATTCAATCAAATCAGTGCAATACGATGGTATTGATGCTACTGTAGAGAACGTAACAACAGGTGATTATCCCGTGTGGGCTTACGAGCACATGTATACCAAGGGTGAACCTACCACTGTGGTTAAAGCTTTCCTAGATTATATGATATCAGATGAAGTTCAAAATGGTGATGTTGTTGAATTGGGTTACATTCCAGCTACTCAAATGAAAGTCACACGTGATGCGGCGGGAACGGTAACTAAGAAGTAATATTGATGAACGGATCAAATAGGGGCTTATATAGCCCACAAGAGGCGTCTTTATAGCCTCTATTTTCATTTTAAGAAAGTAGGATAACTATGAATGCTAAAAAGCCACCTCGTGTTCTTATCAAAAAGCATCACTTGGAAGATTGGACGGGACGTATATATACGACATTTTGTGTGTCGCTTCTAGTGATCATTATTGTTTCTATGATCTATTTCGTCGCATCCAAGGGTCTTGCGACATTTGTTAAAGATGGCATACATATTAGTGATTTCTTATTTGGCACGAAATGGAGCCCTGATGCAGACAATCCATTATATGGTGCACTTCCGTTCATTGCGGGATCGTTTGCAACCTCATTATTAGCAGCGTTAATAGCCAGTCCATTAAGCATCTGTGCATCATTATTTATGACAGAAATTGTTCCAGGCTGGGGTAAGCGAATTCTCCAACCTGTTATAGAGTTACTTGCAGGTATACCTTCTGTTGTGTACGGCTTCGTTGGCTTATCTGTGATCGTTCCTCTCTTTCGCGATGTTTTTCCTGGACAAGGAATTGGTATTGCTGCAGGGGCACTAGTGCTGTCTATCATGATACTTCCAACGATCACAAGTATTACAACAGATGCACTAAGTTCACTACCTAAAGGTCTGAAAGAATCATCTTTCGCACTGGGTGCTACACGGTGGCAGACGATAGCAGGAGTAGTGATTCCAACCGTATTGCCATCCATTCTTACAGGAATCGTACTAGGTATGGCCCGAGCATTTGGTGAGGCCTTAGCCGTACAGATGGTTATTGGAAATGCACCACATATTCCTACTTCCCTATTTCAGTCGGCATCGACATTAACAAGTGTTATTACCTTGAATATGGGGAATACCGTTGGGGGATCTGTAGAGAATAATGCACTGTGGAGTATGGCTCTTGCGCTCATGATCATGACGTTTATATTTGTAATCATAGTAAGACTATTGGAAAGGAGGCATCGGTTATGAAGCCAAAAACCGTTGATAAAATTGCTACTGCAGTGATCGTTACGCTATCCTTAATCATTGTTGCTGTACTAGTAGCTTTACTGGGATATATACTTTTTCGCGGTCTCAGTCATATTAGTTGGTCCTTCTTAACTTCCGTTCCACAAACGATCAGAGAAGGCGGGGGGATTGGGCCACAGTTGTTTAACTCTTTGTTCTTACTTGTATTAACACTGATTATAACCATCCCATTAGGATTAGGTGCAGGAATATATATGGCAGAATATGCCAAGCCCGGCAAAATTACGGGGGCGATTCGCCTAGTTGTTGAAGTTCTTTCTTCATTCCCGTCCATCGTAGTAGGCTTATTTGGTCTATTGCTTATTGTGAATACATTTGGATTTGGATTCTCTTTATTCTCAGGAGCGTTAGTATTGACTATATTTAACCTTCCTCTAATGGTACGTGTGACAGAGCAAGCTTTCAGAGGTGTTGCAAAAGAGCAAAAGGAAGCGGGTCTTGCACTGGGGCTGTCGAAATGGAAAATTATTCACTCCATTCTACTCCCAGTAGCTTTACCGAGTCTTGTGACAGGTACGGTTCTTGCCGCAGGAAGAGTGTTTGGTGAGGCTGCTGCATTATTATTTACAGCTGGGATGTCCACACCAAGGCTTGACTTTACGAATTGGAATCCACTAAGTCCAACATCACCTATTAATCCATTTCGTCCGGCAGAAACGTTGGCAGTTCATATTTGGAAAATAAATAGCGAAGGCTTAGCACCAGATGCTATTCAAATTGCTGCTGGAGCCTCAGCAGTGCTAGTCATCCTTGTATTAGTGTTTAACTTATTGGCTAGATGGCTAGGTAGAGTCGTATATCGCTACTTCACAGCATCTAAAGTTATGGAATAGGGGTATAAACATATGAATACATCCTTTCGAACAGAGAAACTTAGCGTGTTTTACGGTAATTATGAAGCGGTAAAAGGGATTGATCTTAACTTTCCTGAGCAAAGTGTCACTGCTTTAATTGGTCCATCAGGTTGTGGTAAATCCACATTCCTAAGATCCTTGAACCGTATGAATGATGAGATTGTTGGTTCTAGAATACAAGGAAAGATATGGATCGAAGACGTAGACATCAATGCACCAGGGACAGATGTGATTGAATTAAGACAAAAGATAGGTATGGTATGGCAGCGGCCTAATCCATTCTACAAATCTATATATGAGAATATTGCCTTTGGACCGAAATATCATGGAATCAAGAATAAGCAGCAATTGGATGAAATTGTGGAGAATAGCTTGAGGAAAGCGGCATTGTGGGATGAAGTAAAAGATCGATTGAAACAATCGGCTCTCTCTTTATCTGGAGGACAACAGCAAAGGTTGTGTATTGCCAGAGCGTTGTCTGTCAATCCACGAATTCTATTGTTGGATGAACCTGCCTCAGCGCTTGATCCTGTGTCAACAGCCAAGGTGGAAGAACTTATTGTTGAATTGAAAAAAGAATTAAGTATTGTTATCGTTACGCATAATATGCAGCAAGCGGCAAGAATATCTGATTATACCGCTTATTTCTATTTAGGAACACTGATGGAATATGATGCAACGGACATCATATTCACTAATCCATCCAATCCAAGGACCCAGGACTATATTACAGGTCGTTTTGGCTAATGTATCTAAGAAGACGATGTCATCTTGTCATTGATTAGTATGAATAAAGCTCAGAGGTCGGTGTTGTTCACCAGACCTCTGAGCTTTATTGAATTACAAGTTGCAATCTGCAAATAGAATGGACTTTGGAATCCGAAAGAAATCCTCAGCCTTTTGTTGGAATAATATGGATGGGAGTGTACCCTGATGCAACCATTTGCGAAATGTGCCCGGATGGACATCCATCCATCGACTGACATCGCTAACCGAAAGGTCATAAACCATACAAACACCCGTAAGAATATGATTCTTCACAGGAGAACGTGTTATTGTTCTTTGCATAAACTTGGAGGCGGATGGTTGACTAATCACAGGACTGGTGTTGAGATGTTGTTCATTAAACAGAATATGTCTAGGATAACCTAAGAATTTACATACATTGTCCATATTCTTCTTGCTTGGGATACGTCCTTCATAGACCCATGCACTCACACTTCGTGAGGATATAGACAGTTCCTCCGCTAAGGCAGACAGCTTAATATCCCTTACCATTAATATCCCTAATAGGACACGGTTGCGGATTTGGCAACGTGTTGGTTTGCGAAAACGTTTAACACGGACACCTTTTCCTAAATACTTACGGTTAATCTCAGCCCATTCTTGAATCGAGTGTTTCTCTAGTTGTGTAGGCATAATTCCTCCATGATTGAATTAAACATTGTACATGTACGTACTGATTATGCATCCATAATACCATTAATCATCTTGAATTCAAAATATACTGGCGCTATAGGTTGATGATAGCAATGGTATAAGCCATCGCATTCTATCATATTCAACATATGATGAAGTATGTGGTACGTGATGAAGGGGTGATGAATATGAATATTCACTATTTAAATGCAATAAGTGGATTCATTGGAACGGTCCTTGCCTATTCCTTTGGAGGTTGGACGCAATTACTCAATGTTTTCTTGATCGTTATTATCATTGATTATATCACTGGTGTACTAGCAGCGATTAAGACAGGTTCAGGGCTTAATAGTGACATTGGATTCTGGGGATTAACTAGAAAGGCTCTCATGTTCCTAGTCATCCTATTAGCACATCAAATCGATATTCTTCTAGAGCATGACGTTGGTGCTGTGAAAAGTGGCGTAATCTATTTTTATATGGCGAACGAACTGATTTCTATTACCGAGAATTATGGGCGTTTAGGACTACCTTTACCTGACCAAATAACGAGATTGATTGCTGTTTTGAAGAATAAGGATAAGAATGATGAAGATGTTCGTAACAAGTTATAAATGACAATCGCCTTTCCCAAAATTCTAGGATATGTTATATTTTTGATGAACCTATTATATTTGATGATAAGGAGTAATCCATGATTAAACATATTGTTCTATTTAAATTAAAAGATAGTTCTATTGAGAGCATTAAGAGAACTGCAGATGTACTTCGTAATATGGAAGGGAAGATTCCTGAACTGTTATCCATTGAAGTAGGAATTGATATCATGCGTTCTGATCGATCATACGACATATCACTAATGACAGAAGTTGCATCTTTAGAAGCTCTACATGCCTATCAAGTTCACCCGCTACACCAAGAAGTAATTCAGCATATGAATGAGTTCAAAGAAAATTCAATAGCAGTAGATTATGAGTTGTAAATAGAGAACACTTCTAACAAACTTCATGGAGGTCAGGCTGTGTATTATGTCAATAGAGAACAGATTGAGAGACGCCTTCATACCATACCTGAGATTGTAAAAGGTCTAGAAATGGTAGCAGATCAATGGGATGGTGGATTGCTCTTGGGATTTGCTCAAGAGAGAGCTTTGCATTTATCCATTGAGGTCGTAACAGACGTAGGAAGCTATCTTATTGATGGTTTCATCTTGCGAGATGCAAGTAGTTACGAAGATATTCTAGATATTACACACGAAGCGAAGGCATTCAGCGATACCGTGCATATGGCTTTGATTTCATTAGTCAAGTTGCGCAGACCATTAGTACAGAATTATTACGAATGGGAACGTTCCTTACTTCATCCTTTAACGAAAAGTCTTCCTGCTATCTTGAACGAATTCTCTTCTTCTATTAGAAAATATATAGACGACGAGTTAGGGGTTTTTGATGAGGAAGGAGTGATGATAGAATGACTACTGAAGTTGAATTAAACAATAAAGAAAATCATCTAACTTCAGATAATGAACTAATGGGGTTCGAACTCGCCTACAACATTGAATTTCTGTATGATCAACAGCCTATAGTGTCTATGGCGAAATTGTATGAGACGATTGAACAATATACAGGGAAACTGAAAGTGTCAGGGTCAGATGGTCAATTAACCTCCCCATTCGGTAAAGAGTTGACACGCTCGGAGGAAGAGAACAAAAGTCACCATGTTATATTTCATATGGATCATAAAGTAACTTTTGATGATGAAGAAATATACGCTCAGAGCTGTATATATGAACCAAGTGTTATTGAAGATTATGATCGATTTGAACGTGGAATACAGCAGAGTTTTCACTGGCAGAATGTTGACAAGACAGTTGAACAATGTAAGTATAGTCTGCGAATCCATGATTTATATACAGCAGGAATACACTATAAGAAACGACTTGAACTTCTATTAGGTCTAGTGAATGCGATTCAAGAAACGGCGCCCTGTAAGGCAATTTATTGGCACACAAGTGAGAAATTTGTTCAACCAGATATTTATTTGGAAGCGATTGATCAGGGCGAGAAGTTATATGGTGCTGTCAATCTTCGTCTATACAATACGGGTGTAGAAAAGGCAATGATTATGGATACCCTCGGATTATCTTCTCTGGGTATACCAGATCTTCAATGTCACTTCTATGATATGAATCCTAGTGAAGTTGCACGCGACTTGTTGGGGATATCTAAATATCTATTTGATCAGGGCGATATTATTCAAGACGGTGAGTCGATTGGCACATCAACAGACAGAGCGTATCAATGTGAGCATCAACATGCGTTAGTTATTCCGGAACGTTATGTACTTGATCTTAATGCTGGACCTGAACATGATGCAACACAGATCAAACAAAGTAAATAAATAATAGATAATTAAGGTTGTCTCGAGTGTCAAGTCAAGCTCCTTCTGATTATAATGCATTAAGAAATAGGCATTCGCCCGATTGTAGCGATGAAGAAGGAGAGATGTATGATGAAGGACAACAATAAAAGCTTTATATGTGGAGCATTAGTAGGCAGTTTTATCGGATCTATCACGGCATTACTATTAGCACCGAAACCTGGTTCTGAATTACGCAAGGATATTGTGGATACGACTCGTCAAGTTAGTAACAAGACACAGGAGCTAGCGAATGTCGCTAGTGCTCAGGGAGCAAATGTCTACAGCATAGTGAAGGGCAAGGCTACGGATATTGCACAAGAAGTACAATCGTGGCGTCCATGTAAGAAAGAAGAATCCGATGAAGTGATCTAACAAGATATGGAAGACTAGACCTTATCCTGAATAATGGGGATGCAAGGTCTTTTTTCATGAGATATGAGGGGAATATATATGTTGAAGGTCCCATTGAACTGGAGTACTATTTAGGTACGTTCAAGAACTATTGGACATATAGTACATGGTAGAAATCAGAAATTAACATAGAAGGAAGCGGTGTGTTCGTGCAACATGCAATTGCGATATTGGACTCGGGAGTAGGGGGATTGACTGTTGCTAAAGAAGTCATGCGACAACTTCCAAGAGAGAAAATCATATATTTTGGGGATACGGCTCGTACTCCATACGGATCAAGGTCATCAGAGCAAGTAAAAGCGTTTACTGAGCAAATTGTAGATCACCTCATACAGTTCGAACCGAAGATGATAGTGATCGCTTGTAATACTGCCACTGCAGTAGCGTTAAATTATATATCGGAGAAAGTATCGATTCCCGTCATTGGTGTTATCCATCCCGGAGCCCGTGCAGCTATCAGTGCGACTAAGACGGGTGAGGTCGGTGTTATCGGTACGGTCGGTACAATAAGGAGTGGAGCTTACACAGAAGCATTACAAGAGTTATCTCCGTATGTAAATGTTACAAGTGAAGCTTGTCCACAACTTGTACCCTTAGTGGAACAGGGGTTATTTCACAGTAAAGAGACAACGGATGTAGTGAAGCAATCTCTGGAAAATATCCGTAGTACTTCGATTGATTGTCTGATACTTGGTTGTACCCATTATCCATTCCTAATGGATACTATTCAAGAAGTCATGGGGAGTAAAGTGAAGTTGATTAGTTCTGCGGATGAGACAGCCAGAGAGATCAGTACAATTTTGTATGATAAAGGTCAGTTAGCCAAGAATGACGAATCACCTATTCATCAATTTATCTGTAGCGGAGATGGTGAAATATTCAAGAAAATTGCAACACAGTGGTTAGGAGAACATATACAGAGAACGCCTGTCGAATGGCAAGTGACTAAATTTGATGAATAAAGTGAAATAATAAGGCATGAAGAAATGCTATGTATGCATACAATCTAACCACATGATCTTTGCTGTTCGCGGATCACTCTGATTTCCGCAGAAAGGGAGGTTTGTATGCTACAATATACTGTTCGTAAAGGGGATACACTAGCAAGGATTGCTGCCAAGAGAGGCCTTAAGCTTGAGAATATTGTATATGCTAATCCTTGGTCTTCGGATCAACCTTATCTTATTCCTGGTCAAATCCTTTATCTTCCTTCCACACCTAGACGTAGATATGAAATACAAGCAGGCGATACGATGAAGAATGTATTGGCGCAATTCTGTGTCAACGAACAAGCTTTTAAAGAAATGAACCCCGGCATTTCACATGATCGATTTCCTACTGGACTTGTTCTTGTGCTACCCAACCCAGAAGCTAAATGTATTGTTGAGCCACAAGGGGAATATGGTTACACGCAAATGATGGATAATATTGCTGAAATGGTGGATAAATATCCTTTTATTGCGACACAGGAAATTGGTCTTAGTGTAATGGGTAAACCACTTATCATGTTAAGAATAGGTAATGGTGATCGACAAATTCATATCAATGCGTCCATGCATGCCAATGAGTGGATAACGACTTTATCTCTAATGAAATGTATTGAAGAATATGCGGTGGCATACGATGCGAACCAACAGTGGAATAATTATGATTCGCAGGAGTTGTTCGAACAATGTACGCTGTGGATCGTGCCTATGGCAAATCCAGATGGAGTCGAATTAGTTCAAGAAGGCGTTACACACGAACATATCTATGCGGAGCAATTAATGACATACAATCATCATCGCAAAGACTTCAAACATTGGAAAGCTAATATCCGAGGTGTAGATCTTGGCGATCAATTCCCAGCTTACTGGGAAGAAGAAGTTGAACGTAGAGGGACTATATTCCCTGCACCGCGGGATTATGGTGGGGAATATCCATTAAGTGAGCCAGAAGCAGCAGCACTGGCTAAGAGTACGGTTGATATCTCGCCAGACGCAGTGATTTCATTACACAGTCAGGGGCAAGAAATTTATTGGAATTATCGTGATTATGAACCGAAAGAGAGTCAACAGATCAGCAATAGGCTAGCCCAGGTGAGTGGTTATCGATCAGTTCAATTACAAGGCAGCGATGCAGGATATAAAGATTGGTTCATTTATCAATTTAGTCGTCCAGGATTTACTGTGGAAGTGGGTCAAGGAATAAACCCGCTACCCATAGAACATTATCGAAATATAAGTCTTGAAATCGGTAAAATTATTGCTGAATTAATGAGAATATAGAGTTGAATTGAACAACTTAATGATAATCAAAAGGAAAGCAACCACTTTATGGTGATCATTGGAATATTGTGGTTGCTCCCATACGCTAGTTCTTATCGAATAATAAACTGTCGAATCCATTGTCGTAAATAAGGACAAGTCTTGAATTACCTTGCGAAATAGGGTTAGTTAATTTAGAATTAAAATGACGCAAAAGGAATAGCTAGAGAATTCAAATTAGTAAAGAAGGTTGGATTAGAAATGGCAAACGATATTCGCGTATGTGAGAAGTGTAGACATGTACGGCTCAAAAGTATTATTCCTAAATTAGAAAAGATGGCACCTGACGCTGAGATTAAGGTGGGGTGTAAATCTTATTGTGGTCCTTGTGGGAAAAGAGCATTCGTCTACATTAATGGTCGATACGTGAGTGCGGCTACTGAGGAAGAAGTGCTTGCTAAAGCAGCTCCATTTGTAAAAGGCGTAGTTGACATTTAATGAGTATGAATAGTGTGTTCCATAAGGAACTTTCAATAAAATATCAGACAAGCAAAAACGCAGCTTCAGTATAGGAGATAATCTAATACTGAAGCTGCGGTTTTTTGCATCTGTTACTTCATTCACCTAAGGAGATCATATTGAATGACCTGATCTGATGAGTTGAGTTCAAGTTGCGCTTGATCAAATCCAGTACGACACGACCCAATCTCCATAGGTTCTCGTGTATTAAGGTTATAGCAACTGCCATTCTCGAAACGACCATCAGCAGAAGGAAGATAGAACACTTCACGATTTGTGAATGCCCCTGAACGAAGAACTACGAATCGATCGCTATCCACGAATAGATTGTTGCCCAACATATGATAGGAATCGGTCGGAATACCCAACAGATGAAGAAGCGAGGGCGACATATCTAGCTGTCCTGAAGGATCATCATATTCACCTGCCAAGCTATTGTCTGGTAGATGAATAAGTAATGGAACTTGATTCATGATTTGCTCCATATCGAGATCATTTAAGCTTTTTCTTAGAAATTGTTCATAAACAGATTTATCTTTAATGGAACTATCGTGATCTCCATAGACAATAAGGATCGTATTGTCCCATAGGCCGTCCTGTTTCATTTGTTCAGTAAATAATCCTAGTGCCTCATCTGCGTAATGGATAGCATGAAGATAATCGCCAAATATGTTGCCCTTATACTCGCCCACATCCAATGATTGCTTGCTAGCAGGGATAGTGTACGGATGATGACTGGTCAGTGTAATTAGAAAAGAATAGAAAGGCTGTTTGATCGATTTCATTTGTTCTAAGGATTGTGTAAGGAATGAGTTGTCACCTAGTGACCACCCCATAGGCTCATCGATTAGATAATCTTTTTTGCTGAAGTAGCGGTCGTAACCCATGTGGTTATACATAATAGTTCGATTCCAAAAGCTGCTATCATATGCATGAAAGACGTTAGGGGAATAACCATGATCTTGTAATATTAAAGGTAACATATCGTATGTGTGATCAGGATAGCGAATGAACACAGAACCTGTAGGTAGAGCATGTAAAGAACTATGGACACTAAAGTCAGCATCAGATGTTCTTCCTTGGCCAGTCTGATGATAGAACTGATTGAAATACATACTCTCTTTCATAAGACGATTGAAGTGAGGTGTAATTTCTTGTCCCTGTATACGCTGACCTATCATGAAATTCATAAAAGCTTCAACTTGAATCACAATCACATTACTGTTCTTGTATTTCCCGAACGTTTCATTATGTATGTTCCGTTGTGCGACCTTCCCTTTGAATATATCTGCAATTCGATCTAATTCAGCTTGGTTTAGGTCATATGTTGGGCCTAAATGTTCTTTCGTGTAACGATAAATATCGTACCCATGAAATCCAAGTAATCCCGTTACGTTGTATATGCTCATATTCCACCAATTGCTTGCGAATAAGCCTTTAGCCCATGTGTCGGTGTAGTGTTTAATCGGCGCAAAGGTAAGAACAGAACCTACAGTGAGAATTAGAATGCCTGTAACTAAACGACGGCCAATTCCAATACGTGTAACAGGGGTCTTTCTTCTGAATCTAGGTATTATACGGATGATGAAATACATCAGCAATAGTAACCAATCTATAAAGAAATATAGATCATTCCAGTTCAATAAAGATTGTATACTGTCACCTAGTGAGCTGATCTGTCCCGTCTGAAGTAGAACAGGAATCGTAATGAAATCTTCGAAATAGCGATAATATACAAGATCGGAGTACATGATCATAGTCAGTACCATGTTTAGTAATACGAGAGATATGATAAATCCACGATGCGGTAGCCATAATGTCCAGAAAGATATGAGCATGATGGATCCTATAGCAATGACATAGTCTAAGAAATCGAGAGATATATAGGGTAAATTTAGATATCGATCTATAAAGGTTAACTTAAACAGGATGAAGCAGATAAATAACGGATAGATGATGTAACGATAGTGATGTCTATGGGTCTGGCGACTAAAGCTATAAGAGTTGACGCTATCTTTGTGATGTTTCACGAATGCCGTCCCCTTTCTGACCGAATGATTGTCGGGATTATATAGTTGTTGAACATAAAAGGAGGGCATCCCTAACCATGTGTAATGGATTCGGGGACACCCTCCTTTGTATCAACCTATAGAGTAGATAGTTATTCAAGAAGAGATTCTTGCTTATGTCTTGGTGGAAGAGGTCCGAAATATTGATAATATTGACATTCGATCGTTCCATTATATAACTTACGACGCTTATCAGCTTTCTTATTGAACAATTGTTCAAACCGCTTCGTTGAGCTAATGGCGAAGAATGACCAAGAAGGAAGAGATACTGACATTCTTCCTAATTCACGAATAAGTACGTCCACTTCCTCGATTTCACTTAAACGTTCTCCATACGGTGGATTGGTAATGATACATCCATAATCACCTTTAGGTCTAGCTTTAGTGATAGGTAGAACCTCCAATTGAATATCTTTCGCGAAGCCAGCACTATTCACGGCTGCTTGAGCAACTTCTATAGCTGCTGGGTCAATATCACTTCCGGAAATCTGTAAAGGAATATCATCTCGAATGGAATCAAATGCTTCTTCCCTAGCTTCAGACCATAATGACTCTGGAATAATAGGCCAATCCTCAGAATTAAACGTTCGACGTAATCCAGGAGCAATATTCCATCCAATCATTGCGGCCTCAACTAACATGGTCCCAGAACCACAACAAGGGTCATAGAAGGGTCTTGTGGGATTCCATCGGCTTAATTGGATTAGAGCAGCTGCCATCGTTTCTTTGATTGGTGCTTCAGTAACGAGCTTACGATATCCACGTTTGTGAAGACCTGAGCCGGTTGTATCCAATGTGATCAATGCTACATCATTTAACATAATAACTTCAATGACATAGCGTGGACCATCTTCAGGGAACCATTCTGTATGATAAGTTTGATTTAATTTATCAACGATAGCTTTCTTAACGATACTTTGACAAGCAGGAACACTGCTTAGTTGTGATTTAAGAGAACGACCTTCAACAGGGAATTCACCATTACGAGGAATCACGTCCTGCCATGGTAATGCCTTTGTTCCTTCGAACAATTGATCAAAAGTAGTTGCTGTGAATTCGCCCATCTTAATCAGAATGCGATCTGAAGTGCGAAGCCATAAATTACAACGACAGATATCAATTAAGTCTCCACTAAAAATGACACGTCCATTCTCGACTGTCATATCATGGTATCCCAGTTGCTTCAATTCACGAGCTACAACGGACTCTAAACCCATGGGTGCTGTAGCAATAAGTTGCAAGTGAGCCATTTAACCTTTCAACTCCATCCGGACATCCTTTGCGCATCATGGCACATCAGGAGACCTTTAAATTTAACGTAACTTGCCGGTTATCGACAAAACCAATACAATAATGAGATTAACATCATAATGCGATATAACCAAGCTTCAATTATAAAACAAATAGGCTAATATGGAAAGTTAGTTCGAGGAGGAACTGCAATTGGATATCACCCAAGAAGAATATGTTGATGAAATGTACAAAGATGATGTGGAACTAGAGCGAGTGAAAGAAAGTATTAGAGAGAAGGACATGCCAGAAGTATCCGTAGCTCCAGCATATGGGAGACTTCTGTCAATACTTGTTCAGTCAACGGGTGCAAAGAGTGCCCTAGAGATTGGCGCGCTCGGTGGATACAGTGGGATTCGGATCGCCAAGGGGCTTCCTGTCGATGGACAACTGCTCTCATTGGAGTTGAAAGAGGAATATGCAACATTAGCACAGGAGAACTTAGAGAGAGCAGGGTACGGGTCCAACGTTCAATATATGGTAGGTCCTGCACTTGAGAGCCTAGAAGAACTTAAACAAGAAGGCAAAACGTTTGATTTCTTCTTTATCGATGCGGATAAAGAAAATTATCCAATATATCTGGAATATGCTATCCAATTGGCCAATCCTGGAGCCATGATTGTAGGAGATAATTGTTTCTTGCGCGGTAGAACCTTAGATCCGCAGAAGAACGGACCAGCAGTACAAGGGATGCGTCGATTTAACGAGCAGGTAGCCACGGATACTAGATTGATGAGCACATTGCTTGCAGATTATGATGGTCTATCCATCTCATTGGTGATATAACCGGCATCAAGTGATGTATGATGATCCTAATTAATCACGCTGTCGTTGCTTGTGGGTATAGAGCTTGGATCTTACCCACACTACGTTTAACAGAAGTAAACAACCAGCAACGATGAATAATCCCTCAATGCCTATAAATCCTGATAACAATCCGCCAACGAGTGCACCAGTCATATTGCCAAGAGCAAGTGTACTACTATTGAATCCGAAAGCTCGACTCTCCATCCCATCGGGAGTATAGGAACGTATAAGGGCGTTGACACTAGGTAATAACCCTCCCATAAAGATACCCATGAAGAACCTAATCATGATCAATTGCCATACATTCTGAACGAAAGCTTGTGGGATGATCGTTAACGTCGTACCGATTAAGGCAAAGGTGAGAATGCGATGTGCCCCTAGTCTATCACTGACTTTCCCAAGAATTGGGGATGAGATCATATTTGAAATGCCTGTGACAGCAACAACCATTCCTGCCCAGAATGAAATATTTAGCGGCGAAGCATGTAGTTTTTGCACATATAGTGGTAACAAAGACATGGGACTAACCATCGCGAACTGGAGTAAGAAAGTCACTGCAAACAAGGCTAATAATTGAGGAATATGAGCGAGTTCTTTGAAACCTTGAATGACGGAGTCCTGTACGGTGTGAGCAGCTTCTTCGCGGTTGAAATTCTCTTTTACAAATATAAGAGCTAGAAGGGAAGCAACAAGGATTAGGGCACCAGTTATGTAGAAAATAGGACGGAAGCCGACAAGATCAGCTAGACTTCCTCCAATCAACGGTCCTAGAATGGTTCCAGCAACGGCGCCTGACTGCATAATCCCCATAGCATACCCCATTTGGGATTTAGGTGTCGTTCCTGATATAAGAGAGATCGCAGCGGGATTGAATCCAGATATGGTTCCATTCAGTAGACGAAGAAATAATAATTCCCACGGACTCCGGGCGAAACCCATGAGCACAATGACAATTGCCATACCAAACCCTGAGCGTAATAACATAATTTTACGTCCATAACGGTCGGATAGTTTCCCCCAGAGTGGTTGGAAGAAGAATGCAGTCATGAAATTCGCTGCAAATATAACACCGGCCCATATGCCAATTTCATAATCACCATGAACACCAAGATCCTTGGATAAATATAAAGCTAGAAAAGGCGTAATCATCGTAACACCAGCATTGACTAGAAATTGACCGATCCATAATACAATGAGGTTTATTCTCCATGTTGTCATCTGTAGACACGACCTTTCTAAGCTGTGATTTCGTAACTCCTCGAAAAACGACAAAATATAAGTATAACATAAAAGAATATATCGCATCGTTAACATTGTCATAGTTTTGTCATGAGATTCACTTAAGGTATAGTTGTTACTTCGTTTTGAAGCGTGCATACTATATAGAGCAAGCAAATGATGATATTGGAGGCTAACCGATGACTTACAATGATGTGTTCACCAGAGCTTGTAATAAGCAACAGATCGATCATGTGCCTGTATGGTATATGAGACAAGCAGGTAGAACGGACCCTGATTATCGCAAAATAAAAGAAAAATATAGCCTCCTTGAAATTTGCCGTCAACCCGAACTTGCGGCCGAAATCACACTAATGCCAGTAAAGAAGTTAGGCGTTGATGCCGCTATCCTTTATTCTGACATTATGAATCCAGTAGCTTCACTTGGAATAGATTTCGATATTGTCAAGAATATCGGTCCAGTTATTCACAATCCGATTCGAACAGCAGCTGATATTGAGCGCCTTCGTCCAATCGATGTAGATAAAGATCTGAATCATATTATGGAGACGATACAAATCCTTGATAAGGCTTTACAAGTTCCACTTATCACTTTTGCAGGCGCTCCATTTACAATTGCTAGTTATTTAATTGAAGGACGACCATCCAAAAGTTATATTCACACCAAAACATTGATGTATAATGAGCCACATCTTTGGCATGCTTTAATGCATAAGCTTGGAGACATGGTCATTACTTATGCTAGAGCTCAAATTGCGAATGGTGGCAAGGCTTTTCAACTATTTGATAGCTGGGTTGGTGCCTTATCCCCGAAGGATTTCGAAGTGTTCGTGTTGCCAACGATTACTCGTATCTTTTCCGAATTAAGCGATTTGAATGTACCCAAGATATATTTCCCAGGTGTTAGTTCGGGAGAGTTATTACCATTACTCACCAATCTTCAATGTCAGGTGCTAGGTCTGGATTGGAGAGTGTCTATATCTGAAGGACGAAGAAGAACAAATGATGGTTTCGCAATGCAAGGTAACTTAGATCCCTATATTTTAACTGCACCTATAGATGTTATTACACAACAGGCCAAACACATCATCGATGAAGGCATTCAGAAACCTGGATTCATATTTAATTTAGGTCATGGACTATTCCCAGAAGCATCCTTAGATAAGGTTCGTGAGTTAACACAATTTGTACATGAATATTCTGCTTCACAATTGAAATTATAAACATACGAATTAAACCTATACTAAGTTGAGGTGGTTATGTCTTGAAATCCAAAGTAGGCGTATTAGTTATGTCTTACGGAACACCAGAGAGTCTAGAAGGAATTGAGGCTTACTATACACATATTCGCAGAGGTCGCCCCCCAACGCCGGACCAACTTCAAGATTTAGTTAGTCGGTATGAAGCTATTGCTGGGGGAGTATTTCCTTTGCGTGAGAACACGAACCAGCAGGTGAGGGCTTTAGAGGAACTTCTGAACGAGACTAAGGATGTATCTGAAGTGGAGTATGTCTGTTATCAGGGACTAAAGCATGCATCGCCTTATATAGAAGATGGTGTAGAACAGATGGTCCGCGATGGTATTAAGCGTGCAGTAGGTGTGGTGCTTGCTCCACACTATTCAGTCATGAGTGTAGGAACGTATATAAAGAGAGCTGAAGAAAAGGCTGCAGAGCTCGGGATTGAGATGACTTTTGTTAAGGAGTATCATCTTCACCCTCAATTGATTCAAGCGCTTAGTGAACGTGTAAGTGCGAAGTTGGATATGTTTAAAGAAACCGGCGCTAAGCGTGATGATGTGTTTGTGTTATTCAGTGCACATAGTCTACCGGCAAGAATTGTTGATATGGGAGACCCTTATCCAGAACAATTACTAGAGACTTCTCGTGCGATTGCACAACGTATAGGAATTAAACAATGGAAGTTCTCATGGCAAAGTGCTGGAAGAACAGCCGAACCATGGCTTGGCCCAGATGTGCTGGATACGATTCAAGAACTCAACAAAGAACAAAAGAAGAATATCCTCGTTGCTCCAATTGGGTTCGTATCTGATCATTTAGAAGTGTTGTATGATCTAGATATCGAAGCACAAGTGATCGCGAAAGAACTGGATATCCGTTTGATGAGAACAGATTCATTGAATAGTGATCGGTTATACATCGAGACACTCCGTGATGTTGTAAAAGCTTCTATTCAATAAGTCATTCATCACATGATGACATAATACAAGCTTTTCGATGAGCCTCCGAATGTATTCGGGGGTTCTATTTGTTTGGCTTAACCTGATATACTAGATAGAGTCTCGAAAAAGACGGTATTCATATCGCGTGTGAAGGAGTCAATCATGCACTTATCCCGTACTAATAACAAAAGATCCGATCGAAAAAGAAAGAATAAATATTTCAACAAATCATCGATCATACTTAATGTCATCCTGATGGTTGCCATTGGTGCTGTGTTGTCTGTCTATTGGATTACGGAAGGTAAATATACAGAAGATATTCAACCGATCACAACGACCCAGCCTACACAGGAGACTCCCACGGATATCCTAGAACCGACAGTTGTCGCAGAACCTATAGTTGTTCCAGAACCAACAGTGAATGCGTTACCGCCTGCAAAAGAAGATGTTCATGTCAATGAGCCATCTAAACCAGATCAATCTAATGAATTCATCGCGAATTCAGATAGCATGCTAACGATTAACTTCGCAGGGGATATGATGTTTGCAGGAAAAGTAGAAAGTTTGTTGAAGGAAAAAGGGTATGATTATCCTTTTCAACATTTGGGTGACCTATTTCATCATGATGATCTGACCATGGCTAATCTCGAGACACCTATAACGACTTCTGGGATAGGAGCTACGAACAAACAATTTGTGTTCAAATCATCTCCCAAGGCGCTTGATGCTTTGAAGAAGGCAGGAATGGATGCGGTAGGTCTAGCTAACAATCATATACTTGATCAAGGCGTGACGGGAATGCTAGATACAATTAAGCACCTGAATAAAAGCGGTATCCAGTATGCGGGTGCAGGTAAAGATCATATTGAAGCCTATGCACCTACTTACTTCAAGCGTCAAGGTGTGAAGATTGCGCTTGTTGCGCTAAGCCGTGTTGTTCCTGAAGAGAGTTGGCATGCAGGAAAAGACAAACCGGGTGTTGCCACAGTGTACACACCTGACCTAGCGCTTAAATCTATTGCTAAAGCCCGAGTAAATGCGGATATCGTTATCGTTATGGCACACTGGGGGCAAGAAAGAAATTTGAACCCGATTAAGAATCAGATTGATCTAGCTCATCAATTCGTTGATGCAGGAGCAGACCTTGTGATAGGTGCACATCCACATGTTCTACAAGGATTAGAGCAATATAAGGGAAAATGGATCGCGTATAGTACAGGTAATTTCATATTTACGAAATCGAGTACGGCTTCTACATGGAGAACAGCCATATTCTCAACAAGCTGTACACCAAAAGGGGATTGTAAGATGAAATTGATCCCATTCCATGCGGAGATAGGTCAACCGGTACCCATGTCAGCACAAGAGGGCCAACAACTGTTTAAAGATATAGAGAAGTTATCTATTGGTGGTGTCAAGATCAATAAAGATGGTACTGTTATCAAGCCATAACGATAATCAATGCGACGATATATGTCGTAAATCATAAATATAAAGGATGAATGACATGATGAATTCAATAATTCGCAACGTCTATTGTGTAGGTCGTAACTATAGATTACACGCCGCAGAGCTCGGAAATGCTATACCGCAGGAACCAATGATATTTCTTAAGCCATCGCATGCTGTTGTTCAACTGGATAAAAACGTTATTTCGTTGCCGAAAAATGAAGGCGAAGTTCATTACGAAGGCGAATTGGTGTTTCATATCAATCAGGAATATGTACCAGGCATCGCAGTAGATGAATTGGTCGATTACATGGCAATGGGCATTGATTTCACTTTGCGTGATGTCCAACAAGGCATTAAGGAGAAAGGTCATCCATGGACGGCAGCGAAAGGATTCAAATCATCTGCACCGCTGACAGCGTTTATTCCTTTTCCCGGGATAAAGGAGTTAACATCGCAAGATTTCACAGTTCTAAAGAATGATGTAGAAGTACAGCGGGGTAATGCGAGTGATATGATCTTTACTGTGCAGGAAATCGTAGATCATATTGGTTTGCGTTATGGCTTAAGTACAGGAGATATAATATTTACAGGTACTCCAGCAGGAGTTGGACCTGTATCTTCCGGCGACCATTTCACACTCGTATGGGGAGATAACCAGCTTGGAAGCTGTGTCATTGAATAACAGATGTTGTGGATAGTAGGTGCGCTCTGTGCACTCATCGTGTCTAGTGTGGCTTACTGGAGACAGTCACTCTCAGGCTCAGGTGCAATCGCGGCGATGATCATGGGGACGACTTATTTTGCTGTAGGTGGTCTATTCTGGTTCGGGATTCTACTCGTATTCTTTGGTTCTTCTTCTATAATATCTAAGTTCCGACAACATGATAAAGAAAACATGGAGAAGTCCTATGCTAAGACTGGACGACGCGATGCAGGACAAGTGTTAGCCAATGGTGGTCTAGGTATGCTCCTGTGTATTCTTAATGCGATATGGCCTTCCCCGGGGTGGGCAATGTTATTTATTGGTGTGATGGCTACAGTGACCGCAGATACATGGGCTACAGAGATCGGAAGCTTAAGTCGTAAGCCTCCACGTTCCGTGTTGAATGCTAAGGTGTTGCCAGTGGGAACATCCGGTGGGGTATCTCTTCTTGGAAGTGCTGCTGCGGCAACAGGCGGAGCCATGATTGGGGGATTCGCTTGGTTTTTCGAGACATTATTGGCCTGGGACCTACAATTCCATACCCTTCTATTGTGGATAATCATAGGACTTGTCTCTGGTCTAGCGGGGGCTTTCACAGATTCGATATTAGGGGCTTCTATACAGGTGATGTATCAATGCCAAGAATGTGGTAAGGAAGTGGAAGTGGTACAACACTGTGGTCAGGCTACAACAAAAATTCGTGGTTGGATCAGGATGAATAATGATGTAGTAAATCTAACCAGCTCCATAGTTGGAGGGATTGTAGCCTTCATGCTATAATCATATATTGCCAGCCAAATAAGATATGTTAGTAGGGAAAATAAGAGATGAATATATTAACCGTTGAACATATAAGTAAGAGTTATGGAGAAAAGATTTTATTTCAAGATGCCTCTTTTGGAATGGAGGATCAAGACAAGATTGGAATCGTTGGTGTGAACGGAACAGGTAAATCTACCTTGTTACAGATCATTGCGGGCCTGGAGAAGCCGGATGGAGGCCAAATCTCAATCGGAAATGGTGTTAGAGTTCGTACACTTGCTCAGAATCCTGATTATGATCCGGAAATGACTGTACTACAACAAGTATTTCAGGGTAATGACCCACAAATGAAAGTCGTAGCTGATTATACAGTCACGATGGATTTACTGGATTCTGATCCGTCCAATGAAAAAGTGCTAGAAAGATTGTTAGATCTTAATCAGGAGATGGATACTTTACAGGCTTGGAATCTGGAAAGTGAAGCCAAGATCATTCTGAATAAGCTTGGAATCACCCAATTCGAGGATTTGATGGGGACACTATCTGGTGGGCAACGTAAGCGAGTCGCGTTGGCGAATGCCTTAATTCAGCCATGTGAATTATTAATTCTGGATGAGCCAACGAACCATATTGACACGGATTCGGTGGCTTGGCTAGAACAGTATCTACAGAAACGTCGTGGGGCATTACTCATGATTACCGATGATCGGTATTTCCTTGATCGTGTGGCGAATGTCATGTTGGAACTTGATTATGGAAGACTATTCCGATATCAAGCCAACTATTCTGCATTCTTAGAGTTGAAGGCAGAGCGTGAAGAGAGAGAAGCATCCACTGAACATAAACGACAGAATCTACTGCGTACAGAACTTGCATGGATGCGTAAAGGACCAAAGGCAAGATCTACGAAACAAAAGGCAAGAATTGATCGTTATGAAGAGCTAAAAGATACCCAAGGAATACAGCGCGCCGCATCGATGGATATGTCCGTTGCTTCAAGCCGCTTAGGACGTAAAATATTAGAGATCGATCATTTACACAAGACCAATGATGGGATCGTACTCATTCAGGATTTCAATTATATCGCTGTACCTGAAGATCGTGTAGGTATTGTAGGATCTAATGGTACAGGGAAGTCCACGCTACTGAATCTCATTGCGGGAAGACTCCAGCCAGATGGTGGAGAAATTAGTGTAGGTACAACTGTAAAAATAGGTTATTTCACGCAAGAACATCAAGAAATGAATGAGAAGCAGCGTGTCATTGAATATATTAAAGATGTAGCAGAAGTGATTAAAACAGCAGACGGAAGCACGATCACAGCCGGACAGATGCTCGAAAGATTCTTGTTCTCTCCGACTCTGCAATGGACACCTATCTCAAAGCTCTCTGGTGGAGAGAAGAGACGTCTTTATTTGTTAAGGGTACTTATGGGTGCACCCAATGTGCTGTTGCTAGATGAGCCCACCAATGACCTTGATATTCAGACATTGGCCGTATTGGAACAATATTTAGATGATTTTCCAGGTGTGGTCATTGTAGTATCCCATGACCGATACTTCTTGGATCGTACCGTGGATAAGATTGTTGCTTTTGAAGGTGGAGGCAATCTAAGACTTCATGTAGGTTCATATACGGAATACGAGGAATGGATGGCCAAGAATGTGCCACATGAAGCTGACCGTAACCGTGATGTTCCTTCTGTAACGAATGTGAATAAGTCCAATGTGGATTCGAAAAAGGATTTTGAGCCCCAAATATCACATGAAAAAGTGAAATTTAGCTTCAAAGAAAAGCGTGAATATGATCAGATTGATGAAATGATTCAAGCAGCTGAACAGAACATTGTGGATACCAACCAGCAAATGGAATTACACTTTAATGATTCTGCTAAACTACAGGAGCTTATGGTAAAGCTTCAGTTGGGACAGCAAGAGCTTGAACAATTAATGGAACGTTGGACGTATTTGAATGAAATAGCGGAAAAAATGGATATGTAAAGATACGAGCGCAATGAAGGGGGCTTTCCCATAAGTAGATGTTCTACAAGCGAAGACCGGTTCTCTCCATTCTCAAAACAGTAAAGTTCAAAAAAGCAGCGATTCTCCCGTTATTGGAGGATCGCTGTTTTAACTTCTACTAGTGGGCAGTTAGAAAAATTGGTAGTATTGTCAGGAGAGTCCTATGGGAGAACCGATGGATTTATAATGGATACTGGTGAAACACAGGCTAGCGATGTTCCATTAAAACTAGGGATTAAGTTAAACGAAATGTGTGGATATCAAGTTAGTGGAAATGGAGAAACAAATATTAAAGAATTATATATTATAGGAGATACCACAAATGTTTTTCAGGATTAATTAAAACAGCTAGTGAAGGATATGAAATTGGAGCAATAATCAATGGCGAGATGGTAGTTGTAGGGTCTGTCAAATCTTTTGTGTAAACTCTTTTAATAAGTCATCTCCCCGAGGGGA
>NZ_JBITNB010000016.1:0-66425 GCF_054373195.1 Paenibacillus sp. CMAA1364 | reverse complement strand
CGCCATTCGGGACTCACACCCTATAGATAGCGCCCATGCTGGGCGCACAACAAAAATCCACGGATTCCCCGTGGACTTGAAAGTAATATTATTAACTATTAAATTCTTCTTGTCGAATCCCTCACAATTAATTCCGCTGGGAAGATGCGATGGGCATGCGTAATATTTTTATGAATCAAATCAAATAAGATAGTTATCGTTTCCTCAGCTATTTCGACTACTGGCTGTCTTATTGTGGTAATCGATGGATTATAAAAGAAAGAAATATCAAGTCCATCAAAGCCAGCTACTGAATAATCATCAGGCACGCTTTTTCCAGATTCAAATATGGCTTTACAAGCTCCGACCGCCATCCCATCTGCTAGAGCAAAGATCGCTGTGAATTCTTCGTTGGACTCTAATAATTCTTTTGTAACCGCATAGCCATTCTCCATCGTGTAGCTTTCAATTTCCTCATTCATAATGCGCACCAATTGTGGGTTGAGTTCCACACCATGATCACTTAACGCTTTTTTATAACCTTCATATCTTAATTTCCCGATACTTACATCTTCCATCGGTGCTGCAATGATAGCAATCTTTCGATGTCCTTGTTGACATAAATAATCTACCATCTTATAACTTTCTTTGAAGTCATCTACCGATACGGATGAGTAATCATTAGGTTCGAACTCTTCTGTCATCCCAATTGTACTCAGAACGAACGGAACAGTTAACTGTGCTAACTTCTCATTAGAATGTGAAAAGTTTCCTCCAAGGAATACAATCCCTTTAAGTCGCTTTTCTTTTACCAACTCTATAGCAACATCAATTTCATCTTGATTCTCATCTACCCGGTGCAGTATGAAGGAATACTTCTTGCGTTTAATTTCTTCTTCAAAGACTTTGATCATTTTATTGAAGAAGGGGTTGGTTATTCCTTTGATCAATACAGCTATCGTCTTTGAAGCAGCTCGTTTGAGATTTCTCGCGCTATTGTTAGGGATATAATGATTCTCTTTGATCACTTGCATGATCATCATTTTGGTCTCGGCATTGATATCTGGATGATTATTTATTGCTCTGGATACCGTTGTTACACCAACCCCGCACATTTTTGCAATATCTATAATTGTAATTCTATCCATCGCCTTTTTTCCCCGCAGTCTGGATCATAATAAACCCTTTAACCCTTAACAGCTCCAGCAACAACGCCTTCAATAATATACTTCTGACATGTTAAGTAGAATATGACAATAGGCACAATAGCTAGAACTAACATCGCCATCATAGCTCCCATATCTATGGACCCGAATCCACCTTTTAGATACTGTATAGCAACTGGAATCGTCTTGTATTCATTACCAATAATCAACGAAGGTAATAAATAGTCATTCCAAATCCACATGACATTCAGAATAGCTATTGTGATCGCAGTAGGCTTAAGAATCGGCAACACAACTTTGAAGAATGCCTGTGGTGGGTTACACCCATCCATCATGACAGCTTCTTCGATCTCTAGAGGGATGGATTTGACGAACCCACTGAACATAAACACTGACAATCCTGCACCAAACCCTAGATATATAACAATTATACCTAATGGATTATCTAAATGTGCCACGTTAGCCACTTTGGTCATCGTGAACATCACCATTTGGAAAGGTACGATCATGGAGAATACAAAGATATAATATAACGCATTATTGAACTTGGACTTCACTCTTGTAATGTACCATGCAGTCATCGATGTCATCAATATAATAACGGCAACTGAGCTCACTGTAATGAACAAGGACATTCCAAAAGCACTCATGAAGTCTGTTTTGGCTATTCCACCAACGTAATTCTTCATTCCTACAAACGTGGTGCTATCTGGAATTTTAAATGGCATATCACTAATGTAAAACTTCCCTTTGAAAGAGTTCATCAGTAC
Source organism: Paenibacillus sp. CMAA1364 (assembly GCF_054373195.1). NCBI lineage: Bacteria > Bacillati > Bacillota > Bacilli > Caryophanales > Paenibacillaceae > Paenibacillus > Paenibacillus sp. CMAA1364. The sequence goes on along the minus strand of NZ_JBITNB010000016.1, from coordinate 64,510 downwards.
AATAAATATAGGCGCTAAGAAGGAGAGGGATAGAATGGATAAGAATATAAATACTAGACCATCCTTTAATTTAGAAGTGCTCGTATTCATTAATTCTCAATCTCCTTTCTTCTAGTAATCACAAGTTGTATTAATGCAATAGATCCGACTAGAACAAAGAAGACAACTGCTTTCGCCTGACCTACACCTTCATACCCTGTTCTACTATAGAAGGTATTAAAGATATCTAGCGCTAACATCGCAGTCTGTTTGGATGGAGCACCTGCAGTTAGAGCTAAGTTCTGATCAAATAATTTGAATGAATTCGATAGTGTTAAGAATAAACATATGGTAATCGCTGGCATAACCAAAGGTAATGTTACATTGCGTAATACTTGTAATCGCGTTGCACCATCAATTTTGGCTGCTTCTACTATATCTTTAGGGATATTCTGAATACCTGCTATATAGATAATCATCATATATCCAATTAATTGCCAATTCATAAGTATCACTAATCCCCAGAAACCAAACTGAGCATCAACTGTCAACGTAACACCGAAGTAAAGTAACACACCATTAAGAATCAACTGCCAAATGTAACCTAATACAATACCACCAATTAAGTTAGGTAAGAAGAATACTGTTCTGAAAAGATTTGTTCCTTTGATCCCTCTTGTTAGTAACATCGCAATCAAGAAAGCAAATACGTTAATTGTAATGACTGAAAGTAAAGTGAATTTAACCGTGAACCATAGTGCATTTATAAATTCGGGATTAGAAAATGCCTTAATATAATTGTCTAATCCGACCCATTGTGCGTCATTTACAGTAGTGAACTTTGTGAATGACAAATATATTCCTAATAGAAACGGTATGATGAACACAAGGGAGAAGGCTAACAGTGTTGGTAATGCAAACAGTGCAAAGTATTTTTTATATGATTTTTGCATGTGATCTACTCCTATCTCAGTATGGGCAAATCATGCATTGATGCCACTGGGTGCCACCTAAAGATGGCACCCAGTGGTATTTATATCAAATGCTATGAGAAGGTATTATTTTGTTTTCTCGGACTTCCATGAATCTGTAACAATCTTGGTAACTTCATCCCATGATTTACTACCTTGAGCGTATTCTAGCAATGCATCACCGAAGTAGTTCTTGAATTCTTCACTTGGGAATGCAGCAAATGTCCAAGGCACAGATGATAATCCTTTACCCATCCATAGGGATACTTCTTTCGCTAGAGGATCTGCTGGTTTCTCTGCGTCTGTAAATGTGTTGAATGGTGCAATAAATCCTAAATCATTCGTTACATAGCTCTTACCTTTGTCACTTGAGAACAACCATTCCAAGAATGCAACGGAAGCGGCTTGCTTCTCAGGAGATACTTTACTGTTAATGGAGAAGTAGTTCTCCGTACCAATCGCTAGACCTTGCTTCTCTTCACCAGCTACACCTGTATACATAGGCATAAATTTAATGTTATTAGCTTCTACAGTATTTCCGTCTACCTCACCGATCTGCCCCCATGCCCAGTTTCCGTTCTGAACCATAGCAGATTGACCAAGAGCAAATTCAGCCATAGAATCTGTTACTGTTTTACTACCTAGAAGCTTACCCGTAGTTACAGAGTTATTGATATATAAGTCAAAAAGATTCTTGAAGTTGTTGCCATATTTGAATGAGATCTCATCCGTTGCTAGACCAGCCAATACACTGTTATCAAATTCAGTATTATCATTGAACTCGTAGTATAGCGGTAAGTTCGCTAAGTGTGACTGCCATCTCCATTGCTCACCAGCAGCTAAAGAAGTAGATGAGAATACACCTTTAATACCAAGTTGATCTTTCTTTGCAGTCATGTCTTCAACAACCGCTTTTAATGTCTCGAAGTTGTTGATCTCAAAATCTGCAGTAATATCGACTGCCTTATCTTCCAACGCATAGTATTTCTGCATGATCGCGTCATTGTAGATAATACCATATCCTTCTACAACATAAGGAATACCGTATACGCCTTCGCCACTAGTTACAGCTAGACTTGGATCGGATAAGTAACTATACAACTTCGTGTCTTTTAGATCTAACGTGTAATCTTTCCAAGCTTCATAACCAACCGGCCCGTTAATTTGGAAAATAGTCGGAGCATCAGACTTCGCTACTTCAGATTTGAGCGTAGTTTCGTACGTACCTGCTGCAGCCGTAACTACTTTAACTTTTACCCCTGTCTCCGCTTCATAGTCTTTCGCAATTTTATCATATGTTTCTGCGATTTCAGGCTTGAAGTTCAAGAAGTAAATTTCTTCACTCTTACCTGGTGCAGAACTATTCGTATCTGCTGCATTGTTGTCCGTCTTGCTTCCACAAGCACTTAATACACCCATTACCAATGTTGCTGCTAGCACAAGTCCTAATAATTTTTTTGCTTTCATCGTTGTTCCCCTTCTTTTCTGTGGTATTTGACTTCCTAATTCATGACGACCCCAAAATATAAAACGAAAATGGTGACAACGCTTTCCTAATCTTCCGGTAGCGTTATCGGTAACGTTTCCAACTACTGTTTTCACCTTAACATATCGTATTATTGTTTGCAATATATTTTTCGATTTAATAAGTATTACCCCTATTATTAATCTTTAGACTCATTAGATGTATTGGTGATGATGGGACTGCGATTGTTATTACTTATCTCAATCGTCGCATCTATTGTTATTCTTATGCTGATCTAGATCTTTTTTAACAGAGACAATCTTTCCGGTCCTCCCATCCACATTCACTTCTGCTGTCCCAACAGCGATTGTCATCTCAACTTCGTAGACGAGTCTAGCGTTGTCATGGTCAAGATCAACTTTAATCACGGTTCCTTTCAGATGTTTCACTGCAATAACACTAGCTTTGCTCACGCCAATATTGTAGTATTACTTTTCTCTAGTTCAATACTTTTCACATGGCCTTTCGCTACGACTAGCGCTTTTTGCTGTGCTTGCTCAACCCCAATAACTTGTTTCTGTGCAACATAATGTGTGTTAGATTGTGCTGCTTGTACATTTCCTACACCGGTACAAACCCACGCAGTAAATCCTGTGCCGGAATCTCAGACGCTACCTGTCGCATCGCATTCGCAATTTGTAGCGTCTGAGTTTCTAAGCGCGCTAATTCTTTGGTCATAGATAATTGGCAAAACATATAATACGTGGCTAAATTCATTACAATCAGTAATATGACGAATAGAACAGACGACTATAAATGAATGGTGCTTCGAATTTTCATACACTTTCCTTGAGAACATAACCAACACCACGTACGGTATGAATGAGTACCGACTCGTTCATGTGATCTGTTTTTTTGCATATATTAGGGAATATTCAGATATTGAGGGATATATCAAATAAAAAAAGGGTGAGCGCAATGTCTGTTAAAGTCCAAAAGTGGGGGAACAGTTTAGCTTTACGAATTCCTGTCCAATTCACCTCAAAATTAGGTATTGGTGAAGGTACTGAAATGCATTTGGAATTCGATGATAAGGGTGGTCTAAGCCTGATTCCTGTGATACAGAAGCCAACGCTGGAAGAATTACTTTCTCAGATTACCCCAACGAATCGGCACAAAGAAATTGACTTCGGAAAATCAGAAGGAAATGAATTCCTGTGATTGTTCCCGACCGTGGCGATTTGGTCTATCTAAGTTTTGACCCACAAGCAGGATACGAACAGGCGGAAAGAAGGCCAGCTATCGTGCTATCCCCTAAGGCATTTAATCAAGCCACCGGATTCGCTGCATTCTGTCCCATCACCAATCAATCCAAGGGATATCCTTTTGAAGTAAAGTTAACTGAAGAAGATAAGATAACCGGAGTGATTTTGAGCGATCAGATAAAAACCTTAGATTGGAAAGCACGTCGATGCGAAATTATTGGCCAAGCTCCTAATTCTGTTACGCAAGAAGTTTTAGACAAAATTCACACCTTTTTGAACTAAATATTGACCACTCAATAATTCGGTTCATCTATTAATACGTAGCCCTCTACCTTCAATGCCATTGCTTTTCGCAAAAAAACAGGGCGGGCATACGTGGTCACAATAATTATTTTTGATGAGCTCCCTTCCGGCTGATATTACTGAATAGCCTCCCACGTTGCTTGACCGTCCGCTGCTTCCGCTACGACTTCAATATCATCTTCTAAGGATAATAAAGAGAACAATGCTCCTCGAACAAAGCTTCTAATAATTAAGTTTGTTAACGGCATCTTCTATTTTCTTCTGATATTTATCCAAATCTCCTGATGGTGCGAAATATACTACCAATACATTAGCATTCGTAATATTCACAAATTTCGTTAAGCTTGTTATCGTATAGTGCTGGTTTTTTATCGCTTCTTGTAACTGGTTGATCCCACCAAATAGGTATACCAGAATATAATCCTCGCTCTTAGGGTCAGCCTGAATTGTAAGTTTGTATGGGTAGACCTGTTCAAGCGCATCGCTTGACTGCTTTCCTTCCTGCTGCACACTGATCCCTTGAGTTTCGAGCGATACTACCATTTTTTTGAGAATATCATCATCACTCACTGTTTTTTTGAACACCCGCTGACAATTACAAGGATCAATCCGAACATAAACAAGCCCAATGTAACTTTTTTAATCATAATCATCCCCTTTGTTGTATTTGTTACTAAGATACTAAAATAATAGTTGCTTCGCATCAGAAAATATACAAATATAAACAAAATTTGCTAAAATGAAACAAAAAAAATGAGCACCCTCCCATAAAAGCTTACAAGACTACCATACGTAAGGTGATCAACATTCCTCTTACCTCTATACGTTATTATTCTTTATAATATGGACTGGTATTGTTTCTGATGGGTGGGTCATAACTTAGATGAAATGTTCATAACACAACAGCTCATTTTCGTAATATTAAGCTAAAAGAAGATAGGTACATACGTGGATTGTATACAGATTGCATACATAACAATCATAATGAAATAAAGAACGAGCCCTAGATTTGCATCTAAGGCTCGTTCTCATATTGGGGATCATATTAAAACTCTCTACACTCTTTGATATTCCACAAATGGAAAATTCACAAAATCTTTACTCGACATTGCCTAATCCAGATACGTTAATAATCTGTTGAATAGAACCGCCGCCGCACGCGGTGTGGACAATACGATGAATAAAGAAATACTTATTTCGGTCGGTGCCCGTATTCGTGATCTGCGAACCACTGTCTACGGCAAGAGCTATCAAGAAATCAATGCAGTAAAAAGACACTGAGATCCTATTCATCAGTGTCTTTTTTGTTGATACTTTTTCACCAACATCTTATTTTCTTGCCGTCCATTCGATCCGGAGTAGCCGTAATTCCCATTACAATAAATTGATTCTTGTAATCATTTCAATCAGAGGGTTGTAATTTAAAGCAACTTAATTAGCTCTTCTAGCTCATCAAGTAAACCTTTTGCAAGTTCAAAATTAGTATCTTTTAAAGCCAATTCAATTTTCGTTTCAACTGCCTTTTTCTTTTGTTCCGTTTCTAAATAGTCTCTATCAAAATGACTAGCATAAATCATCTTTCTAAATTTACGCATACTCATTTTTCTAATCGTCTTATCGTCAATGATTAATACATAATCCATACCATTCACCACAGAATAGAAATCATGAGAAATCATGAGGATTGCACCTTTGTAATCTTGAATGGCTTTCTCTAGTGCTATCTGTGTATAAGTGTCTAAATGACTTGTTGGTTCATCGAGAAGCAATACGTTTGCTTTACTGGCAGCGACTTTAGCCAACTGAAGCATATTCTTTTCTCCACCAGACAAAGATTCTATCTTCTGATGAACGATTTCACCTTCAAAGCCATAGTCTCCAATATATGATCTAACCTCTTCATAAGTTGTAAACCCAGCATCGATGAATTCTTCTTCTATTGTGTTGGCATCGTTTAGCATTTCGCCTTGAAACTGAGATAAATACGCCACATTAACATCTGGATTTATTGCAATGGAATCATGATTATTTGTAAAGATTTCTCGGAGTAATGTTGTCTTCCCGGTACCGTTCGAACCGATAAGGGCTACTTTATCCGTAGACTTTATCTCAAAGTTAACATTTTCTAATAACAACTCATCAAAGGAAACACTATAATTATCGACATTGATAACCGTGGTGTCTTCTTCCATTTCATGATCTATATCGAGACTGATCTTCGGTTGCTTAATATCTACGAATGGCGCTTTAATTCTACGAGCATCAAATCTTTCTTGAAATTTAACTCTAGCTTTTAGCGCTCTCCCTCTAGATGCTTCTGAATTGTAAGTTGCGATAGCTCTAAGATTATCGATGATGTTCTCGTTTCTCTCCATTTCTTCAGCTTCCGCGATTGCGAGTTCTTGCATCTCAATTTTAGTCTGAAGTAATGAGAAGTTATACTCCATATATCGTCCATCAAACTCTTGGATCTCCATATTTTCAAGATGCAATATTTTGTTGAAACAATGATTCAATAGATATCTGTTATGAGTAACAACTAACAGTATGCCTTTGTGAGAATTAATAAGATTCTTAAGCGAATTTAGGTTCTCAAAGTCTAGGAATACATCTGGTTCGTCCATAATCATTACGTCTGGAGATTTAAGCATTTCCTTCAACACTTGAATAAGTTTGAATTCCCCACCACTCAGATCGGATACTCTAAGATCTTTTAGCTTCATGAGGTTCGCTAGGTTTAACTTCTTATTCAAGTTGCTCTCAAAATCATTCCCACCTATGGCATCAAATGCATCTAAAGCTAATTGATACTTTTCCAGTAACGAATCCATATCCGTTGATGTTTCCATTTCAGTGCAAATGGACTTTATTTCATTGTCTATCTTAATAAATTCTTCCGCTATATATTCAAAAACGGTTGTTTCCTTCGTCTTGTCGAGTTGTGAGAACTGACTTACATAACCCATTGTGCAGGTTGCATCTATCTCTAACTTGCCATCATACAAATATCTTTCTGGATCTATCAATATATCGATCAGTGTACTTTTCCCACTGCCACTTGTTCCTATAAAAGCGCAATGTTGCCCCTCTTCAAGCGTAAATGAAATGTCTTTATATAGTTCTTTTTGCGGAAATGCGAAGGATAATTTATCAGCTTTTATCATAGTGTTACCTTTCTTTATAACTAAATTAGTGAGTATTATTAGATGTACTGAAGAGCATAGATTTCGAGTTTAGCATTGAGTTGTTAGAATAACACTGTTTACAGCTGACTACAATCATTTTAGATTAAAAATCCTGCTTAACGATCCCTAAGTATTTCTCTACGGAACCAATTCACCCGTTGTGGCCATATCTTTGTGGTAATACCACTGGGAATAGGATGTACCGTTAGACGTATTTAGCTTATCCTTGTGATAATCGGCTGTATATTGCACATCGTATTCTCCATCATCGTTCACATCAAACAGTATTGCCAACTTAGGGTATCCATCAGACTTGTATTTTTGTAGAAATTGCCCTTGAATGGCCTCCTGATCAAATTGCTCACTATTGACCAACGCATTAGCCTTCGTGAACAATTCAAGCCGATCTGCCTCGTCTATATTCGCTTTCAATATATATATGATTTCAATTTGAGTAGGTCTGAACTGAACATCCACATCTTGTAATGATTCTTGCGAATGCTTCGTGTCCTTGATGAATGCCTTCACTTGATCCGTGGAAATATTAGAAGCGGACGTGCATCCTGCTAGAATAAGAAAAACTAAGAATACCATTGTCCATTTGAGATGCTTCATAGCGAATTTTCACCATCCTTGATTGGGGTGTGGGGGAGAGTTCCGTTAGCTCTAAGTTGATAACCCGATTATTTAGATTTATTCACAGTGCTAGCTTTCTCAACATGCTTTGCTCTAACACTCGGATCAGTAATATTCGCCTCTAATAAAGAATCATAGATCTTCAGAATATCCGCATCAGATAATATAGAATCAGGCTGCTCCGCTTGAATTCGGTTCATTTTTCGGCCAATGAATTCAGATAGTTCAACATCATAGACAATGAGTTCATCGGATTGTATTTGTCTGAGTTCAGGGTCAACACTAAAGCGGCAACGCATCGTAAAGGACACTAGCGAGATGTATCTAATATCTGAATAACTGGGTAGATAACTTTTAATCGCCTGAATATGTCCGTAATTCTGCTTCAATGGATTGTACATTCTATATCGATTACTAACCGTCCAAGACTGGTCATTACGCTTACCCTTGATCTCACCATTATAGTTCTTGGTCTCAATCACAAACAGCCCCCTGGGGGTCAGCACCACATGATCAATCTGAGAATAACCGGTTCGGGATTTCGTATTCACAACCATGATATCGCTCAAATACCTACATCCCTTAGGAAGCTGGTCGAGTTGAATGTTAATTTTATGTTCGCCTAGCTCACCAATGCGAGTTGGTGCAACTTTGGGCTTGGGTTTGGCTGGGGATGCGGATGTTTTGGATTTGCTTGTCGTCGGTTTCGGTTTCGGTTTCGGTTTCTGCTTCTTTGCTGGGGAGGATGTAAACATGGATAATAGTTTCTTGAACATAGTATATGTACTCCATTCGATTGTATTGGTGGGGTTGATCAATTTAATAAATAGGATTTCGATTTTAATTTATCATGTATGATGTCTGATGATTCTAGTATTCTTACTCACTATTCCAAATAACGAATTACCCATGGATGAGATAATAAATTCCGTTCAAATAAACTGACTTGATAAGAAAAGTCAGGTAGTCTCGGCAAACAAGATTGCTTTACTTTGTTATAATACTCACCCGCGTCTGACCATGATATTTTATCTTTTTTTGCACCCATGATCAGTAAATCCCAGAATGTAATGACTATCTTTTCATTATGTGTAACTTCAACAATAATTTCCTTTGCACCACGATCATCACTTATAATCGCTCCGATGTTCATACCAGTTGCGTACGCGAGACAATCTAATTCTCCAGGATCTAATTGGGCACGATACTTCTCACGAGTCTTATTAATCAATATTCTCTGTTCACTGGTCAATCTTCCCCACGTATCTTTCACTTTAAAAAGCCAAGTCCCCTGCGAGAATGACTCTGTTAATTGAGAATGAATACCTCGATGCTTATTCTTCAACTCTTCTTCTACTTTTGGAGTGATGTAGACCTTATCGAGAAGTAGAGGAACCACCTGAGTAAACACATCACCCTTCACCATATGCACAATGATATCCGTATCAGATAAAACCGCATGTATCATTCCTTTAGGCCATCCTTACTGCCGAAGGAGGGTAAACGTATATGGAGCAACTCCTCTAAGTAGGCTGCTTTTCGCGGAGATATGTATGCGTTAGCTATATTGTCTAGAATACTCGAGTAAAATTCTGATGGAATATGACTTTCCTTAAGCGGTAAAGACAATTCAGTAGAATATCCTGATTCCCTTGTTAGATCGATAATTTGGTTGGGGTTCTCCTTGCTACTGAATGCTGCGAGTAATTCCCTTTGCTCATCATTGATCACACCTACCTTTTGCAACATTCGAACTGCTTGACGATAACTAATTCTAAAATGGTATTGAAACTTGATGACATCAAAAGGTTTGATAGCGGAAAAGCTATCCCATTTGTTATCAGTACAATATCTAACCACAGCGGCCCTTGGTGTCAAAAAGTGATCCGCAAACCCATAAGCAAAATACTCCATCTTCTTGAGTTCTATTTCTTTATCATGCTCACTCATTAATTCTATTTCTTTAATACGACCTAAATCCCTTAATGTATGACATAATTCATGGGCTGCAGTGTAATACTGTCTTCCTAAAGACTCTGAACCGTTAAGAAAGATTACTTTATGTTTCCCAAACACTCTTACGAATCCGGAAGTATTTAGATCCATAATCTGAAGCACATAAATTTGAAACTGTTTTTCAATCACAGACAGGATTTCAAGTGGTTGATCAAGTGGACTATTCATTCTGTTTCGAACTTCTTGAGCAAATTGCTCAGACTCCAACTCTATTTGTAACTTAACGTAATCAGGGATCGCTACACTGCTACTCATTGGATCGATCATAGGTTGCCTCCCCCTTCAGATCTGTTTAGTTCGAGTTGAGCAAACAGCTCTTTCAAAATAAGATCTGTTTGATCTAGCAATTGCTCATCAGATATAGCACCACTACCATTCCTAAACAAAATGACAGAATCCAGCTCATTATCGTCATCAACCTTTAGCAATTCATCCAGTGAGATTCCTAAAAAATCGCACACTAATTTCCCTTCAATTGCCCCAAGCTTTGTCTTTCCCAACTCAATATTAGAGATAATCGTACGAGTTAATCCCGTACCTTCTGCCAATTCTTCTTGTGTGAAACCAATATCGTCTCTATACTGACGCAATCTTTTCCCTACAATTTTATCCGTTAAATTAGACATCTCACTCACCCTTCACATTCATCTTAATATAGATTATACAATAATCACACAAAATAAACACAGGATTGCGCAATGATTGCGCAATCCTGTGTTTATTTTTAAATATTAACGTAAAAGGTCAGTTTTGTAATTTAAATATCAAACTGGCCAGTATATTTTTGTCACGATGCTACCCCTTGGGGGATAAGTATGTCTTAAACTCTATCCCCTAACGATCCCCACAACTAGGCTAACACAGGGGGAACATTAATATACATACTTACAACCTTAAGGTTTATTTTTGGAACATATAGTCTCTGTGAGAGTGTCAAGAATTTTGTGTGAATGAAAATAAGCATCTCTTGTAAAAGTTCGTTAAGTTTTTGTTAGAGATCATGGCTACAGGTTCTGATCGAGCTTGATCGAAGCCAATGTGGCAACGGTAGCAAATCGTTGGTTGTAGCCCTCAAACTGTGCTAGCAAGAACTTCTCTAAAGCATATTCATGCGGGAACTGCTCTTTACGTTTCGTGTATTTCTTAATCTGTTTGTTAAACAATTCAATTAAATTGGTCAAATAAATGCATCTCTAGATGGGCTTTGGAAAGCTGTAGAATGTGAAGACATAAGGTCTGTCTTGTAGGGGTTTAACGACCTTAGGATACGATGCCTTCCACTTGTCACAGAAGGTTGTGAGAGCTGACTTCCCATCTTCTTCATCATCGGATCGATAGACGGATTTGAAGTCTTCACAGATCTCTGCTCGATCGCACACACGAACTTTATGGACGATATTACGAACTTAATGAACACAGCATGTTTGGTACTTCAGCTGTGGATAGATCACCTAAATCGCATTCACAATACCTGTGAGTCTATCCGTGATAAACAGAATTATTTGTTCCGTACCATACTGTTTCACGTCCTGAAGCAGTTCTTTCCAGATGTAAGCTGATTCGGTAGGGGAAACGCCGTACGTTTGCACTTCCTTGGTGCAATCCTCACGAATGCCCACGGCAATGTAGACCGCTTTCTTAGCTACCGTTTCACGTTAAACTACGATAATACGACGTATCAATATAGACGTTTACATAGCTGTTCTCAAGTGGTCGTTTCATAAAAGCGTAAATATGCTCTACCATTACTTTTGTCAAGTTCTATACCGTTTGTGCCGTGTAATGGTGATCGTACATTTATTCGATGAGGGTGGCAATCTCTATCATTGTGGCGCCCTTTTGAAATATGTGGATGACAATGGATACTAGTGTGTCATTGGAACGCTTATAAGGCGCAACAGTCTGCTGCTTAAACTCTCCATTACGATCTCGAGGTATGTTTAGTTGCAAGTCACCATACTCTGTGAGAAGTGTACCATTGTAACCACCGTTACGAGAGTTGCCTGAATTCACACCAATTCGGTCATATTTTTCTTAGTCTAGAAATGCAGTAAGCTCTGTCTCTAGTAAATGATTCATAGGGAAGACCTCTTTAATTGTGAAGTTTGTCTGGCAACTCAATTCTACAAGAAAAGTTCTTCCTTTATCTATTTACACATAATATTTTACACTCTCGATCAGGTGTCATGGATCTATTCTTCCTGGAGTACGAAGTACTTCACCAATATTTTTATTTGTTATTTTTAGGTAGGTCTCTGAAGTACTGGTATATTCTTTATTACCCAATAATGACTGTACAACATACATTTGGTATCCATTATCAAGCATTCTTTTCGCGAATGTATGACGAAATGTACTTGGAGCTATATTTTTATTAATATTAGTTCTTCCAGCAATTCTTGATATTTCACGTTGAATTGTTCTTCCACATAACATTCTGTAGGGCCTTCTCTCTGTTACAAATAGAAAGTCGGAGTCATCTGTTCTCGTATCTAAATATTTCTGCAAATAATGCGTAGCATCATTTGTTAGCATAACCACCCTATTTCTCCTCCCGTTCCCTGTTATTTCAATAAATTCTTCTTTCCATTTCACGCTTTTTAAACTCATCTTTTCTAGTTCCCCTAATTGGCATCCTGTCGATAAAATTATTTCTACTAATGCTCGTTCTCTTGGAGTGATACAAGCACTTTGAATTTCCTCAACTTCATCTTCATCCAATGCTTCTCTAACTGCCTCTTGAATTATAAATGACTTTATCTTTTTGACAGGATTTCTCTCTATCACCTTTTCTTCAACAAGCCAAGCAAAGAATACTCTCAATACTGATCTAATTTTCTCCATGGAACTATTAGAATTTATATTGAAGTTATTCTCTCTGTATCTAAGGAAACTTCTTATTTGTTCAGTGCCAATTTCAGATACTGTTTCTTCTTGAATATATTCCCGAAAAATTTTTAGATCCATTCTATATGAATCTATTGTAGACTTTTTCAAACCCCATAGCTCTTTATCTCTCAAAAAATTATTAATATTAGATTCCAATTCATATTTATTGGGATTTAATTGTTTGGCACGTACCCAACCAGTCCTTGGATTATTATTAAATTCTTTTACCAATGCTACTGAAACCTTTGATGCCAACTCCTCATCTGAATCCCAAAATCCACACATTTTACTATCCATAGCCTTTTTAACAAATGTCTCTAGCTTATCTTGCAATATAGGATCACTTTCCCTTTCAGATGGTGTGGTTGATGCATTCCTATTCATTATAAACGCTAAAATAGGTAGCCCTATTTTTCGTGCATAGTCATATTCTTTTTCCGTATAAGAGATGCCTTCGTTAGTAATTGAACCATATCTATGAGCTAGAATTAGTACATAATAATCACTAATATCTATAGTCTTTTTAATAACCGTCCACTGATCATCATCAGCTGCACTAAACATCTCCATACCCACAGGGAAATGTTGCATTGATAAAATCACCTTGGTAACTTTGGATCTTGCATCTATTAAGTCTGTAAATGTAGAACTAATGAAAATCTGATACTTCTTACCAATATCTGACATTATGACACCTCACATTCTATACACAATATTAATTGTTATAACTATGAAAGAAAATCAAAGAAAAGTAGATTCTTGTTCATTGTTTTTATCCAACGGAATCATTATGGTATATTTTTTATTTTTCAACTGTAAGTCAATAAAGTCTGAATATATGATTCTACCTACAATCAACTCAATCATATTCTAATTCCAATTATTAACTGTAATTCCATCCTACACAATACACTTATTCGCCTTTACCACCATCTGCGGTGGCAACTCCTCCCTCAATCTCCACACGACACTCATCGGCTTATTCCCTTCATGGCTGACATAATCCGCTTCCCCCAAGAACACAAACGGAGATGTGAATTTGTCACTCTCTTTGTATTCCCGAACAAATAACGCGATGCGGTTACCCGTTCTTCGATGTTGGATATAACGTTGTGCGGTCTTGGTATTCTCTGAGACACTACTTTGTGTCTGCCAATGGAATAGGCTTTCATTAATGGCGTAATCCTCATAAAGTGTTGATGGCGAGAAGTCTTTATCCGATTTATTCAGTGTGATAAAGAATATATCAGTCTGTTCACTCTCGAAATATTTCACACCTTCACGGAAGGTGGGTGCTTTATCCCCATTCCAATAGCCAAATGCGGCTAATATCTGGTCCATACTGTACATACAGTGGATATCTAGTGGACAAGTGAATGGAAATTTATGTTTCTTATCCACAAAATCAAGATGTACCTGGTTATATTTGAGAATATCAATTATTTCATCTCGAAACTGTGGACAAGCTAGAATTGCCTGAATTCCTTCCTCTATATCTTTGAATCCATGCTTAGAAGGCTCAGCTCGATAAAATGTATAGTAGAACATAACTAACATCCGTTTCTCTTCATCCTCTTGTGGCTGACTCCCATTCTCCAAATAGTCTATTAAGAACTTCAACCATCTTCGAGAATTCAAGTTCAACAATGCTGGAATACGCTTCATAAGTTCTGATTGTTCCCATTCAAATCGCTCCATGACCTCAGCTTCTACCATCAAGCCTCTAAAGAATCGATTACCATTCCGACCGCCATAGAATTCGAACAAAGACATGCCATGGTAACGTACGAAGTTAGCCAAGGTCAGTTCACGATCTGCATCCTCTTGAAAATACTTTATTTTACTAATTAGACTAGCACGGCTGTTCTTCGCTTGCTTCAGGTTGCGCAATATATAATCCTTGGCTTGCTTCTCTAGTTGAATGAATGTGCCTCTTGGTAAAGAAGAGAATCCATTCTCCACATAATGTTGAATCGAATGCTTCGTCTTACCCATTAACGCTCTAAATTTATCTTGGAAATTGTATTCTTTGTGTGCTTGTCCTATGAAATCTAATACGGTTAGGCACTCTTTGCCCTCAGCCAAACGTAATCCCCGCCCTAACTGCTGCAGGAATACGGTTAGACTCTCCGTTGGGCGCAGGAATAGAATCGTATTGACGGCTGGAATATCCACGCCCTCGTTGTACAGATCTACGACAAAGATCATCGAAATTTCCCCACCAATGAGTCTGGACTTAACCGTAATTCGCTCCTGGTCATTGGAATTCCCATGTAAAGCCACCGCTGGAATTCCCGCTTCATTAAATACCTTTGCCATGTACAAGGCATGTTCTACACTGACACAGAAGCCAAGACCCTTCACATCTTCCATGTCCGTAACGTATTTCTTCATACTATTTATGATTTGTATTGTGCGTATCTTATCTTGTGTGTACACCTTCTCTAACTCAGCAAGATCATAACCCTTTCTAGACCATTTCACTCTTGATAGATCTACATGATCCGTGATCCCAAAATATTGAAAAGGGCAGAGCAATTTACGGTCGATTGCATCGGTCAATCTGATTTCTGCAGCTATCATATCATCGAAATAGACCAGAATGTCTTTACCATCCATCCGTTCGGGTGTTGCCGTCAATCCCAGTAGGATCTGCGGATTATAATAGGATAATAGCTTCTGATAGGAAGGTGCGGCAGCATGGTGAAATTCATCGACAATGATGAAATCATAGAAATCGCTCGTAGTCTTCTCCGTTAGCTTCATAGAATTAAAGCTCTGAATACTAATGAATAAATGATCCATAGACTCCGCTTGATGCTGGCCTACATGCAAATCGCCAAAGTTCAAATCTTTTAGAATATAACGGAATGTATCTTGGCTTTGCTTCAATATCTCTTCTCGATGTGCCACAAATAAGAGTCTGGCTCTTGGATTCTTGGTTATAAACCTCTTATAGTCGAAAGCAGAGATAACAGTCTTTCCTACCCCTGTAGCTGCCACCAACAAGTTCCTAGTTCTACCAAATAAAGTTCGCTCCGCTTCAAGCTTCTCTAACACTTCTTTCTGATAATCATAAGGTGTAATGTCAAAGTGAAATTGTATCGTGTGCTGTTCTTTCTTTTTCCCTAGTGCTTCTTTTAATTGTTGGACTTGTTCATCATCTTCAGAAGAGAACCTTTTGAACTCCCTATCATTCCAATAACTCTCGAAAGTCGCTTCAATTTTCTTAAGTACATCGTACGAATCCTTCTCTGTCACTTTCAAGTTCCACTCTAACCCACTAGTTAGCGCTGGATTAGATAGATTGGATGAGCCGACATAGGCAGTGGTAAAACCCGTATCTCTTCGGAAAACATACGCCTTCGCATGTAAACGCGTCCGATCACTATCATAGGATATCTGGATCTCAGTATTAGGGAGCTTGCTGAGCTCGATAATGGCTTTCAGATCTGTTGCTTCCATATAGGTAGTAGTAATGACACGTAGCTGTCCACCATTTGCGGTAAATTGCTCCAGTTGCTCCATTAGACAGCGTATACCACTCCACTTGATAAAAGATACCAATAGGTCTATACGATCCGACGTCACAATCTCCCGCTTCAACTCGTGAAGCATATTAGGTTCAGCATGTGATCCAGTAAAGAGAGAGCTTTGGGATAAAGGAGTCACCGGTCTTAAGACCTTCTCATCTTTGATCCCACGGATATGATTCAATTTCGAATATACATGGGTGAGTACTTCACCTTGTTCATCTAACTGAAGCTCTTCGTATTCCTCTTGTCCAAGTGCATTCTTCAATGTGTGAATGATCTCATTACAAGTACGTATCTGTTCGAATACTGCTTCTTCATCACTACTCTGTTCTCGTACGACTTTAAGTGCCCTTCTGGTTACCATCGCCAAATAATTGGACAGCATCTTCCGCGCTTCTTCCGCATCCAGCTTCTCTTTACCAATATGATAAAGCTCTGAATCCAGCGTAGATAACTGTTGTGACGTTATATTATTAATGATTTGCTCATAAATTCCTTGTTTCATAGAATGACCTCTTTTGCTTAAAGTAGGTAATGTCCGACGATAGTTCTCTTTAGTGTTGATTCGACAATAAGGGTCGATAACCTTTATATGGATGATAGTAAATATAGCTGTAGCCTACTTCTATTTATCTTTAGACATAGAAACAACTCACTGCATATTGGCCAGTGAGTTGTTTCTAGATTTTCGAATTGAAGGTTGCTTTATCTGTCTTTAATTGTTGTTTTAGTATTCTACTGAATAATGCTGGTGAAATCTCGCCCGTCCCCTTTGAGCATCTACTTCGTAAAATATCACCGTTCGGTAGTGTTTTCGTATAGATACCATCAACACCGCTACGAACAAATGTCCAGCCATCATTCTGCAGGTACCTTCTAAGGTCCTTCCAACTAGCCATGCAGTAGCTCTGCGATTTCACTCACATCATTATATAGCAGTATTCGAAGAATATAGGGGGCATGAGATTTGCGGTTGGGGGCAGCAATATATTCACGATAAGAATCATAATATTCACGTGCATAATCTACAAGTTGTTTAGCTAAGTCATTACGAAGTTCTTCGAGTGATGATGCCTCACCGATGATATCCTCGACCTGTTCAATAGAACCTGTGAACATGCCATTCTGTTCTTCAAATTCAAAAGTAATCTCATAGACTTCCATTAATAGTTTCATTTGCTGTTGCGAAAAACTAGTAATTACATCACGGTTGCGTTTCACAAATTGAGGTTTCTCTCGAACAACATCATCAATAAAACTACCAAAATTAGCTCGAACTTCTGTTGCATTCAAAAGCGATTGCATAAGCATTCCCTCCTCACCTCCTATCCTAGCACTAAACGTATACAATGTACACAATGTACATAACGTACCTTTACTTCATATTATATTCTTACCCATGAAATAGATGACTATTCATTAGCCCATCCAATAATCGAGTAGGAGGGGGCGACTAGCCCCCGACCTCTCACACCACCGTACGTACCGTTCGGTATACGGCGGTTCATGAAATATTCCGCAATGATTTGTATCTGTCCGTTAAACTCTTCAACCCATTAGATGACCAATACTGGTTATTTAAAGATCGATGCAAAATCGGACTACTTGCAATTCGCCAATATTTCTTCCGTGTATTTCCCCATTCATATGCCTTTTGTCTAGGAACCCCTAGTGCCATCAGGTTTCTCACCTTTGTTCTTGGTAATTTCCATTGTTTCCATAGGCACATTCGAAGCCTTCTTCGTGTCCATTCATCCAATTCCTTGAAGATACTTGGAGTATCTGCTAGCGCATAATAACCACACCATCCCGTGAGATACTGGTTCAATTCCTTGATTCGCATTTCCATTGGGGTAGGACTTTTCCTCGATGTGATCTCCTTGATCCTTGCTTTTACTCGCTGCAAAGATGGTTTCGAGATTCTTACTTTGGGGTTGTTCTTGTCCCAGCTAAACGTAAATCCTAGAAACTTTCGCTTCCATGGACGGTCAACCGCACTTTTCGCTTGGTTCACTTTTAGTTTTAGCTTCTTCTCAATGAATTGCGTAACGGATTCTTTCACACGATTTCCTGCCTTCCACGTTTTCACGTAGACGTTACAACCGTCCGCATAGCGGACAAATCGCAGATTTCGCTTCTCCAGTTCTTTATCTAGTTCATCTAAGACGATATTCGATAGTAATGGACTTAGTGGTCCCCCTTGCGGGGCTCCTTCTATCGTTGGTTGGACGAGACCTTTCTCCATAACCCCGGATTGCAGAACCTTTCGGATGAGTTTCAGTAACGTTTTGTCCGTTATTTCCTCCGCAAGTCTTGCCATAAGTCTGTCATGATGAACACGGTCAAAGAATTTCTCCAAGTCGATGTCTACTACAATGCGATAGCCATCCTGCATGAATGTTCTTGCTTTCCTCACCGCATCGTGACCTCGTCTTTGCGGACGAAATCCGTAGCTGTGTTCGGAAAACATAGGGTCAAATACAGGGGTCAATACCTGCGTGATCGCTTGCTGAACGAGACGATCTGTCACGGTCGGTATTCCTAATAACCTTGTTCCACCATTCGGTTTCGGGATTTCGATCCGACGGACTGGACTTGGTTCATAGGTTCCGTTTCGTATGCTTTCTCGAATGGTTTCCCAGTTTTGTACGAGGTGTCTGCGTAAATCTTTTACCGACATGCCATCTACGCCATGGCTTCCTTTATTCGATTCGACACGTGCTAGTGCCGACAGCATATTTTCCCGTGACAATACTTCCTCCATCATCTTTTGATACACTCCTTACGTGAATGATTCTTCTCTTTGTGCCGTTGATGAACTCTGCCCTTCTGAGTACCCTTGCGTATTCACCGCTACTTTCCTCAGATAAGTCCTTTCGGATTGTCTGCTTTCAATGCTCATCCCCGAACGCCAAGTTGTTTCATTCCTATTTCATGTTCTGCCCTTCCAAAAGCTGTTGCAACAGCTTTTGTACTATGGCGTCTGCTGACTTCTGTACCTTCAACAAAACTTCGCAGCCTTGCTTACAACTTTACCGTTGCTTAGGCACAGATCTCCCCAGGTAAGAGCGTTATCTTCCTCTCCATCTATCTGCTTCATTTACTCTCGTATGCCTTTGGCAGTATGGACTTTGGTTTGTTGTGCAACCTCACCCAACACACGTTAGCCTTGTATGAAGTTCGTGTTCCTCAGACCGGAGATTTGCCGCCGACTTCCTTCAGATTCCACCTCGCGGTGGACACCCTTGTCTTAAGCTATGGCTACTACTGCCTTCACCATTCGGGACTTAAACCCTATAGATAACGCCCATGCTGGGCGCACACAAAAAGCAGCTTACTTCTTAATAGAAGATAAGCTGCTCACACTACTCTCTATTCAATTCTATCAACACGCCATTCCTAATCTACCAATCTCACCAAACTATATTTCTTCTTCCCTTTACGAATAATGATAAATCGACCATCGAATGAGTTGTCTACCGTCACATCCGTATTCAGGTCCTCTACGCGTACACCGTTCATGGAGATGGCCCCGTTGGTGATATCTTCTCTTGCCTGACGCTTAGAAGGTTCGATGGTTAGGTCTACTAACCAGTCCACAATATTCTTGGTTTCTTTGCTTGCTTCGAACGTTGGCATTTCTTTGAAGCCTTGTTCTATCTCGTCCGCAGTTAGTTGAGTAATATCTCCACTGAATAACGCTTGTGATATTTTGATCGCTTGTGCTAATACTTCTTCACTATGAACGAATCGGGTCATCTCTTCGGCAAGCACGCGTT
Organism: Paenibacillus sp. CMAA1364; assembly: GCF_054373195.1. NCBI lineage: Bacteria > Bacillati > Bacillota > Bacilli > Caryophanales > Paenibacillaceae > Paenibacillus > Paenibacillus sp. CMAA1364. Next base: position 44,486 of record NZ_JBITNB010000016.1, on the reverse strand, counting down.
GTCCTTCACGTTTACCTGGATCTGTGTTGACTTTGTTCGCCAAGTCTTCAATAACATCCTTCGTTAAGAATGTGAAGTATTTCAAGTATTTAATGACGTCACGATCATCGGTATTCATCCAGAATTGGTAGAATTCATAAGGTGATGTCTTGTCCGGATTAAGCCAGATCGCGCCGCCCGCAGTCTTCCCGAATTTCGTACCATCTGCTTTTAACATTGACGGAATCGTAAGTCCGAATGCTTTCGATTCAGAGCCTTCTTTTTTACGAATTAAGTCTAGACCACTTGTAATGTTACCCCACTGATCAGATCCACCAATTTGTAATTGAACACCTTCTTCTGCATACAAGTGATGGAATTCCATGGACTGAAGGATTTGTATGAGAATTCGGTAAAAGAAATCACCGTATCTAAACGGCTGGATACGATATCTTTGGCCAACATCGAGTTGACATTGAAGTTTTTCCCATAATCTCTTAGGAAGTCAATCACGTTAATTGTATGTGTCCAATCGTAGTTGTTCACCATTTTCAGTTGATCGTCACTGTTCGTAACGAATAGCTTCTTCATCTGTGCTGTCAATGCGTTCACATTGTCTTGCACTTGGTCTAATGTCTGTAACTGGCGTTCAGACTGTCGTCCACTTGGATCACCTATTGTACCTGTTGCTCCACCAATAAGGATCACTGGAAGATGGCCGAAAGATTGGAAACGTTTCATCATCATGAACGGAATTAGATGTCCAATATGCATACTATCGCCCGTCGGATCGACCTCAGTACAAAGCAATCTTCTTTTACATCTAATGCATGTGTATGGTTCTGCAGATCACTTTTAAATTGATTATAGTCTATGCCCGTAATGTTATCCTTCACAAATTTCAGTATAGTTCGGTAAGTTCTCTAATGCTGAAGATTTCTGTGATTTATTAAGTACAGCCATCAATACCAATAGAGCAATCAACGCGACAGCGAATATAATAATCATATATTTAGAGGTAGTCTTCTTCATATATTCTCCTTCTAACTATTAATGGGAGTAAATATAACAGATTAGTAGGCCTTCATTCCGTATATAAAGTCAAATTTGGCAGTCTAAGGATGATATAAGAAATACACCTATCGGCGCTCTTGGTGAAAGATATATTTCCATTCCCTTATTTCGTTTTACTCCTACAGAACTTTTACTGCCTACTTAACAGCTATCTAATCTACCGCTATCTCTAATCTAAAATAATCTAATCTACTGCCACCTCCAATCAGCAACAGATGCATAAAGTACACTTAAATTCGCCCATATTCTCCTATCACTACGTTTAGTTGCATAAAGGGCATCTAATTACTGGAAAATCATCAATTCCCACTATTCCACCTGTTTTAAGTGCCCTTTGTGCAACTATTTCTCCGTCACACACCCTTTCTTCTGAGTAAGTACCATTTATGCAACTATTCCATCTTTATTCTAGCGACCTTCAAGTATAAAGCGTTTCAACACTCCTGTATGGATTCGATCTTATGACTCATAATAAAAAGATTATACTTTCTAATAGAACAAAAAGGGATCATAGACGTAATGCGTCCGTGATCCCTTTGTTGCTACTCTATTTCTTCAAACAATCTTATTACAGCTGAACGATGACTTCTATTTCTACTAGAGCATCTTTCGGTAAACGTGCTACCTGTACTGCGCTACGAGCCGGATAAGGCTCTGCGAAATACCCGCTATATATTTCATTCACGGCTTGGAAATCATTCATATCTTTTAGAAAAACTGTAGATTTCACGACTTGATCCATAGTTCCGCCTGCCGCCTCAACAATAGCTTTCACATTATTTAATGATTGCTTAGTCTGTCCCTCTACTGTTTCTGGAAATAATCCCGTGCTCGGATCGATCCCAAGTTGACCTGAGGTGAAGAGTAGACCTCCAACTTTAACGGCTTGTGAATAAGGTCCAATGGCTTGCGGTGCATCATTTGTTTGAATAATTTCTTTGTTTGTACTCATCGTCATTTCTCCTTCATGTATCTTTTCTAGTCTTACTCAGGATAGTTAATTATTGTGCAACTTTCTGTTGAACATCAAATTCCTTCAACATTTCTTGTTGTTGCTCTGGTGACAACTTGGCAATACCGAAACCAGTGAAGCCCCAAATGGTGGCGAATATAATACCTGTCCAACAAAGGACTGCCCAAGGCAAGTAATCTAATGTCGCCACACCGAGCGTTCCGGCCATATAAGCACCCGCAGCTGTCCACGGTAAGATAGGCTCGATAATCGACGCAGAGTCTTCGATCGTTCTAGATAGGTTCTTTGGATGAATACCTCTACGGATATATGTCTCACGTAACATTTCTCCAGGCATAAGAATTGAAATCTGACCATTGCTTGTAATACCGATCATAGCCATACCAACAGCAATCGTCGAAAGGATCAACGAACCTGTTGAATGAACCATTCCCATCAATCTGTTAATAATAAGATCCAGTGACTTCGTTACGGAAACCGTTCCTGCAAATACAATGGCACTGAAACAGATAAGCAACGTTCCCATCATGGAGCTCATACCTCCACGGTTGAGCAAACGCGGAATATCTGGAATGACATTAGCAAGATCGAAACCAGCTACATTCACCATGGACAAGTTAAATCCACCTACTGCAGAAACCATAACGTCTTGAATTGAGAAACCTTGGAAGATCATAGCATTCGCCATAGCGATAAAGGAAGAGATCAACATAACAGGGATCGTCGGTTTTTTCAAAAGAGATCCTCCCAAGACGATAAGAATCGGAAGAATAAGTAACAAATTCCAGCTAAATATGGTATTGAGTGTACTCATAATTGTACCGACTTTTTCCGGAATTTCAACTCCGGCTCCTCCTGTGTTTAAACCCGTGATGACATATACAATCGCTGCCACAATAAAAGAGGGAATCGTCGTATACAATAAATGACCAATATGTTCGTACAGATTAACCCCTGTTGCTAAAGCGGCAATGTTCGTCGTATCAGACAGCGGAGATAGCTTATCCCCAAAGTACGCACCTGCAACAACGGCACCGGCAACAGCAGCCAAATTGGCATCCATTCCAGCAGCAACACCCATGAACGCAACACCAATCGTTCCGGCAGCTCCCCATGACGTTCCTGTACAAATCGATACGATGGAAGTCACTAAGAATGCCGTAATAATCAGAAATTGAGGATTAATAATCTGCAACCCATAATATATCATCATCGGAATCGTTCCGCCAACCATCCAACTACCGATCATGAACCCAACCGTGATCAAGATCAGAATGGCTGGCATCGTCTTAGCAATCTTTTCTGATATCGAACCTAGAATATCATCATATGAATGACCCAATTTAATAGCGACTATCCCCGCTACTACGGCTGAGATTATAATTAATGGTTCTGGAGGTAGTTCAAACAATACATATCCCAAACTTAATAGTAGAATCATTGTAAACACAGGTATAAGTGCTTGAAATAGCGTAGGTGGCTTTATGACCTTTGACTTTGGCTGTTTTTGTTGCTGTGATTGCTTCTCTTTTGGATTTCCCATCCTGTTCACCCCATATTAGTATTATAAAGATGTCGTGTACGGCGATATTGAATAATTTATTAGATATTTCGGTAGGCTGCCGCCATACGCTGTAAAGCTTCTTCCAATGACACCCGCGACGTTGCTACATTTAGACGAATAAACCCTTCACCTTGCATGCCGAAGGAGGTACCAAAACTAACACTAACTTTAGCGTCATCTAGTAACCACTGCTTCAACTTCTCGTCTTTCTTATCAAAAGAGGTACAATCAATCCACAGTAGATAGGTTCCTTCCGATTCCACGATATGCAACTTTGGAAAGTGTTCAGCAAAAAATCCCTTTACGAATTGAATATTACCTTCAATATAGGATTTCACTTCTTCCAACCATCCGTCACAAGCAGTATAAGCGGTTTCACAGACCGGCACTGCGAAGAATGTTGGGTTGTGAATGCCTGCTTCAATCAGACCTTTCTTGAATACCATCCGCAGATTCTCATTAGGAATAATAATGTTAGCGATTTCCAAGCTTGCCAAGTTGAATGTTTTACTTGGAGATGTACATATAATACTTCGTTGAGCGATTTCCTCGGATAGTTTAGCAATAACGGTATGTTCATAACCTGGACGCATGAAATCAGCATGAACATCATCCGACACAATCAGAACATCATATTTGGTGCATAAGTCGGCTAGTCGAGTTAATTCTGTTATCGTCCACACTCGTCCAGTCGGATTATGTGGCGTAACGAACAGCAATATTCTTACACCTTTCCGCATATGGAGTTCCATATTATCGAAATCTATTTCATATCGACCGTCTCGATATATCAATGGACTCTCAACAAGTTCACGTCCATTCTCCGAAACTGCTTTAGCAATCGGTTGATAAGCTGGCGTATGCATAAGCACACGATCACCGATATCGGTAAACTTTTGTAGAATAATAGAAACAGCTTGGATAATTCGTGGACTAAACACAATCCACTCTTGAGAGATATTCCAGTCATATGCACGCTTCATCCATCCCTGCACGGCTTCATAATAAGGAGGATACAAATCGGTGTATCCAAATATGCCATATTGCGCCATCTGTACGCATACATCAATAATGGCTTGCGGGCCGCGCAAGTCCATATCTGCTACGGACAACGGAATTACTTCCTGACCATACTCTGACACTAACCCATCCCATTTGGCACTATTGGTTCCGTATCGGTTGATTACTTCATCAAAATTAGTATTCATAATTTCCCCCTAAAAGTTTTAGGGCCTATACTTCATAATTAGCTCCGAAAAAACTAACATCGGAAGCACACGCCTTAACGAGTTCCTATATTATTCCGAATAATCTTTCACCTTTTGTAAGTAGCGATACACCGTTGGTTCAGACATATTACATGCCTTCGCCACTTGTACCACACCACCTTTAAGTAGAAAGACACCCTCGTCATTGAATTCTCTAATTAATTCCATTTTCTCATGGGCAGATAGTCTTTCAGGTGAAACGGCTATTCTAGACATGACCGTCTCAATCATGTGATCCAATAAGTCATCTATATTCCCTTGTAAGTATTCGGAGACAGGTTTCTCAACTTGACCAACTGCTGGCACTTTCGAGATTGGCGGAAAGGCTCCTCCACCTTCTAACAAGTCTTGAATCCACTGTGCTGCTGTATCTAAATGGGTTACGTCGATATTCAAACACATCATACCGACCAATACACCGCTTTCATTTTTAATAAAATACGTCGACGAGCGAAATGTCTGACCGAGCGATCCTTTACCTTTATAGTTCGATATGAACTGTTGCTCGTGATAGGCTCCTCCTTTAAGTATCTTCAAGACAAGGTCTGTCGAGCCATCCCCCACTTTTCTCCCACTGATGTGACCGTTTTCAATATGAACAATTGAACATTCTGGATTACTAATATCATGGACAACCACTTCACATTTAGGACCCACAATGGATGCAATAAATGAAGCCATCGGATAATGCCTTTCCAAAAGATGTACGTTACTATTCTCCATAGGACGCCTCCTCCAGCCAGATTGACTTAACTAATAATTAAGTCTCAATTTATAATATGTATGATAATTTATTATCTTGATAACATATTATCATCATTAGTAATCGTTTACAACCCTTTTCTACAGCAAATTATTATGTTGATAAATTATTATTAACAGACAATAAAAAAGACCTGCCAGCACTCGCAAATGAATAACGAATGTAGCAAGCCGTTCAGTTCTTTCTATACTTCGAATGGATAACGGAGTCCCCATAGTCCACGTACTTGATCGAGTATTCTCATATTACCTAGCGATTCATCCATCGTCATGACCGGACTCTCTATTAGATCTTCCATCAGACATCTACCTACTTCTTCCGCCTCAAAAGTACATCCTTCACAAACACGTTCATCCGTGAACCGCTCCACCTCTTCCCCAACCACATGAAGTGAGACCGTCTGAGCATTAAAGAAAGATGGAACATGAATCATTCCTTCCGTACAATGAATATATAACTCGTTGTTGAGCTCTAGTCGAATTGCCCCGTTCAACGATGCTGTTCGGCCAGATCCATAGGATAAAAGAATAGAGAATTGCTCATCTACGCCCGTCTCACCAATATGTGCTGTACTTGTTATCGTCTGCGGCTGTTAATCCAATTGATATTATCTTAAATCCCCTAATCTACCAATCTCACCAAACTATACTTCTTCTTCCCTTTACGGATAATGATAAAGCGGCCGTCGAATGAGTTGTCTACGGTCACATCCATATTCAGGTCCTCTACGCGTACACCGTTCATGGAGATGGCTCCGTTGGTGATATCTTCTCTTGCCTGACGCTTAGAAGGTTCGATGGTTAGGTCTACTAACCAGTCCACAATGTTCTTCGTTTCTTTGCTTGCTTCGAACGTTGGCATTTCTTTAAAACCTTGCTCAATTTCGTCCGCAGTTAGTTGAGTAATATCTCCACTGAATAACGCTTGTGATATCTTGATCGCTTGTGCTAATGCTTCTTCACTATGAACGAATCGCGTCATCTCTTCGGCAAGCACACGTTGTGCTTCACGTTTACCTGGATCTGTGTTGACTTTGTTCGCTAACTCTTCAATAACATCCTTCGTTAAGAATGTGAAGTATTTCAAGTATTTAATGACGTCACGATCATCGGTATTCATCCAGAATTGGTAAAATTCATAAGGTGATGTCTTGTCCGGGTCAAGCCAGATTGCGCCGCCCGCAGTCTTCCCGAATTTCGTACCATCTGCCTTTAACATTAACGGAATCGTAAGTCCGAATGCCTTCGCTTCTGGTCCTTCTTTTTTACGAATCAAGTCTAGACCGCTTGTGATATTCCCCCATTGATCCGCGCCACCAATCTGCAGTTGAACATCTTCAGCTGTGTACAGATGATGGAAGTCCATGGACTGAAGGATCTGGTATGAGAATTCGGTAAAAGAAATCCCTGTATCTAAACGGCTGGATACGATATCTTTGGCCAACATCGAGTTGACACTGAAGTTCTTCCCATAATCTCTTAGGAAGTCAATCACGTTAATCGTATGCGTCCAATCGTAGTTGTTCACCATCTTCAGTTGATCTTCGCTGTTCGTAACGAATAGCTTCTTCATCTGTGCTGTCAGTGCGTTCACATTGTCTTGCACTTGGTCTAATGTCTGTAACTGTCGTTCGGATTGACGTCCACTTGGGTCACCTATCGTTCCTGTCGCACCACCAATTAGGATCACTGGAAGATGGCCGAAGGATTGGAATCGTTTCATCATCATGAACGGAATTAGATGTCCTATATGCATACTATCGCCCGTCGGATCGACACCACAATACAGAGCAATCTTCTTCTCACTAACCAATTCACGTAATCCTTCTGCATCCGTCTGTTGATTAATCGCGTCACGCCATTCTAACTCGTCAATAATATTCATAGTACTCATCGTCTTCAATCCCCTTTAATTTGTAAAATATAACGCAAAAAACGCCCCTTATGTCTGCATTAGACATAGGGACGATTCATTCACCGTGTTACCACCCAAATTGTATACATCGAAGCGAAAGTGCACTTCAATATATACCACTCTTAGCCTTGTTATCGTGTGCTATTCCGCTTAGCATTACCTAAGATACTCCAGAGTGTAATTCACAAGACTGTTTGTGCTAGGTTGCATCAACCCCTAGCTTTCTAAATAACAGTGACAGCTTGCTACTAATCCTTCAACGTATACCGTGTATTAGATTAAAGTTAGTATAGAGAATGTCATTCCACTTGTCAATTCTCAACTTCAATCTTAATCATCAAAGCGCATTCTCCAGATAGATATGGAGATAAAGAACACCCCAAAACCAAGCAATACTAGAATATTATCCAATACATCACCAATGCCCATTCCACGAACCAGGATATCTTGATAACCAGATAACGCCCACGCTTGCGGTGTCACTAATGCAATGGTCTGCATCAGATCAGGCATGATGAATAAAGGAACCATCGTTCCACCTAACGCGCCCAATGTAAGTACGATGAGCACAGATAATCCAGTGACTTGAGATTCCGTTCGTACCAGTGAGGCAATTAGCATCCCAAGCGTCGTACTTGCCCAGATCATGCTCAAAGATATAAATATAAGTCCAAAGGGTGAGTCCCCTAGCGACATGCCGAATACAAAGTGCCCGAATCCGAACATTACCACGGTCTGCATCAGCCCGATCAAGTAGTTCGGTATCATTTTGCCTAGGAACAGATTGAGTTTATTGACGGGTGCAGATAGAATTCTACGAAATGTCCCTTCGTTTCTCTCATAAATAAAAGATCTACCCGCGAACATGACGGTGAAAAAAGCAAACATAACCGTATACCCTGGTACATTCTGCTGAAAGGCATCGGGTAAGATCTCCTGCTCCACTTGGTGAAATGTTGATTTCACTTTGATCTTCGCTTCACCCATGGTCGCCAGAATCTCTTTCGTCTGCTCATCCATTATTCCCGAAAGTGCATGTTTCACTGAAAAAGACTGGGATACACCTTCAACAGCCATGCTCATAATAGAGCTTGTACTCGTCTGGGCGGGATCTTCATAGCTTATAAGTTCAATATCTTTATTATATAATAGGCCATCGCTGAACCCTTCTGGTATGAATAGAGCCATGGCATAATCGCCATTGTTTACGAGTTCTTTGGCTTTACTCTCGGTGAGTTCGATTTTCGAATCTGCGAGATCTGTTATGATCTGAATGCCTTTGGCATCACGAAGAGCTTCTATGAATTGAATGGATTCCGCTCCGCCATCGTGATTGATCACGGGCATACCTACCCCTTCATCTGAACCACTGGTAAAAGCCGAACCAAGGGCAAAGCTCATCACACTGATGAACATAATTGGAAGGACGAACAGGACGATCATTGCGCCTTTGTCCATAAGCAGAACTTTCAAATCTTTTTGTAAAATAGGTATGAATTTCAAGTGATCAACTCCTTAAGTATCCAATTATTCTCTAAGTTCCTTACCTGTAAGATGAATGAATAGCGTTTCTAATGTCGGTGGTTTCATATTCATGCCAAGGACCTGAATGTCACTTTCCTTCATTCTTTGCATAATGGCTACGAACGCTTCCTGAACATCCTCGATAATAATAGAGATTCGATTACCCTCAGGATGAATAGAGATGATACCGCTTAGATCCATTAGGGCTTCGATCATTAAAGTGACCTGTTCTTCAGATTCCGCAGTCAATTCCAATATTCCACCATGAATCTTAGCGATAAGTTCATCTGTCGTGCCGTATTCGATCATTTCACCATTGTCCACAATAGCGATACGATCACACAGCATGGTCGCTTCTTCCATATAGTGAGTCGTATAAATAATGGTCATTCCTTGCGCCTTCAACGTCTGAATCAACTCGTAAATTCGATTGCGGGATTGGGGATCGATACCCACCGTAGGTTCATCCATAAAAACAACTTCCGGGCTATGGAGCAAAGCTGCCGCAATATTGATTCTTCGTTTCATCCCACCTGAGTAATCCTCGATCGGTTCTTTGGCTCGATCTTTCAGTCCCACTAATCCCAATATCCAATCTATCTTTTCATTCAACACTTTACGTTTGAGACCATACAATGCACCGAAGAACTTCAGGTTATCATAAGCATTTAATACAGAATATAAGGCGATATCCTGCGGTACGATACCTACGATTGACTTTACCTTAAAAGCTTCTTCATGAGCGTCTAACCCAGCTACTCGAATCGTGCCTGAACTTGGCTTAAGCTGCGCACTCATCATGGAGATCGTCGTCGTCTTTCCCGCTCCATTAGGTCCGAGTAGGCCGAACACTTCACCTTTTCTCACATCAAAGTTCAAGCCATTTACAACCATTTTGTCATCATACTGTTTCTTGAGATCCCTAACTTCAATTAGATTCATGAGGATGCCCCCTTCTACATTAAAAACGCTCAAATTCTTCACTAGAATTCGAGCGTTTGTCATTTAATTATTTAAGATTTCTCGCTTCAATGGCTGTCTTATGCGAGCTGAACGATGACTTCTATTTCTACTAGAGCATCTTTCGGTAACCGTGCCACTTCCACAGCACTACGAGCAGGATAAGGTTGCGCGAAAAAACCACTGTATATTTCATTTACAGCTTGGAAGTCATTCATATCTTTTAGATAAACGGTCGATTTCACGATTTGGTTCATCGTTGCACCTGCAGCTTCAACAATCGCTTTCACATTATGTAAAGATTGTTTCGTCTGTTCTTCAATCGATTCTGGTAATACACCCGTGCTAGGGTCAAGACCAAGTTGTCCTGAGGCAAAGAGCAACCCTCCCACTTTAACGGCTTGTGAATAAGGTCCAATCGCTTGTGGTGCACCTGTGGTTTGAATTACTTCTTTATTTATACTCATCGTTATGTTTCCTCCATCGTTAACGTTTTTAGATTAAAGATTAATCATCTATTATCCATAATATATCATTTTTAGAAAGGTAGCTCAAACGGATATTTCACTAGTTATGAGGATATTGGATATTTCTACGAAATTATTGATTGTCTAATTATTACATTTGGGTTATTATAAGGTTTATTAAGTTACAAAATACGACACAGCGGAAGCACCGCCTACCTGGATAAACCTTGGTTAGGTGGTGCTTTTTTTGAGTGTCCATAGGAGGAATATAAAATGAAACAAATGATTATAACGATGATCGCTAGTGTGGTAGTGAGTGTAGGAAGTTTAGGTGCTTATGCTTCACCAGCAGTAGCAGCCGTTGTCATTGAAGAAGTGAAGAAACCTGATATTGAAGTCTTGCTTAATGCAAGGAAGATTGTATTTCCTGATGCCAAACCTTATTCAGATCATAATCGTGTCATGGTTCCGATTCGTTTCGTGAGTGAAGCGCTTGGAGCAGATGTGAAATGGGATGGCGGTAAAGAAGTGGCCATTATAAACGATACAACTACGGTTCATTTAACGATTGGATCTAGTGTGGCTACGGTCAATGGTAAATCGGTCACGTTCGATACAAGCATGAAGATCAACAAACAACGTACTTATGTGCCTTTACGCTTTGTGAGCGAAGCTTTGGGACAAGTCGTAGATTGGGATGGAAGTTGGGTATGGATTGGTTCTAAGGATGCCCCTACACCTAAAGAAGCAGGGGTACAGGTGCATAGTATCGATAAGGTATCTAAAGTATTTGCTACTGCACCCTTTCTTTTAATGGATACGAGTGATAAGGCGTATAAAGAAGTCTTCATTGCAGATAAGTCTCAGCTCCCTGTGAAGATTGGCAAGGGGTACGGTGAAAGAACGATTAAAGATTTAGTGCTAATGAAAAGTGGCAATGATCGTGGACTTAAAATTACGTATTGGGGGACACCGTTTAACATCTTTTACCTAGATCAAAAGGTAGCCAGATATAGAAATCATATTCGTCCAATGGATACGACGGATGCCCAAGGCAACAAGGCTGTATTCTATCAGACCACAAGTGCAGAAGATGAGTATCGATTTGGAGACAAGAATTATTCTCAGTTTAAGATCCAAAATGCTGTCTATATTGGTATAGACATAAATGATGATCAGTTATTTTTAATAAAAAATCCATTCTAAGGAGTATTCACACATGAAAAGATGGCAAAGGTCATTATTTGTTTTTCTTTCTATCTTTATGGTCTTTTCCATCGTTAGTGAACGTGTATCCGCAGCGAATATACCTACTTATCCCAAATATACGGACAATAAAGATACGTATTATTTTGTAGCTAATATGTATTATGAAGTGTGGAAAGGGACAGGTGGGGAAGATGATTGGCGTGGAGGGGTTAGACCAGGAGATCGAATCAGGAAAGATTATGATTATACCTTTGATTTTGAAGGTAGAAAAGTACTCAGTATCACGGCACATACATTCGATGCAACTCAATCCGTTGATGTTGATGGAACGCAAGTCAGTCAACAAGATGTCTTCTTTTACTCTCGTTACGAGAAATTTTATTGGGAGGATTTTAAAAGAACATCTTCTACTGATTATATCAGCACAAAAAGGTCTGAAAGCGGAATTAACACCAGTAGCGTGAGTATAACGGTGAATGCTGATGGTAGACTGAATGCAGCTCGACCAGATAATCCAGCATTAGGTGGAGACTTCGCCAATGGAGTTAGAGCCGAAAGACATTACTTTCCCACACTCATTACGATTAAGCTTGCACCATTGGCTGGAAAAGCTGTCATCAAACACTTCACAACGAATGGTCAATCTTTAAATGGTGTGAGTGGGTTTACGGATAGTACAAAGGATTTGAGAGTAGGAACGAACTATTCATTTACACATACACCAGGAACAGCAGAATACGTATATAAAGGATTTAAGAAAAGTACTGTTTCGGCACCCACAGGTGGGAGTGTAGAAGGAGGAGATCCACCAGCACTAAACCCTTATGATGGTAGTTTCCCTTTCTACTATGTGTACTACTATTATGAAGGTGAAATGACCATAGATCCACCCCCATCTACAGGTGGATGTACTGTCCCAGCACCAGGGCAAAGAATGACAGGGAAATTCTTAGACCCTGTGGTTACGGCAAAGATACAAGCCGATTCAAGAGGGAATGAAGCGTTCGATGTTCTACAAGGCATCCCCACATCTGAAAGCTTATATGGGAATGTATTGGCTAGAAGCTTTTTATATCAAGATGAATTTGTTCAAATGACTGGAAAATGTACCTTCAATGTCTCAGTGAAGAAGGACTACACCTTAACATGGGACCCAGGAAAGCCAGGACAAGATGCACAAGGCAGACCTATTACATTACCTGATCCTAAAAGGGAAGTTGAGAGTAAAACCTATGAATACCAAATTGAACGACCTTATTCATTTTGGACGATAGAAAACCTAGAAGTGTATAAGATAGATCAAGCAACGTTAGCGAACTATGCACTTCCCAATTCAAGCATTCTTATAAGACCAAATGGATACACCGCACCATACTATGCTGCATCAACCAATGGGAAATTTTATCCACCTACGCCACCCAGCACTGTACAAGCTTCTGGTCAATCGCTAAGCGGAGGAAAGAATAAACCAAGCGTACCGAATGAGCAAAGTAGCCTGCAAGGTGAAGCGGAAAAGGTTGTTGAGAAAGTAAAGGTAGAAAATGATAGTTTGCAATTTAATGGACAGACGATCATGGATAACCAAAGAGTTAATGAAAGTGGGCCGACACCAGGGCAAATTCCAGAACCACAACATATTGGGCCGAATGTATTATATAGTCCCAATCATTTGATACCCATCATCAAGACCAATAAGGCGAATCAGCCTAGTTCAGGAAGCATTTATTACAGTCAGATGAGTGGTTCCACGAAGTTGAATTATCCGATTTATGGAATTAACGCAATTACGGTTCATACACCCACTGTTATGTATGCGAATGCTTCCGATGATACAGCGCATAACCAAAAGACGACACCCAACATACATAGAAGAGCTGTTATCCTAGATCGTCCTTTCCAAATCTCTATGCCTACAAGCGGTCAACACAAACCAATACCGGGGTATGGTCATCGTGACTATGCCAAATATATGATGGTGAAGCAAGTATGCTTCGAATTTGATGTGTATACCGCTAACCGATCGGTGTTATACCCAAAGAATACATGGATCAATATCCCTATTCATGAGCTAGAATCAACTTTTTTTCTTCCCGTCTGGGTGGATGAGGGCGATTATACGGTTTACTTCAGGTCTTTTGCTGAGAACTCACCTTCCCTAGGATTCACAACACAACCGGAAGCCAATCTGAACTTAGATCATCATGTTGCGACAGATACGGTACCCGTAGAAGTCATTGGTCGGTTATATGATTTCCGCATTACAGATATCGCTGATCCAATATGGGAAACGGTATTCCGAACATCCAAAGGTAGCCCAACACCAAAGGGTACGTCCTACTGGGTTGGAACACAAGGTATAGATGGACATGTGAATCAATCCGTTTCTCCTTATGTGCTTCCAATCCGCCGAGGCAGTCATCCGATATCTAGCTTCAAGACGATGTCCATCAAGACAGGTTATCACTTTAAGTTCGATGTCAAAACAAAGGGGAATATGTTCAATACCAAAGATGCCATTCGAATCACGCCGACCTTCTACTTTCAAGATAACCATGCAAGCACCCCGCCGAAGCGGGTAGAAGTCGATCTGTATTATCATTCAAATACAACAAAATTCGTGAAGATCGGTTCATCTAAAGACATCGATCGACGTAATATCATTCTCAATACACGCCTACGCAATGTACCACCTGCGGATATCGCGAACACAGCTGGTGCTTTATATGATATGAAGACAAATCCGACCACATCTAGAACAGAATATATCACTACATTCCAGAAGAGGGCCTTAGAACCAACATATGTAGGTGGCTATGGATTCGAAATCCTGCCATCCCCACTTAGAACATTCATTAACACATTGGATAGACCAGCTCATGCCAGTGCAAGTGCAGCTCAAACCAAGGCATCCATTCAACAGTGGTACGGCGAATACAGCTTGCCAGCTGCTGTATATGTTGTTGCCGAAGGTACAGACCTCGCTACGTATGGCAGAAAGAACAGATTGGATGAAGCATCACCCATCTTCTTACGAAATGGATACATCACAGTTAATTTTAATATAGAGACAATCCGAGATGCAGATCTTCAACATCCACACCTCCAATATATCCATGCCCCACTTCTGAACCAATGGTGGGATATGGAGAATTATGACGGTTGGGATGGTGTCAGAGATCGAATGATCACCGATCCCTATGGTGTTCAATACATCCTTCAAGATGGGGATGTTGTTCTCTACGATGCGAATAAATCTTCGTATGATGATTATGATGTGCGTGGAACGCACTAGCGAACAGCTCACCAACCTATGACTGTATACCTACAGTATGAATAAAGTAGCCCTCCTTACCATAGATAATATAGTAAGAGGGCTTTTCTCATTGTCACATATTCGGGTTATTTAATTAACTTATTTGTAATAATTATAAATAAGTATTGATTTTAAACTGATAACTGATATTATGTAGAAGAAAGAAATAAATGATCTAGTAACATGAATATCATGTTATATGTTACCAATAACTTACGAGGTGATACGTGAATGAATAACAACAATACATTAACTACAAGCTGGGGTGCTCCTGTTGGAGATAATCAGAACTCCATAACCGCAGGATCCCGTGGACCCGTCTTAATCCAAGACGTACACTTATTAGAGAAATTAGCACACTTCAACCGTGAGCGTGTCCCAGAACGTGTGGTGCATGCGAAGGGTGCCGGAGCACACGGATACTTCGAAGTTACCAATGATCTAACCCAATATACCAAAGCTTCCTTTCTGAATACAGTTGGTAAGCGTACACCTATGTTCGCTCGATTCTCCACCGTTTCTGGTGAATTGGGATCGGCAGACACCGTCCGTGATCCACGTGGTTTCGCTCTGAAATTCTATACCGAAGAAGGAAATTACGACTTAGTTGGAAATAATACACCGGTATTCTTCATTCGTGATGCGATTAAATTCCCGGATTTCATTCATACACAGAAGCGTCATCCACAGACCCATCTGAAAAGTCCAAATGCCATTTGGGATTTCTGGTCACTTTCTCCAGAATCACTACACCAAGTCACCATTCTCATGTCCGATCGTGGTATACCAGCTACTCTACGACATATGCACGGATTCGGCAGTCATACATTTAAGTGGGTTAACGCAGAAGGCCAAGCCGTTTGGGTGAAATATCATTTCCACACCGAACAAGGCATCCGTAATCTAGATGTTGATCTTGCTGCCAAGCTTGCTGGCGAGAATCCTGATTATCATACCGAGGATTTATTTCATGCCATTGATCAAGGGGAGTATCCTGCATGGAAGCTGTCTGTTCAGATTATGCCGTTAGAAGATGCGAACAACTATCGTTTCGATCCATTTGATGTTACGAAAGTATGGTCCCATAAGGATTATCCATTGATCGAAGTAGGTCGAATGGTTCTAGATCGTAATCCTGATAATTATTTCGCTGAAGTTGAGCAAGCTACCTTCTCTCCTGGGTCATTTGTACCTGGAATAGAAGCTTCCCCAGACAAAATGTTACAGGGTCGATTATTTGCATATGGGGATGCTCATCGTTATCGGGTAGGGGCTAACCATAACGCATTACCCATTAACTGTCCCTATGCTGCCAAAGTAAATAACAATCAGCGTGATGGACAAATGCGACCTGACAACAACGGCGGAAGCTCCGTCTATTATGAACCGAATAGCTACGGTGGTGCTACAGAAGCAGTGGAACATCAACCCGCTCCATTCGAAATATCAGGCATGGCAGATAGTGTTGCTTATAATAACGATGATCATTACACTCAACCAGGTGATTTATATCGTCTGATGAGTGAAGATGAACGTACTCGCCTTGTTCAGAACTTCGTTGCTGCAATGTCACCTGTCGACAAAGAAGAGATTAAGCTTCGTCAGATTTCTCATCTATATAAGGCAGATTCAGAATTCGGGCAACGTGTGGCCGATGGTCTAGGATTGTCTGTTCCTCAGTAAACATCAAATCTCCATATAAATATATCAAACGGCTATTCCCTTGTAGATTTCTCTACAGATGGAATAGCCGTTTGTGTTACAACATCAATTATTCGAATGCTGGAACAGCAATCTCATCATAATTATCCTTGAAGAATTGTTTCACTTCAGGGCTTGTCATGCGTTTAGCCAACTTCTGGATTGGTTCTGAATCCACATTATCTTTACGTGCCACTAGTGTGATAACGAAGTCGGAATCATTTCCTTCTGATATTAGGGCATCTTTCTTCGGTGTTAACCCAAGTGGTTTAGCATAAGCAGGTGTCATTGCAACAAGATCAACATCATCTATCGTACGTGCAAGCATTAATAAATCCACTTCTGTAAATTTGAAGTTCTTCTTGTTCTCGATAATATCGGCTTGTGTAGCTTGAATGCCTACACCTTCTTTTAACTTAATTAAGCCATTCTTCTCAAACATAACAAGTGACCGCCCAATATTGGAAGGATCATTAGCTATAGCAACTGTCGCGCCTTCAGGCACATCATCGATATTCTTGTATTCTTTGGAATACGCACCGTAGATAGCGTTATATATAGGCTCAACGGCTACCAACTCCGTATCGTTATTCTCGTTATAAAGTTCCATATAAGGTACATGTTGAAAGAAATTAGCATCCACTTCTTTATTAGCTAATGCATTGTTTGGTTGAATATTATCCGTAAGTACAACGATCTCAAGATGAATACCATCCTCTTTTAACAATGGCTTCACAAGTTCTAAGACTTCAGTCATAGGTGGAATAAGCGTCGCTATCTTCAGAGTGACTACTTCTTCCTTAGCTGCGACTTCCTTATTCTGATCATTGTTCTTCCCACATCCTGATATCACTAACATCATGACTACGATTGAAATGAATACTAATTTTGTATTTCTTATCAATTTAAATCCCCCTAGGTTGTATGTATTTAATATGTTCTATCTCTTATCTAACCTGTTAGCCATGAAGTTACCCGTATATTGGATACCTTGTACGATAATGATCATAATGATAATGGTAAATATCATCAGATCTGTCTCAAACCTTTGATATCCATATCGAATGGCGAAATCTCCTATACCACCACCCCCAACAATCCCCATAACTGTCGAATAAGAAATGAAGCTGATCGTCGAAGTCGTCAATCCTAATGTAAGACCTGAACGCGCTTCAACATATAAGAATTTAACAATCAGTTGTACGGTCGTGGCTCCCATAGATGAAGCTACTTCTATGATACCTTTGGGCACTTCTAATAGAGATTGCTCCACTAATCGTGAATAGTATGCGACAGCCATAATAGATAAGGGCACTGATGCTGCTAGCGTCCCAAGAGCCGTTCCAACTACGAATCGTGTGAATGGAATCATGATGACAACGAGTAGCAAAAAAGGAAACGATCGTACCACATTCACTACTATATTCAAAATGCCGAAGACGATTGCATTCTCATAGATTTGACCTTTTCTACATAAATACAATATGGTTCCCAGCGGTAATCCCAACGTAATAGCAGCAACTATGGATATACCAACCATAGCAAACGTCTCAGAAATCGCTCGCCAAATCTCCAGTTGATATTGCATGATGTTATCGAACATGAAGATTCCTCGTTTCAATAAGTTGCCCATCCATCATTGTAGACACATGGTTACATAAGGTGGTCACCACATTCATCTCATGTGTGACGATCACAATCGTTACACCCAAGCTACGGTTGATCTGCTGAAGTACAGCTAGAATCTCTAATGTCGTCTGTGGATCCAAGGATGAGGTCGGTTCATCGCATAATAATACCTTCGGTCGGTTCACTAGTGCTCTAGCAATGGCAACTCGTTGCTTCTGACCGCCACTTAATCTCGATGGGTACTCATGCTCTTTGTCCATAAGACCGACAAAATCTAAACATTCCCGGACTCTTTCGAGGCGTTGTTTCTTTGTCACTAGATCCATTTCAAGAGGGATCGAGACATTTCCACTTACAGTACGATTGTTCAGCAGATTAAAAGATTGGAATATCATGCCCATCTTTCTTCGAGCTTGTCTCAATTGGGATGGAGACATTGCTGTCAACTTATGGTTATCTACAATAACCGTTCCTTCGTCAGGTCTTTCTAATAGATTAATCGTTCTTAGAAGAGTAGATTTACCTGCCCCACTTATGCCGATCACACCATGAATATCTCCTGCTTGAACTTGGAGTGATACACAATTCATCGCTTGGTAACTGTTGTTAGGAGTAACAAAAGTCTTACTCACTTGATGTAGCGAGATTATCGATATTCCCTCCTTCCGTTGAAGTTCATTCATTCCAGAATACGATCGAACACTATATCATGCTACATTATACCACTAGGTATACTTTCCCGCACTCATCATCCTTTTGGATTCATATAGATAGATAACCTATTTGATAGTAGTCTAAGCCAAATGCAGTCCATTCTCATATATTGTTATTATCTCATGAAAGGAGTGATAGCAATGTTATCCAATATTCATATCAAACGTAACCCAAGATTAACGCTTTACTCAGGTTCTAACTATACCGGTAGACGTATTTGTTTTCGACAAGAGGGGGTTGCTGTTCGTAACCTTGGGGCATTTCAATTCAATAATGAACTAACTAGTCTTAGACTAAGCAATACAGCCAATCCACAGCAAGTCACATTAGTCTTATTCTCACGCAACAATTTCCAGGGCACGGTTCGTGTATTCCGTGGAAGCCAGAGTATTGCTAATTTATCTAATTACAATTTCAACAATGTGACATCATCCTTTATTCTAGTAAGCTGTAGACTAACAGATCAGCACATTCAACAAATTCAACGGACGGGCACACCACCATGTGATATTCTCGTCATCAGTAGGTAGTGTTCTTTTCATATCGCAATTAGAGAAACATACATTCACAAGAACTGGAATAGCGATTTCGCCATTCCAGTTCTTGTGTTGGACATGAAACTATACGTTCTGCAGATCAGTTAGCGTCATGATCATATGCTCAATTAATATCGGTATATCCTGCATCTGATCCTCGGTAATTCTTCGGTTAAATGTCACTTCAATAACATTGGTATATTGGATTGGATCTTGCCCATATACATAACTTATTGTTTGACGCCATGTTGATGTCGGTAGCCAAATGTTACGTAGAACCTGGTCGATATGTTTACATTGTATCTGCGCGTCCATGATCTGCATATAGAACCGCAAATATAGACTACAAGCTGGAACACCCTGTTGCAGTTCAAGGATTTCAGTTGCTAGATCTTGAAGTGAAGCCTCAAGAGAAATCTCAGCCGTGATATCTGTATATTCAGGCAATACGAATTGGAGCGCAAATTGCCTCGATAATACTGACATCTCCATCCGATCCATCCGATTTGTAATGCGAATGATGCCATCAAGATTATCCACATCATAAAGATGGTTCTCAAACGTTACTTTCAAATTGTCATACACCGTAGGATCATACCTCATTACATCATATCTGCTGGATACTCAAGCCCAATCTGACGTCTAGCTTCTTCCATGATTTCTCCAACAGTTAGAGAGTTCGCAAGCGAATTAAATGAACTTTCCAATTGACCACTCTTGATGAGACCGATGAACTCTTGAATTTCATAGAACATCGGTTCATGAACTTGGGGTCTAGTTAGATCTTCAACCGAACCGTCTCTGTAATGAATCTTCACTTCGTACGGTACACTTATTTTATCAATAATCATTGTACCGTTCTCTCCTTGTATTTCTGCAGGAAGATAGGAATCCGTAATCTTGGAGTGCATTACAATCGCATCCATGTCTTTATATTTCATGACCATGCTTCCTTCACCATCAACACCTGAGGAGAGCATCACACCCACCGCTTTTATGGATTCGGGTTTACCAAATAAGGCGACCATCGGATATAGACAATAAATACCTAAATCCATTAATGAGCCGTTCGAGAATTCTGGTCGAAAAGCATTCAGAATATTCCCTTGTTTATAAGCATCGAAACGCGAAGAGTATTGACCATAACTTGCAAAGTATCGCCTGATTCTACCTATTTTATATAAATTATCTTTCATAATACTGAAATTTGGCATCATCGTGGATTTCAATGCTTCCATTAATACAACATTGTTCTTCTTAGCTACTGCAATCATTTCTCGAATCTCAGTTGAATTAGAGGCCAGGGGCTTCTCGCATAGGACATGCTTCCCATGATTCATACATAGTATTGCCTGCTTCGCATGAAATGAATTCGGGCTTGCAATATACACAGCATCACACTGATCACCCGATACCATCTCATCTAGATCTGTATACACGTTAGGATTATTATATTTAGATGCAAAATGCTCACCCTTCTCCTGCTCTCGTGAGTATATTGCCGTGACTTCGAATTGATCTGTCTCCATCGCCGCTTGTATGAATCTTTCCGATATCCAGTTCGTTCCGATAATTCCGAATCGTATCATAAGTAGATGTCATATCCCTTCCATGTGACTTTATTAACATCATTGTCTCACTCTCATTTCTTCATGTCCACTTTCTATACTGAATTTATTATGAATGATTATTGTATAGCATAGCTCAATCTATACAGAAACGGCTGTGCCATCCTTATTAAAGGACGGACACAGCCGTTTCAATTCAACATATAATTTAGTTATTGCTTGAAATTCGGTAGAAGGCAGGTTTCGGACGATGCTGCTCATCGAACAAGAACGGCCAATTCTTCCGTCCACTAACAGGGAAGTTGTCCAGCCATGTATAATCGTCCGCAGCTCCCCAGAAGGTGACCGAGCTGATCTCCTTACGATATTCTCTCAACAACTTAAACACTGCACCGTACAATTCAGCTTGTTTCTCCAGCAGTTCTTCAGGCGGAGACTTAAGATCGGTACGCAAGTCCTCAAAACGAAATATCGAAACATCCAGTTCCGTAAGGTGCAACTGCAAACCAAGGGATGCATACTTCTCTATTGCTGCCCTGATATCATCCAATGAAGGGTCATACAAGTTCCAATGGGCTTGTAAACCGACACCATGCAAAGGCGTTCCTTCGTCAAGCAGTGATTTAAGTAGCTTATACATTTTATCACGCTTATGAGGTTGTGATTCATTATAATCATTATAAAATAACAATGCCTTCGGATCTGCCTCATGGGCATATTGAAACGCTTTGCTAATAAAATCCGGTCCGACAATATCTAACCATTTCGATTGGCGTAGCAGTTCGTCTCCTTCATCAGCAATAACTTCATTTACGACATCCCAAGCATAAATATCCTGCTTATAACGCTTTACAACAACCTGAATATGCTCCTTCAATCTTTCTAGCAATACATCCTTACTAACCGAGCTTCCATCTTTATTCTGAAACAACCAATCAGATGTTTGATTGTGCCAGACCAACGTATGTCCCCGCATTGCCATTTCATTCTTTCTAGCAAATGCAACCAATCGGTCTGCATCATCAAACGTATATACATCTTCTTCAGGGTGCAGATTGATAAATTTCATTTCATTCTCAGCTGTTATGCTATTAAAATGATGGGTAAGCAATTGTTCTTGTGACTGTATCGTCAACGGATTCACCGCCGCTCCGATCTTGAAGTCACCCTCAAAAATCTCCTTCAACTTAGGCTCCGTATGATTACTTATCTTGTTCATAACAATTCGCCTCCCTTAGCTTATATTCAAACCAATCAAAGTAGGCTGGCTCCATAGCTGCCTTTCCGTTACCTGTTGCATACAGGCCGATAAAAACACCCGTAAAGTTGTTCCCGGTTACCGCTTCTGGAGATAACGGATAAGCTGCTCCAGCAGCTAAACCCATCCACTCCAGACCATCCAAGGAATACATCAATACATATTCAGTAATATCAGCCTGAATTTTCAGATATACTCTGTCAGCTGTAATCGGAACCTCTGCTGCTACTTGAGTCTCGCCTTGAGCAGTCAAATATACAGCAATAACCCTTTTACCTCCTTGTTGCTTAAGACAGATTTCATAATGTGCCCTCTCATCCAATCTAGCACAAAGACCCGCCTCTTCCCCATCAACAGTGGTTCTATACTCAAGTAGTGTGCTCCATTCAGCCTTGGTATGCTGTTGCCTCCTACCTACAAATGAAACCGGAGCAAGATCACAGAGATTTGCAGCTTGTCCCCAAAGGGTAAGCCAACCCACACGTTGGTTTAACGACCAACTTCCCTTGGCGGGATTACGAATAAATGCCCAGAATAAAGATAACTCTTCACACTCAAAGTCATCTCTACTGTCATATCTAGGCTTGGGTGACACACCTGGAACACGTGGAACGTTCATCTCTAGTCCTACTATGCCTTGATTATTATCAATCATAGGCCAGCCGTCTTCGTCCCAGATGACGGGAGCAAGGAAAGTCTCCCTTCCAAGCACGCTATATCCTGAATCCACAAGCCGTACTCCAAGAAATACAGCCCACCAATCCCCATTTCCATCTTCAATAAGATCAGCATGTCCTAAATATTGAATCGGATGATCAATCTGGTTATGAGTCAATATAGGGTGCAATAACCTCTCAAATGGACCATATGGATTTGTGCTACGCCCGATAATTTCACGGTGTTCTCTCGATGTTCCTCCTGATGCGGCCATAATATAATACATTCCATTAATCTTATACAGATGGGGGCCTTCCGTCCATGGTCCGCCATCACCAGTCCAGATCATGACGGGTTCAGATAATATCTTTCCTGTTGTAACATCAATTTCATATTGAATGACATGCGAGTCGTACGCAGCACCGTGCTGCGTGGTGACGTATACCTTCCCATCATCATCAAACATCATGGATGGGTCAATCCCCCCATAAGGAATAATGATCGGATCTGACCAAGGACCTGATGGACAAGTAGCCGTTACATAAAAGTTACCAATACCTGTCACATCTGTTGTTATCATATAAAATATTCCATTATCATATCGTAGAGTTGGCGCATAAATACCATCCGAACTTCTGTGTCTACGTGTATCCAACTGACTCATTCGTTCTAGAACATGACCGATTTGTGTCCAGTGAATCAGATCGCGACTATGAAAAATAGGCACCCCCGGGAAATATTCAAAGGAACTGCAGACCAGATAAAAGTCATCACCGGCTCTTGTAATGCTCGGATCGGGGTAAAACCCTGGAATAACAGGGTTCTCATATGAAACCAATGATTGAGTTATGATTGATAGTCAACCTTTCCACTGTCAGAAATAATATATTTATATTCACTTATTCTTTTACACTACCTACATTTAACCCGACAACGAAATACTTTTGCATGAACGGATATACGAGCAAGATAGGTACAGCTGCTACAATAGTTACCGCAGCCCGAATAGACAAAGGAGTTACCATTGACGTCGATTCTTGATTCATACCAATACCAGCGACCACATTGGGGTTACTGTTAGAATTCATCGTTGAGGATAGTAGCTTCATCAATTCGTACTGCAAGGTACTCAGTTCTTGTCTTGAAGATGTATACAAGAAGGAGTCAAACCAAGAGTTCCATGACCCAACTGCAACAAAGAGGGCAATGGTAGCTAATACTGGCTTACACAAGGGGAAGATAATCTGTATAAATATTCTAAAATCCCCTGCACCATCAATTCTTGATGATTCTATAAGGCTTTCAGGAATTGTTCCAATATATGTTCGAATAACAATCATATTAAACGCACTGATCATGGATGGGAAAATATAGACCCAGAAGCTGTTAAGCAAATTCAGATCTTTGATTAGAAAGTATCCAGGAATCAGACCAGCACTGAAATACATAGTTAATATAAACACTAGCGTAATCGGTGTACGAAATACATATTCTCTTCTGCTTAGCGTATATGCGAGCATGGTCGTCAAGAAGATATTCAAGATCGTAGCAATAACCGTCCGCGCCACCGAGACTAGAAAGGCGTTATACACCGTTCCTGACGCAAACACAGCTTTGTAGTTTTGTAAAGTCCAATCCCTGGGCAACAAATAAATACCTCCACGGATCGTATCATTCCCTGCATTTAAGGACACAGCTATTGTATTAAGAAATGGATATAGCGTAACAATACCCAGAATTACCATAATGATTGCATTAAATGTGTTAAATATTATGGGCTCAAACCGACTAAATCCCTTGCCATACTTCTTATCATATTTGGTGATTTGTGGGCTTGCCTGTTGGTTTCCTCTGCTCATACTCATAATAGCTTCTCTCCTCCTAGCCTCTTTGAAGTTCCGTTAGCTATCAGCAGTATAATAACACTAACTACAGATTTGAAAATACCACCAGCAGTAGCCAATGAATAGTTACCTTGGGCAATTCCGTATTTCAATACAAAAATATCAATCGTCTCTGACCAATCAACAACAAGACCATTACCAAGTAAGTACTGCACTTCAAATCCTGCCTCTAAAATATGTCCAACAGACATAATTAATAAAATAACAACTGTTGCTTTAATGCCAGGTAAGGTGATAAATCTCATCTTCTTAAAGCGGTTAGCTCCATCAATTGAAGCGGCTTCATATAATGCTGGATCAATTGAAGCAATGGCAGCTAAGTAAATGATCGTATTCCAACCTACTTCCTTCCACACATGAGATGCTCCAACAATCCCCCAGAAGTATTTACCTTCACTAAGCCATAGAATTGGCTCATCAATAAGATGTAACTTCATTAGAACAATATTGACAATTCCATCATTAATGGATAAAGATGTAGCAACAATTCCAGTTACAATAATCCACGATAGAAAGTGTGGCAAATATGAAATCGTTTGAATCGTTCTTTTGAAAAATACATTCTTAATTTCGTTCATTAGAAGAGCAAGTATAATAGCAGTTACAAATCCTAGAGTTATATTAATTAAACTCATACCTAACGTATTTCGTAAAACTCTCCAAAAGTTGTCATCAGAAAAAAGAAATTCAAAATGTTTAAATCCAACCCACTTTTGTTCTCCAAAAGTACGTGATGGTTTATAATCTTGAAAAGCCATTGTCCAACCCCACACAGGAACATAAGCAAACAAGATGATATAGAGCATCAATGGAACAGACATAAAGATAAGTTGTTTCTGCCCTTTGATTATGGACCAGGTGATTGGTTCCTTGGTTCTCCTTTTTTTATTCCTAACGGCTCCCTTTGTTTTTGTTATCTCAGCCATATAGTTATTCTCCCCACGAGATACTCCGTATTTCGAAAAGTGGAAGGACTAAAGTCATCCCTCCACCTTTCGATTTATTTAATTTAAATATTACTTATTTACTCCAGTTTTTAATTCTCCATTGAATCTGTTCGTTCATTCTCTTTTCATATGCAGGGATATTGGCTTTACCAATCTCAGATGTATATTCACTCCATACATCCTCGAATTCATTTGGAGAGGACAATATAGCCTTAGGTAAATATTTGGTAGACACGGCATTACGCTGCGTATCGCTGATTTTAGCTTCCGATCCTTCAATCAAATCAATCTGCCATGCTGGATAATATACAGGGTTTGCAGGCGGAGCAGTAAAGAAATCTACAAAGGTCTTATATCCATAGGCATCCAATACTTTCTTATCATATGGTTTCAAACTAGCATAGAACTCTTCTGACTGACCCGCTGGATCACTCGCGTTGCCATTCGAAAAGGTCCCCTCGAATTTAGGCATATTGGCATATAGTGCTTTTGCCTTGTTAGACAATTGCCATGTAGCATCTACACTTGCCACACGTTGTTCTTCTGTGCGTTCATACCTACCCTCTGCATTCACGAAATAATCTTCGCCTTCAATTCCCCAAGAGAGAATTGTTTGCCACTCTTCACTAATCAGCTCATCGAACAATTTAATAATCTTAACTGGATCTTTGGCATTCACACTGATTCCAAAACCATTGTTTAGATTAATAGGCTGCAGATCGCGATAATATTCCTTAGTGCCTTCATCGAACACCAGTGGGAGTCCTATATACGTTCTTTCATCCTTACCTTGAGTTTGTAGTGATTCCTCTGCACTACTGAAATTCCAGTGTTGATCAAACATACCTAGAACGGTACCACTGGACACCTTAGCCAAATACTGATCATAGTTTTGTACGAATGTTTCCTTATTGATTAAACCTATATTGTTCATTTCATTTAGCTTTTTAAAATACTTCTTAGCATAATCCTTATCTGCATGAATTTCTGCGACGCCATCTTTTACAACAACTCCACCATCATTAGGATGTCCAATCAAATGCTGTGGAGCATTAAAGAGGCTCCAGTTTCTCCAGTCATAGTTCAAAATTTCAAACCCAGACGTTGGAGCTCCATCAATTGTAGGGTACTTTTCCTTATATTTAGCAATCAAATCGAAATATTGATCCAACGTGGTGACCTTTGGAAAATCAAATTCCTCCAATACAGCCTTTTGGATCCAGAACGCAGGCCCTGAGTACCAATTAACATTAAAGTTACCTGTGTATGCTCCATAATTTGGAAGCATGTAAATATGTCCATCGTCTGGATCCTTCATCTGGTTCCAGTAATCTGCATAATGCGCTTTCAAATTTGGAGCATGTTCCTCAATAAGCTCCTCAAGTGGAATGAAGGCACCTGCATCGGTGAGTTTTGAACCTCCGGTCAATAAATCGGGATAATCCTCACCAGCGATCATAACACCTAGCTTTTGGTTGGAGTCCCCTGCAAGAAATTCAAACTTGAAGGTAACCCCCAGCTTTTCCTTCATCATTTTATAAATTTTGTTATCAGGCGTAGGTTGTTGTCCCGGCTCATTGATGTACACGGTTACATCGAACGGCTCAACTACTTCTGTCTTATCTGTTGTAGTAGCATCGGTTACTGGTTTCGCATCATTATTACCATTACCACATCCAGTAAGAATAAAGCTGAGTGATAACAACATAATCATGCTAACTTTAAAGATTGATTTAGACTTGCCCCTCATTTTAGCACCCCCATTATATGTATTACACCAAGGGATGAAAGCCCTTACATGTAATCTATTTTATTATATAAATAATGATATTGTGAAAATACGCTCTTATTAAAGGACTACCCGTGAAAAGGTTAGGACATCCTACTTTTATACTCATTGGGTGACATATTCATCCTTTTTGAGAATTGCTTTGAAAATTTATCATAATTGGAATAGCCCACAAGCTCGGCAATTTGATTGTTCTTGAACTGATTTTGACGAAGCAGGCCCATTGCCTCTTCGATCCGTAAATTATGAAGTAGTTCATTGAAATTGATCCCATTTTTCTTCATCAGTAGTTGTCCTAGATATACTGGATGTAGATAAAATATGTCTGCCAATTTTTTAATGGAAAGATTCTCACGGTAATGTTCAATAATATAGTCGTTGATTTCCTTGATAACTCCTTGCGAGTTTCCCCTTTGATTGTCTAATAGTATATCAATACTCTCTTCACCAAAGGATCGTAAGTTATCCATAATATCTGACAACGTGAACGATAAGTTTGATATTTCAGCCCATTTAAATTTCGTGTACAACAATTCAATTTGAGCTTCATTTGTTGCCCGTATTGATTCCATCACGACGTAAACAATGTGAATGATGATCTTTCTTATAATCTCAGGGGCAACTAGCATTTCACGAAAACTCGCAACTGCAGAGTCTATAGCCGACCGAAGACTTACCTTATTAACTAATTCAATAGCCTGGACAATAGCATCTGTATAGCCGATTTGATGATAATGATAACTAAAATGAATATCCTTTATATCATGATATATAATAAATGAGGTGTAATCCTCATAATAAAATGTATACATCATGGCTTCCTTCGCCGTCTGGTAACAGTTCCCTATACGAAATAAGCTCTGCTCACTGGCACCTAGGGACATGAAAGCTCGAGCACCACAGTGATGTAATAATTCAGAGAACAAAAGATGAAAGGATTCGTTCTGGTTTTCGTCCGGAGAACATCCGTATACGAATCCGAAACGATTTGGCTCAAGATCAATCATAAACACCGCTTCATGCGCTGCCATTAATTTGACAGCCGATTCTCTTAGTCCTGCCTTCAGTCTTTGTTCTGTCTCCAACAAGATGAAATTCCACTCCTCCTTGCTTGATGATAATTCTGTTAGAACCGAGCTATTTCTCTTGTCCGCAGCCACCCCATTCAGCATTTCCGTGATAAGGGTAACATTTTCTTCATAAGAAGCCTTCTGATGGAAATCTTTGATTTCTGCCTCTTTCTTTAACTGCTTATAAATATCCCTTAATTCCTCTGTAGCCTCATCTGCCATTATTGGCTTCAGAAGGTAATGATGAACTCCGTAGCGCATTGCCTTCTGAGCATATTCGAACTCACTATAAGCACTCACAATAGCAAATCTAACAGCAATAGAACTTAACCCTTGGGCAGCTTCTATCATCTCCAAGCCATTCATAAGTGGCATCCTAACATCTGTAAGTACTAAGTCTGGAGCAAGTTGCTCGATCATCTGCAATCCTTCCACCCCATTACTGCACGTCCCACAAATCTCGAATCCCAATTCATTCCAGTCGATCAAGAGTTTCATTCCCTCAAGTCCATTGGGCTCATCATCTATTAAAAGAACTCTAAACACGGCATAATCCACTCCTTTGTCGGAAATTATGTCTGATTAAGATACTTGAGTGGAATTTCAAAGGAAACCTCCATACCTTGGTTCGGACTGCTAGACAGATTAAACTGAACTTGATCGTTATAATATAACTCAAGTCTCCTATACACATTTCTAATTCCAACATTTTCGCCCTCCAAGCTGTCACTACGAATAGAAAGCATAATCTCCCTAAGCTTACTTTCTTCCATTCCTTTACCGTTATCCATAACGCTAACACAGAGTCGCAAATCTCTTATAACAACTCTCACCATAATAATCCCTTGTCCCTCTATCGTCTGTAAACCATGTTTACAAGCATTTTCTACAAGTGGCTGAATGCTCATTTTGGGAATCCTATATTTAAGCGTTTGCTCATCTATTTCAAATTGATATTGAATTTTATCTCTAAAGCGAAACTTCTCAATTTTCAAATACATTTCTATAAAAGACAACTCTTCTTCAAGTGTAACAGCGTCTTCCTTCCAACTGAGAAGTCTTCTAAGTATCTTAGACAAGTTTTTTATTATATCTGTAACCTCGGAATAGTTATTTTTGGTGCAAACAACTAAGATCGCATTCAATGTATTAAACAGAAAGTGAGGATTCATCTGACTTTGCAGGAAGTTCAGTTCTGCTCGTACCCTTTCCACCTCTAAATCCTTCTTCTGAATCTCCAGTTTATATACATCATTAATCAAGGAGTTAATCTTTGTCGTCATCGTGTTATAATTGCGAATCAACTCACCAATCTCGTCACGTCCTTCATCCATATGGATCAGATCAAACTTCTCATTCGTTAACTTCTGCATATGTCTGGATAGCCGCTTCACCCGATAGTTATAGGATCTTAACAGAGCGAATATAAATAGAAATGCAACGAAGGTTATCGTTGCCGCAAGAAATCCAGCGAATAACCACATATCTCGTATAGAACTTGAAATTCTCCCTTCCTCAGGGACACCAACTATCCGCAGACCCTTCATATAAGAAGCATTGCCAACAGATACAATATGAACATTCTCTTTCCCTTCAAGTTGTGATAAATCATAACCAGCATAAGAGTCTTCTTTGCCATTCAGATAACCATGGTCCGCTGACATAATAATCTGATTACTCCCATTGACTAGATACAACTTCATATATTCTTGCTCTCGAATAATAATCTCATATACTTTTCTAATATCTAAATCTATTTTTATCAGCTTAGTATAGTAGTTCAAGTTAGTGAAGTAATCCATTCGTTTCACGATACTTAAATAAGGGACTATTGAGGCTGGATTAATCACATCACTTCCACGATAAGTAGTTACCATGAGTTGACCTGTATAAGAAATCCACTGTTTATACCAGTCACTGTCCATGACCTCTTGATTTATAATATAATAGTTACCACCTGACAGAATCGATTTATTATTCGTAATAATATTGATATTCCTAATCTGATTATTGACTGGCACGAAGTTATTGACTCTATCCCTAAGTTGATTATCGTAAGCTTCGTAAAAACCTAACGAATTATCATACGTATGATCAAGCAATTTATACAAATCTCTATCAATTGAAAGAGCATGACTAACAGCAACTCCGCCTTCAATCAAATCAACAATATCCCTCCTAGCTCTTTCGAGCGAAATATTCAAGTTTTGTTGCTCCCTGGATTTAATCATCTCCGTAATTCGACCAGTGAAAAGCATGTTAATTGCCAGAATCGGAACTAGTACGCCTAAAAAGAAAACCATCATGAATTTTAAATTGAGTGGGATGTCGTTAATTTTTTTAAATTTGAATTCCCCTATCATTATCTGGACACCTTTCTGTTCCTATAGCTAGTTGTTGTCATCCTTGTTTCTATACTCGGAGGGAACCATACCTGTCATCATTTTAAATTTACTAACAAAATAATCCGTACTAGGGTAACCTATACGGTTTGCTATATCCGATACTTTTAACTGCGTTCGTTTGAGCAGTCTTTCTGCCTCTTCAATTCGCTTTTGATTTAGGTATTCATTATAGTACTGACCTGTATATCTCTTGAACAGTTGCCCTAAGTAGGTAGCGTTCATATGAAAACGTCTTGCCAAGTCCTGAAGCTGTAACTTATTGTGAAACTCACGATCCACATATCGAATAACGTTATAGATGGTATTATCTTCATTCTCAAGTTGTAATTTCACTAAATAAGTAGCCGTCATCATACATAACTCATAGACATACTCCTGTATGATTCCAAAATCTAAGTTCTCAAGATTTCCATACTTCAACTGCTGCTGTTGCATGATGGTATCTGGTTCCCCATTCACTTCTACTATTCGTCTGCACAAGGATAACTCCAAATTAGCCACATGCCTTTTCACTAATTCGATACCCGAACAGTTCGCCGAAAAGGAAGTGAACGCTTCTCTTACACAGAGGTCTATTTCTGCTGAATCATTACTTACAACCCTTTCAAGCAATTGCTTAAAGACATCCATATGCGTAATATCATTCATCTTACTGCCCTCAAAATCACTGAAACAAAACATTCTCTGATTACCCCGATGATATCTCATCTCCAAAGCAGTCATTGCCTGCAAATACAGTGTTTGGATAGATTGTATGCCCCTCATCCTACCGCTGATTGAAACAAATATTGACTCTTTACTAGGATGCACTAACTCTTGTTGAAGTAATAGGTATATCTCTTCTCTCAACCTATGTTCAGAGATGCAATCAGACTCAATTAGAACTCCCCTTCGTCCAGCATCATCGCTAAAGAAATGCGATACGGTATAAGAGAAATATTCTCCTAGAAACTTTTGCAAATCGAAATTATATTCTGATGTTTCGATCAGAATACACGTCAATTCCACTTCGCCATGCAAGTTCATGACCTGCGCAACTTGAAGTTCTAACTCTGCACTGAACTCACCCTTAATCAAACGATTAACCATACTGTTGGCTATACATGACTGTTTTATATAGCGATCTTCTTCAGTTGCCCTCTCATTAGCAATGGTTATACTCATTTTGGCTAATAACACTTCTATCGCTTCGTCATCTATCGGCTTAAGCAAATACTCATCCACCCTTTGTTTCATCGCTGTTTGAGCATATTTAAAATCATCGTACCCACTTAAAATAATAAATTTCGGCGGATTCGTCATTGTTTGATTTACTTTAGTAATTAACTCAAGCCCGTTGAATACGGGCATATTAATATCTGTAATAACTAATTCTGGCTTGTGATCTTGAATGAATTTAAGAGCACTCAACCCACTCAACGTTTCTCCACAAATTTGAAATCCATATTTCTCCCAATGAATCATCGTTCTTAATCCCTCGAGAACTAATGGTTCATCATCGACCAAAAACACATTCATCATAAGATTCGCTCCTCTCAGCTTAATACATATAATGGATGAGATACATACAAATCAAAGAAGCTGAGCTGTCCTACGAAGGGCGGCTCAGCCATTTTTTCAACATTACATTTTGAGATAAGTGAAATAATCAAAGTCTGCCAACATTCTCTCACCCGTTAAATCCTGTACACACAAGCCAACAAAGGTACCTGTAAAACCCCAGTCCGTAAATGTACCATCGATAAACTTCGTGCAATACTCATCCGACAGTTTGGAAAGATCAAGTGGATCACCGATTTGCATCCAGTGTTGTCCATCTATTGAATACGAAAATTGCAATACTTCCTGCCTTACATCGGCTCTCAAATGAACTTCCTTCGCTTCACCCAGTGAGACTTCCTTAGGTAATGGCTCATCATAGACGCCATTGTCGCTGGTAATGATTCCAAGACACTTTCCTGCCTCCTCATGATGAGTGACACGTAAATAATAATGATGTTTATTGTTATAATATACGACAAGGCCTGCCATTTGTTGGAATGAAGTAGGCTCGAATTCAAGCTTAGTCTCCATTTGCGAATGCAAACTTTCCAGTCTTCTTGCGACAAGGCTTTGCTCATGCTGTGAATTAAGTGATTCTCTCCCTCGAAGACGTAAGAATCCGGGGCGTTCCTTCAATGTAAGCCAAGATTCATCATGCGGAACGCGTAGCGTATCCCAGTTTTCACTAAGCTCTTCCTTATCGAACTCATCTCGATCGTCAGGTGGGTCCTGCAAATATTCGGCCAAAGCTGGCGGCTGTACATCAAGCTGAGGTTGATTCGTGCCACTAGCAAGTCGCAACCATCCATCTTCGGTCCACTCGCAGCGCTGAAGCGCTGTCTCACGTCCTAAAGGAGATCGGGCAAGCTTAGCAATCGGACGAGAGCACAGATGCGCGATGTACCACTCACCTGATTGTGTCTCCACAAGACTGGCGTGACCAGCCTTCTGGAGTTCAAGCTTAGGTTCTCCAAATGAAGTGAGCATCGGATTAGCCGGATCAAGCTCATATGGACCTTCTATCTCCTTTGAACGGGCCATGGTGACGGCATGTTCGTAACCCGTTCCACCTTCAGCCGTCATCAAATAATAATAACCATTGCGTTTATACAAATGCGGCGCTTCCGTACATCCTAGTTCAGTACCTTTAAATATGAGTCTCTTCGATCCCATTAGCTTCTTCTCTGCCACCGAATATTCTTGTAGTACGATGCCATGGAATGGATTCCGGTTTTTTCTATGGTCCCATACCATATTGAGCAACCAGATATGTCCATCCTCATCATGAAAGAAAGAAGGATCGAAACCGCTGCTATTTAAATAAACAGGATCTGACCATGGGCCGGTTATTGAAGATGCTGTAATGACATAATTATGCGTATCTTTATATGCACCTGAGTAACTTTTCACATCTGTGTACACCAAAAAAAATAGACCATTACTATAACTGAGGCATGGTGCCCATACCCCACCAGAGCTTGGATTTCCGCGCATATCCAGCAGCCTGCGGGAAGCTAGTGGACGATCCAACAGCTTCCAATGTAACAGATCCTTCGAATGATGTATACGTACCCCCGGGAACCATTCAAAGGTTGAGGTGGCAATATAATAATCTTCGCCTACTCTCAGAATGGATGGGTCCGGGTTAAATCCAGGTAAGATTGGGTTAGTAATCCTTCTTTTTTCCACATTCTTAACTCCTTTTGTCATACATTGTTATGTCTTACTAGTCAAAATCCCCACGGGGACATGATGTGCTTTGAGTAGGTATACTTTTACCTAGTATATCAAGTACTAGTGATTGGGTACATATCCATAACAACAATCAATTTACCCAAATCGTTCATTAAAATATAGATATTTAAAACTATTGATTAGAGATATCAGGATAATATTGTTCTAATATTTGAGGGGGGACATCCTTTACTTTTACAGGTATTATTATCATTATTTCATTGCTAAGGTTGTTTGTAAGCGATTACATCGCTTAATAATGATTTAGGGGGATGAATATGCGTAAAGTATTTACTTCGTGCTTGGCTTTCCTACTAATAATCGGTTTATTGATGCCGATAGGAAGGTTGGAGAACACAATACAAGCAGCTTCAACAATCGTGCTTGATAATGGATTTGAGGACGGACAGATTGGAGGCTGGAAAGCATTTAATTGCAACACAGGGGCACAGACGGTAGTTTCATCCGTATATGCAGCCAATGGATCACAGTCTTTGCTGTTATCTCAACGGGAAAGTAAAGACTGTAGTCCAAGCATTGACTTGAGTGCAATAATTACAGGGGGTCACAGCTATGAAGTTTCTCTCAAGGTCCGCCTTGGGACAGGTAGTGATAATGCACATATTGTTATGAAGTCGACTCAGGACGGAAATGACATGTATGATTGGGTTGTAGGTGATACAACCATCAACGATACAGGTTGGGTAACATTATCGAATCCTAATTTCACTCTTCCGACTAATGCAACGAATATGACCATGTATATCGAGACAAACACATCGATTGCCGATGTGTTTATCGATGATGTCCTCATTGTGAATACATCATCGGATGATAATTCCGGAGGATCTGGTACACCTCCAACGGGACCTACAGAATTCGGATATAACTTCGATGACGGAACAACTCAAGGTTGGGTCCACAGAGATGACACCCAATCCGTTGTTGTAGAGGCATCCAAAGAACAGTTCAGATCAGGTCCGAACAGCTTGAAGACAACAGGTCGTACGAAGGACTGGCATGGACCCACAATGAATGTTTTTGACAAGATTACGAAGAATGCGAAGTATGAAATCTCCGCTTTCGTTAAGCTTGTAGATACGTCTACAACTTCACACCCATTTAAAATCTCAGCAGAATTAGATGCTAGTGGTTCCAAGAGTTGGCTCACCATCGCTTCAGGGGCTGTCACGGGCACGGATTGGGTAGAGCTTAAGGGAACATTCACTTACAATGCGAATCTCACAGATCTTAACTTCTATATTGAAAGTTCAGTTGTAAATGCTTCCTTTTATCTGGATGATGTATTCGTCAAGATGACAGGTATACCGTCTGAGACTCCTCCAGTTCAATTAGATCTTGCAAAACTGAAGGATGTTTATCAGAATTATTTCCAGATTGGGGCAGCTTTAGAACCGAACAGATTGGAAGGAAAGAGCAAACAACTTCTGGATATGCATTTCAACTCGATTGTGGCAGAGAACTCCATGAAGCCGTCTTCAATTAGTTCGTTAGAAGATCGACATGATTTCGCAAACGCAGACAAACTTGCGGATTATGCACGGCAAAACGGATTGAACATGCGCTTCCACACTTTAGTGTGGCACGAACAAGTAGCAGACTGGATGTTCAAGACGGAAGATGGCACGCAAAACTTAACCCCATCTCCTGCAAATAAAGAACTCGTCCTTCATCGACTCAAGGACTATCTTGAAGTAGTCGTACCAAGATACGCAGATATTGCCTCTAGTTGGGACGTTGTGAACGAAGTAATTGATGCAAAGAACCCGGATGGTATGCGTTCCAATAGTCTCTGGTATCAGTTAACCGGAGAAGATTTTATTAAAGTTGCGTTTACTGAGACACGTAGAATTTTGGATGAACTGTATGCTAATGATCCAACAAAATATGCAGTAGCAGGGACAGCCAAACTGTATATCAACGATTACAGCACGGATAACCCGAGTAAAGCGCAAGCACTATTCAACTTATTAACTAGATTAGAGGCAGCAGGTGTACAGGTTGATGGCGTGGGGCATCAGACACACATCAATATTAATGGACCTTCTGTTCAGCAAATTTCTGATTCAATCAAAATGTTCGGTGAGGCTGGATATGACAACCAGTTAACGGAGTTGGATGTCTCTGTTTATACTAATAACACCGATGCATCTCAAGTTGTACCTGAAGAATTACTTGTGAAACAAGGCTACCGATATAAAGAATTATTCGAAGAGTTAAAGAAATTAGATGATATGGGTAGAACGGTCAACAACCCTGAAGGATGGATCAGCAATGTAACATTCTGGGGGATCTCTGATGACCACACATGGCTTCATAATCGTCCTGTCACTCGTCAAGATGCACCGTTCGCATTCGATATGAACTTCCAAGCAAAACCTGCTTATTGGGGCATGGTTGATCCATCGAAGCTAGTTTTCCTCAAGAAAACAGCTTATGCTGCAAATGGAAGTCCGGATCTGAGCACAGTCGATGATTTTGTCTGGCATACGGTAGCAGGAATTCCTTTAGATAAGAGTGGTACCCTGGAAGCAACGATGAAGACTCTGTGGGATCCAAATAATCTGTATGTAAAAGCTGTTGTAATAGACAACTCGAACTTGCCTGGCGATACGGTCGAATTGTTTATAAAGGATGGCGACAACATTACCACAGTGAAGATTGCGCGTGGATCTGCGAACAGCGTGGAAACGAATAATGGATACACCATCGTTGCACAAGTTCCGTTAAGTGGAAGCACAACTGGACGTATAGTATCTTTCGACATTCGCGTTACGGATTCCGGGTCAGATAATGGTTCGGAACATGGTAAGAATGGTAATATCATTTCCTGGAGCGATCTAGGCAATAACCAACAAGCGAATACTACTGGCTATGGTGATCTAACATTTATGCCGGCAGTGAAAACTTCCAAAGCGATTCATGGAACTCCGATTATCGGTCATGGTGATGCAATTTGGGCAATAGCCAATGAGATCTCAACCGACATCTGGGTGACTGGTACCTCAGGAGCAACCGCCAAAGTGAAAACAATGTGGGATTCCGGCCACCTATATGTGTATGCACATGTAACCGATAGTCTATTGAGTAAAAAGAGTACAAACGCGCACGAACAGGATTCGCTTGAAATATTTATCAACCCGAGCAACTCGAAATCATCGAGTTATGGAGCGGCTGATGGACAATATCGCGTCAACTATCTTAATGAGCAAAGCTATAATGGCGTAGCATCAGCAGATAACTTCCATACGAGAACTCAACTTGTCGATGGTGGTTATATCGTGGAAGCTACGATTGATTTAGATCCGAAATACACAGTAGCTGATAGTGTAATCGGATTCGATATTCAAGTGAATAACGACGAAACTGGTGACGGCACAAGAAGTAGTGTCGCGATATGGAACGACCCGACAGGTAGCTCCTACGAGAACACCTCTAGATTTGGGGCGCTTGAATTAGTAGGTAAGCCTGGTAGTGGTGGCATAGATAACGGAGATAAAGATCCAGTGGTTACTCCTCCCTCCACTCCATCTACTCCAGTAAATGGAGACGGGAATGTGATTACAGGTGGAACTGTGAAAGTTTCGATCCATGCTTCTGACTTTAAAAATGCCCTTTCGGAATCTAAAGCTGGGTTGCTAAAATTCCAATTGAAAGGTACGGTTGGGTCGAAGCAGGTATCCGTTACTATCCCTGTAAATCAGATTCAGGCCGCTAAACTGGCAGGAATCACAACAATCGAAATTGCAGCAGGTATTGCGACTGTTCAATTACCAGTATCCTTGTTCGAAGGAGCAGACAGTACAGCAAGCGTTGAACTCAATATCAGCAAAGTTGATCTCGATACATTATCTGAAATGGCTCGCGAAACCATCGGATCGAATACTGTTTATAACCTCGATCTAAGTGTTGGCGGTCAGAAGATAAGTAAGTTCGGTAAAGGTCAATCCGTTAGGGTCTCCCTACCGTATACATTGAAGTCTTCGGAGAATCCTAACAAAGTCGTTATATACTATTTAACTGACAATGGTAAATTGGAAATCATTAAGAACGGAAGATACAACACTTCAACAGGTATGGTTGAATTTAATGCGACCCACTTCAGCCAATATGCAGCAACTTCAGTCGATGTGAACTTCAACGATGTAGCTTCCATCATTTGGGCCAATGATAGCATCCTTGGTCTTGCAGCTCGTGGAATTGTTAATGGTGTATCTCCACAAGTCTTTTCACCAAATGTTTCTGTGACAAGAGCAGAGTTTATCCATATGTTGATTCAAACGTTGGATCTAAATCAAACCAATGCTAGTAGCACCTTCAACGATGTTAAGAAAGACAGTTGGTACTACAATGCCGTTGCATCTGCTCAGAAACTCGATATTACATCCGGCTTGTCGAATAACTCATTTGGTATTAACGATCCTATTAGCCGTCAGGATATGATCGTAATGGTATACCGTGCCTTACAATTGTCTGATATTCCATTAGACTTAGCAACTACTGTGGTTGACTTCAAGGATCAGGCGTTCATCGCAACATATGCGAAAGAAGCGATATCAGCTTTGCAGCACAATAACATCATTAACGGCATGGATGACGGTAACTTTGCACCGCTTGAGATAGCAAGCCGTGCGCAAGCAGCAGTACTCCTATACCATTGATTACAAATGAATTAGTGCTAGCAGATCCTATAATCACTAATGAAAGACAAAAAGAAGCAGCGTGTACACGCTGCTTCTTTTTGTCTACTCAGTCCAATATCCGTTGTGCAATGATTACTAATTATAATAATCTTTTTGTCCATTTCAGCTTCATTAGTCGACAAAATGTCGATCAATTGTAATGAAACTGCAATCTAATTTTCATCTTCTTTTAATGTTATAACGCTACAATGAAGTTACCCCTTTTAGTATATATAAATACATTGTACGAACCCACAACCCGTTGTTGTGGGTTCCTTTTTGTCTACATTAGACATGTCAGTCTATTCAGCTAGCATTCTAGATCTGTCGCATACGAAGTTAATGTATACTTAAATACTGTATATCCTGACAGGAGTAGATTTTCTCATCTTTGATCTGCATAATCTTTTGTGATAGTAAATGGGACTCTTGTTGCAAAGCAATGATTTTTGTACTTTCATCGGTAATCAGTTGTTCTACTGCCCCCATATCGTTGGCTATACGTGCTTTAAAAATAGACTCACCAATGATCAGGCGCAAAACCTCCTCTTTATTACCTGAAATCAATTATTATCTATTATTTGTTGCATTTTGTCATTACAAAAGATAAATATGCATTACTCATCTTATGTGCCCATGATTATTCATATTCATCATAAAACACCCCAATGGTTAGCGTCGCACGCTAACCGTTGGGGTGCATATTAATTGGTATGGTTTTTACTTGAACCATCCCTTTTCTTTAAATCGTGTCACTGCCTCCACTCGATTACCAACCTTAAGCTTATCTAGAATGACAGAAATATAATTACGTACCGTTCCCGTTGTAATATAGAGCTGAGCAGCAATCTCTTTCGTATTCTTACCACTGGCAACCAGTTGAAGAACTTCTTTCTCACGTTCTGTCAGAGGACTTTCCTCACCATATGCACCATCTACAAGTTCAGGTGCGTAAATTCGTCGTCCTCCAATAACACTCCGAATGCTACTGGCCAGTTCTTCACTCGGGCTGTCTTTGAGTAAGTAACTACTTACGCCAGCTTTAAGTGCTCGTTCGAAATATCCTGGACGAGCAAAAGTGGTCAAGATCATAACCTTACAGTCATACTCCTTCAATTCTTCCGCAGCATCAAGTCCCGTCTTTGACGGCATTTCGATATCCATAATACAAATATCAGGTTGGTGAAGGTGGACCAATTCAATTGCCTCTTCACCATTACTTGCTCTTCCAACAACGGTCATATCTTCTTCAAGTTCAAGTAATGACGCAAGAGCACCTAACAGCATGCGTTGATCTTCTGCTATGACTATCCGGATCATACCTCCACCCTCTCATCCATATTTTTTATTACATTCGGAACCGTAATGATTAGGTTCGTACCATTGTCCGACACAATCTCAAGTGTTCCATTTACGAATTCAAGCCTTTCCATCATCCCGCGCAATCCATTCCCTCTAATGCGATTGTTTCCTTTATCCATACCAACGCCATTATCTTGTACTGAAATAACTAAGTCCGTTCCTGTCGGTTCAATTGCAATGATACATTTTGTCGCTTCACTATGCTTGACTACATTGGTGACAGCTTCCTTAAGACACATGCTTAGCACGTTTTCCGTTAGTAATGAAGTATTCTTTAATATCGGATCCCCTATGATACTGTATTCTATTTCTGCTGCCTTCAATATTTGGCTCACACGGAACACTTCATCCTCTACTCTTGACCCGCGCATTTCCGTAACCATTTCACGTACTTCCTTCAAGGCACTCCTTGCGGTTTGACGAACATCATTAATCTCTACTTGAGCTTTAGTGATGTCTTTCGTCATCAACTTACTTGCAAGGTCACTCTTTAATCCGATCAGGGAAAGTTTCTGTCCCAATGTATCATGTAAGTCTCGTGCAATCCTTTGACGCTCCTCTAATTTGACAAGATCGGAAATACGCTTGTTAGCATCTTCAAGCTGGTCTTGCAGTTTATCATTCTTATTACGATTATAAGTGTTCACTGGAAGAAGAATCACACCGATCAGACTCATAATAATAAAAGGAAATTGCGTGATGAATAGAGACCCTTGCGTGAAGAAACCATAGTTAATACTTATAAACGTTGTCACCAAATGAACACAATACAGTGTAATAAATCCGGATTTATTCTGAATATTCCCAATAAATAACGCTAGAAAAACAGCAAAATAAACATAACCAAATAACAAGGTCATGCTTATAGAAATGACAATTTGCACACTCGTCCATATATAGATCGGCCAACCTTTTGTGATAAAGGACAATACATAACATCCCAAGAACACGAAGGTCATTACAATTCCTGTCGTAATCTGAATCGGAGATGATGATCGAAAGATGAAATAGAAAGGGAGGATAAAAAAGACGACCCATACATAAGGACTAAGTCCAGTACTCCTAAGGAAACTTTGATACCATTTCTGCACGGTCGTCCACCCTCTTCGTTAGTTAACTCCTTAATTCGATTGAATTCTAACATAAATAACGATATAAGTGTAACTATTCCTCCAATGGATTAGGAATACTTACTTTTAATTGCTCAACTCCGTTCTTCGAATTACGAAGGCGTTTCTTCATTTCTTTGAAACTAACAAATACTTTGTTCTTCTCATCCCACAGACGAAAGTTAAGCGATTTAAGACTAGTTCCTAAAGTGATTGTAGTTGCATTATGCAACGGCGGTGTATTATTATGGGCTTTTTCCAAATGATAGTTAGGAACTTTCGGATTCAAATGATGCACGTGATGAAAGCCAATATTACCTGTGAACCATTGAAGCACTTTAGGTAATTTGTAATATGAACTTCCTTCCACTGCTGCTTTCACATAATCCCATTCATCTTCATTCTCGAAGTAAGAATCTTCGAATTGATGTTGAACGTAGAATAACCAAATACCTAGTAATCCTGACACAAAGAATACTGGACCTTGCACCATTACAAAAGCCTGCCAACCTATAGCCCAGATCAGTAATGCATACAGAGTCACAATGGAAATATTCACAACATAGGTATTGATACGCTCTTTACGTTTTGCACCTTTACGGTTGAAACGATATTGGAACAAGAATACAGCGATAGGACCTACACCAAACATCACTAATGGATTACGATAAATGCGATACATTAATCTTTTGGATTTGGACGCTTCCGCATATTCATCCACAGTTAACAGCCACATATCACCTGTACCACGTTTATCGAGATTACTGCTTGTTGCATGATGCATCGAATGACTATATTTCCACTGTTCATACGGCACCAATGCAACTACACCTGTGATCGTACCCACAATTTTATTTGCTAGTTTACTTTTGAAGAATGATTGGTGTGTACAATCGTGAAATATAATAAAGGTTCTGATTACAAAACCAGAAGTGACAATAGCCAAGACTAAAGTCAATACGTATGAAACGGATAAACTCAAGTATGCTGCATACCAGAAGGCAATGAGCGGTACCATTGTATTTATTAGTTGTCTTACACTTGATTTCATTTCTGTTTTTTCGTAAGGGGCGACCTTTTTTCTTAGATTGACTTGTTTTGCTTCGGTCATTACATATATTCCTCCTCAGATTAGAAGCTAAGATAAAGCTATATTTATGTCACAGCACTTTACTCTCCTTAGTATAGGCAATTTCATCTGAGGATAACAGTCATAAACGTCCTATCACCTATATGACAAATGTCATATAAGTTTTACATAAAGAATATAACGAAGGCTCTATTCGATCTTGACTGAATAGAGCCTTCGTTATGACATTTGGATATCAATTCAATTCACGTTAGAGTGCGCTTCCACCGAATAAGAATCGCTTCTCCCAATGCGTACCCTTAATATTGTTCGTCTTAACACCGCCAGATTCCTTAGAGTACGTATGAAGAACTTCTCCATCACCAAGATATATAGCCGTATGAGTAATTCTAGCTTTGGACTTATCTATACCTGAATAAGCAGATGCACTACTCCCTTTATAGGACATGAAGTACATTAGATCCCCACGTTTTAATTGAGTCCAATCATTCTTTACTGCTCCTTTGTTCTTTACGTAATCTCCCTGACCTCTAGAGTCAGCTGGCAATTTTATTCCCGCGCCATCTATAAAAGCTTGGCGAATGAAATCAGAACAATCAAATGTAATCGTATTTGTACGACTTGATCCGAACTCATAAGGAGTACCTAGGT
Organism: Paenibacillus sp. CMAA1364; assembly: GCF_054373195.1. Classification (NCBI taxonomy): domain Bacteria; kingdom Bacillati; phylum Bacillota; class Bacilli; order Caryophanales; family Paenibacillaceae; genus Paenibacillus; species Paenibacillus sp. CMAA1364. The sequence continues at coordinate 1,109 of NZ_JBITNB010000016.1, read as the reverse complement.
ACTTCATACCTGCTGAGATCATCTTCTCAACGCTACTGCTCGGTGTATTATTATTGTTGTCGTTATTTGAATCTCCCGAAACTTTCGTCGTATATCTATCAGATGAAGATATATACCCTATTTTGCCTTCGACATTCTGTACTTTAAGCCATGATGCACCTGATTTACCTAAAACAACAATTTCCTCACCTTTTTTAAGCATTCGAATGACACTTGATGAACTTGATGGTGACTTTCTTAAATTCACTCCCCAAATGACTTGTGATGTAGCTGTTGCGGCTTCTACTGGTTGAATTAATGAGGGCAAAGATAGACTACCGAATAGTAATGCTGCTGAGAGTGATACTGTTATCATTTTTGTACGATTCTTCATGATGTGATTACCTCCTAAGATGCGCTTGTTCTAAGTGCTTGTCCTCATTGTAAAGCGCATCTTACCGGTAGTTAATCAGTCCATAGTCATGCCTCATCTATATCCTATCGGGTCAAAAGTAATGCTAGGTCATGCTCTAAATGGCTTAGATATCCATTTAGATATAGAAAGATAATAACAACTGAATATATTACAATATTGTAACCACTCGCATTTCTACCCTTTACTGAAGCTACAACGCTAAGAAAGAGGATATGATTGCGAATAGGTCTATAGACCCATTCGATCATTATATCTCCTGCAGTTATTGGAAACAGTTACCACGCTAATTAGCTCGTAGATTGAACATTTCATGAACGTGAAATTACAAAGAGGCTGTCCCAAAAGCTATGAAATAGCTAGGGACACCCCTTTTGTTTTTTGTAGGCGAAAGCTAGGTGTTTTTGAACAGACGCTCCGCGAACGGACCGTTCCTACAATCGCTGTGCTCTCCAAATTTCTGGATTGAAACCGTATAGCGGTTGAAATTTGGAGACCAAGGCGACCGCTGTCGCTTTTTCGGAATCGTTCCGTTCTCTGCGCTACTTTAAGCAGACTTTTGCAACTTTCCAACCAAAAATAACACAAAAAAATCGCTCTTTTTGGTAAAATGGAAGTACGAGCAACCATTTCAAAAGGAGTGATTTCTTTGTACATTCAATATACCATGGACCAACTTTTCCTGCCAATGGATTTA